>DASWRS010000456.1:0-15812 GCA_036403075.1 Kofleriaceae bacterium
GATCGCGCGGTACGGCGCCGAGTGCTTGAGCAGGATCGCGTCGTACACGCCCGGCCCGACGTCGTCGTTGAGGAACACGTGGGTGTGGGCGTCGATCAGCCCGGGCAGCAGCGTGGCGTTGCCGAGGTCGATCACGCGCGCCCCGGGGTGGCTGGCGGCCAGGTCGGCGGCGGCGCCGATCGCGACGATGTTGTCGCCGTCGACGAGCACGGCGACACCGTCGCGCGGCCGGTCCGAGACGCCGTCGATCAGGTGAGCAGCCTTGATCAGCGTCGGTGCGGCAAAAGCGGGGGAGCTGGCGAGCAGGCAGACCAGGGCATATCTCCACATGGCCGGCATGCTCGCACCGTCCGCGGCCGAATGCGCGGCCGCGCGCGGCGAACCTGGCCATCACGCGGCGCCGTCGGCCCCGCCGTCGGCCGTGCAGCCCTACGGCACGGCCACGAGCATGGCGCAGCTGACCCCGAGGCGAGCGATGCCGTATCGCGACGTGCGGATCGGTCGCCCGACGGTGGCGCATCGATCCGCTGCCGACGCCCCCAGGGGAGCGACGCCTTCACGGAGCGCCGGATCCGAGAAGCCCGAGCGGCCACTCCCTCCCGAGCTCGCCTCGTTTGCCGCGCCGGTCGGCGCCAGGAGCTAACGATCGAAGATGCGCACCGTCACGTTCAGACCGTCGCGAAATCCGGTGAGATCGCGCTCGAGCCCGCGGGGGTTCGCGAGCTGGCCGGCCGGGTCGAAGACCAGACAGACCAGGTGCGAGGCCGCCGGATGCTGCTTGTAATTTGCGATGTCGACGGTGAGCTCATCGCCTACGCTCTTGGCAGTCATCGACGAGCGCGAGTGCTTGAGCTCCACGGCCAGCCGGTATTCCGGCAGCAGGAAGTCGATGCGCTTGCTGCCACCGCCGTAGGAGGGCGTCCATTCCTCGGCTCGGACGTCCCGAAAGAACACGAGCAGCAGGGCGTGCAATAGATCCTGCGCGTCGTACTCGTCGTTTACCTGCAGCGTCGGCCGGGCGCCGTGCCGCCTTGCGAGTTGACGGCTGACGTCGAGGAAACGCTCGCCCAGTTCGATCACCGTCTTGACTGAATCGATGCGCGCCCCGGCGAACGGCAGGTACGGGCCGCTGCCCTTGGTCTGAAGCGTGCCATCGAGCAGGCGCTTGGCGAGAAATGCCAGGAGGCGCGCCTTCTCGGCAACCGAGCGACGAATATCGCCGTGCTCTCCCGACTTGTACTTGGCGGCCTCGTCTCCGCCATTCAGGAAGTAGCGAGTATGGTACTCGTTGATCTTTGCGATGTTGATGAGCTTGGGATGATCGGCATAACCCTTGCCGTAGCGACTCGCGATCAGGTCGTCGAGGTCGTAGAGGCGCTCGCTGGGATGCTTGACGGGCGAAGCACCATCGAGGAATCGGTAGCGATTCTCGATTGCCCGGAAGCCGAAATCCGACGAGTTCATGTTCCAGTGCAGGACTCGCCCGTCGCTGTGATGGCGCAGAAACTCGAAGAAGCTCTGCAGCACGTACAGCTCGCTGTCGGCCTTGCGATCCGTGACGGAGAACGTCATCTCGCTGCCGCTGTTGACGTCGACCAAGCTGATGCATGAAATACCGACGGGGCGATCTTTCGCCTCGTGCCAGCTCTCGCAGGCATAATGAACCGTGAAGATCGTCAGTGCGTCGTGCCTGGCATTTTGCAACTCACGAATAGCGATCTCTGGCGTCGTCATGAGAAACTCAGGTCTGGAGGATGGAGCGCTCCGGGAGCAGCAACGCGGTCAGTGGGCCGCCCACCGTGCCGCAGCCGGTGTCGATACAGATCAGGCGATCGGTGATCGTCGGCGTTCGATCTCGCTGCACGTAGTGACCGCACACCACCATGCGGTCGAGCGCCTGCTGGAACATGTCCGGATGAGAGCGCTCGGCCATCGCCGCCATCGACCGATCGTCGGGATGTTCCGGATCGAGCCCGGTATGGGAGATCAGCCAGTCGCCGTGATTCCATGCCGGCAGGAGGGCTTCGAGAAACGCGACGTGCTCGGACGGTATAGCAGCGAGCATGGTGGCGAGGACGTCGCCCACGGGCGCGGTTACGTACGAGCGCAACGTCGCGATGCCGCCGAAGGCGGCGAACCGCGCCAGATCGCCGTCCTCGAGGTAGCGCAGAAACGCGAGGTCGTGATTCCCGGCGAGGAATACCACCCGATCACCGAGTGCTCGCTTGAGATCGCAGAGGATGCTGAGGACGCTGCGGCTGTCGGGCCCCCGGTCGATGTAGTCGCCCACGAAGACGAGCTTGCGGTCCTGGAGATCGAGCGTGGACAGCATGGCATCGAGCCGGCGAGCGTCCCCGTGAATGTCACCGACGATGATGGCCCGCTCATTCATCGTGCGACCAGTCGAACAACGTGCTGTCGTATTCGACGCGCTCGCTACCGGCGAGCAGCCTCAAGGCGAGCCGGCTGGCGATCGGACACGCGACGTGGAGTCCCACGCTCAGCGCTTCGAGGCTGCCGAACTCGTTGATTCCGTCGGCTCCGACCTCGCGATACACGAGCGAGCGTACTTCCTCGAACGCATCGAACGTGGTGCGACCTCGACGCTCGAAGATCTCGGTAATCTCGGGCCGCCGTAGCCGCAGCGCGACCTGTCGCATCGCGAACACGGGCGGCCCCAGCTCAACGCACCGGACGTAGAGCGCGGTGCGCAGCAAGTAGAAGGCGACTCGCAAGAACCCGGTGGGGTTGCGTTGAAATCCCACGCGATCGACGGCGAGCACGGACGACGCACGCCGCAGGTTGGTGCGAGCCCGCGTGTACGAAGCGGGTGCGCGGTAGGCCTCGAGCACGCGACGCAGTCGCTGGCTGTGATCCTCCAGCGACCTTCCTTCTGCCGCCAGATGCAAGACAAACAGGCTACCGGCACGCGAGAGCGCGAGCAGGTGGTCATACGTGTACACCGAGATCGAGAGCCGCCCGATCGCGTAGGAAGGGCGCCATCGCTCCACCAGCTGCAGGATGTCGATATCACTGTCCGCATGGGCGTCGCCGCGCGCATGGCTGCCAAACAGCATCACGGCGAGCCGGTCGCCGCGAAGCACCGCGAGGACACCATCGGCAGCGCCGGGCGACGTCGACGTTCCTGCGAGCGGAGCGATCTCGGGTAACATCGCGCAAGCCTAGCAGGGCCATCTGACGCCGTACGCCATGTGACCATGGCGGCAAACCGGGTGGCCCGGTCGCGGGGCGGCTACTTGCCGAGGATGTCGGCGCCGGCCTGGGCGCAGATACCGTCCTGCTGCGAGGTCACGCCGCTGACGCCGACCGCGCCGATGACCTTGCCGCCGACAATGAGCGGGATGCCGCCTTCAACCGGAGTGGCGCCGTCGAGGCCGAGGATGGCGAGGCGGCCGCCGGCCAGGCCCTCCTCGAACGCCTTGCTCGGCCGCTTGAACCGCGCGGCGGTGCGCGCCTTGTCCTGGCTGATCTTGGCGCTGGCGACCTGGGTGTCGTCCATGCGCTCGAAGTAGACGAGCTCGCCTGCGGTATCGACGATCGCGACGGCGACTGTCCAGCCGTTCCTGCGGCCCTCGGCCGCTGCGGCCGCGGCGACCTTGCGGGCGGTCTCGAGGTCGATCGACATGCCATAACCGGGCGCTTGGGGGGTCGGGGTCTGCGACATGGTGGCGGACAGTACACCGGTGCTGCGGTGTCGGCGCGGCCACTGGTACATTGGGCGCGATGGCCAACCAGGGCGACGTACGGCGGATCGCCCTGGCGCTCCCGGGCACGATCGCCGCGACCGAGGGCTTCGCGTTCTCGGTCGAGAACAAGGGCAAGGCCAGGGGCTACGTGTGGGTGTGGAAGGAGCGCATCCAGCCCAAGAAGCCGCGGGTGCCGCAGCCCCAGGTCATCGCGGCGCGAGTCGCCAACCAGATCGAGAAGGCGTCGCTGCTCGCCGCGGATTCGGACAGGTTCTTCACCGAGCCGCACTACAACGGCTTTCCCGCCGTGCTGGTCCGGCTGCCGGAGCTCACCGAGGCCGAGCTGCGGCAGGTGATCACGGAGGCGTGGCGGTGCCAGGCGCCGAAGGAGCTCGTGGCGGCGTACGACGCAGGCGAGGCGGCGCCGGCCGCGAAGCGCACGCGCCGTGCCGCAACGCCGGTGCGCGCGTCGCCCAAGGGCGCGATGAAGCGCAGTACTGCGGCGACCGTGGCGCCAAGGAGCACACCCCCCGCGGCGAAGGCCGGAGGCGGGGCGCCGGCGAAGGCGGGAGGTGCGGCGCGGGCGAAGGTCGGAGGCGCGGCGGCGACGCAAGGCCCCGAGACGGCCACCAGGAAGCGCGCGTCGGCCAGGAAGCGCGCGCCAGCCGGGAAGCGCGCGCCAGCCGGGAAGCGCCGCTGGTCAGGACGGTGACGGCGGCGGCGACGGCGGCTTCTGGAGCGTGCGCATCCGGAGCTCCACGACCGTCCACGGCGACGAGGTCGACTGCGCCGTCGCGACCTCGCGCGTCCGCGGGCGCTCGGTCGCGTTGATCGCGTCGATCAGGCGGCCGAGCGCGTTGGCGGCGCCGCGCGCGGCGCTCCGGGTTTGCGCCACCGACGTGACGAGCGCGGGGAAGTCGACGTCGCCGTCCGAGATGAACAGCTTGAGGACGTCGATCGCCTCGGGCACCGGCGTGTACATCTTGAAGGCGAACGTGCGCGGCTGATCCGCGATCGACTCGTACTTCTTGCCGCCCAGCTCCTGTGGATTCGGGATGATCAGCTCGATCTCCCACTTGCGGTTGAGGTCGAGCATGGCCACGTTCAGCGGCGCGCTGGGCTGCAGGTTGGTGAGCCGGAGCCACATCCAGGTCTGGGTCGGTACGGTGTACGCGTCACCTTGATACGGAGCCGGCGTGCCTCCGTCGGGCGCAGGCGGCGCGTTGCCTTGCCAGCCGGGCGGCGCGACCAGCAGCTCGACGCGCAGCTGATCCCGCAGGTCCGACGTCGGCTCCTCCATCTGGAGCACGGTGTGGTATCGCCCCAGCCGGCGGAGCTGGGCCACGACCGCGTTGTGCCCGCGCGGATCGCCGATCTTGATCCGCGGCTCGAGGTACGGAAACGGCTTGCCCTGCGGATCGCAGATCTCGAAGTGGCCGTCGCTCGACAGCGCGACCTGATAATCCGGTGTCGTGCCGGCGGGACAGACCTCCAGGAAGCCATTGCCTTCGAGCTCGATCGTGCGCGCGAGCGCCGCGAGCAGCGCCTCCTGCCTCGCGAGCGTGCTCGACGACAGATCCGTGCGCGGGAGCAGCTCGACCTTGTGCCGCAACGACAGGGCGTGGATCGCCACCGGCGCGCCGACGTCGATGGTGCGCGGATCGGCGCTGTCGTCGAGCTTTGCCCGGGACTCGAGCGGATCGGCGTGGACGACGGTGGCGAGGGCGAGGCGGCTGCCGGCGAGCGAGAAGTCGGTCGTCCCGGGGAGGTAGATGCCGAGCTCGGTGCCGCTGACGACCGAAAGCGCGAGCCCGCCGGTGACGGTGACGGTGCGGGCCTCGGGATCGACCGCGGTCACCGCGAGCGTGTGCGCGATCGGCGCGAGGTCGACGCCGAACACGTGGCGGCCGATGTCGCCGAGGAGCTGCGGAGTCTGCGACTGCATCAGCCGGCGCGTGCGAGCGAGGATCCGATCGTAGACCGTCTTCCACGTCTGGTCGCCGCGCAGCGTGTCGAGCGCCTCGAGCAGGGCGTCGGTGAGCAGGCCGGTGCGCGGCCGGCCGTTGATCGACGCCTCGACCGCGGACTCGATGTCGCGGCAGGCGGCGAGCAGGACGTAGCCGCGGGCCTCCGGCAACCAGCTGGTCGCGGCGGGGTGGGCCGAGCGCGTCGCCGACGCGCGAAGCCGCAGGTGTGCCTCGACCATGCGCGCCACCTGCTCGGCGCTGTACGCGCCGTGGGCCGGCAGGTCGTGGCGATCGAGCGTCCCGGCCGCGTCTCCGGTGCTCGCCGGGCCGCCGACGGCGGAGCGCCTCGCCAGATCGCCCAGGCCGCGCGTGGCGCCCCCGGAGTGGCAGCTGTCGAACACCAGCGTGACTGTGACGCGGCGGTCGCCATCGGCCTTCTGCGCCAGGCGATCGAGGTACAGCGCCAGCTCGACGTCGCGGATGTAGCGCTCCGGCCGGGTGCGCGTGTCGCCGCCGGGGCTGTCGGGCCGGCCGATGTCGATCGGCACGAGCGTCTCGTCGATGCCTTCGCTGCCCTTGAGCTCCTTGAACGCCGTGACGGCCCGGCCGCCGTGCCCGGAGTAATGGAGGTAGACCTGATCTCCCGGCTGCGCCCGCTCGGCGATCGCCCCGAGCTCGCGGCGGATGTTGGCCGCGGTCGGCCACCACGCCGGATCGCCGGTGGGCTCGCCGCGGGCGCCCGCGGGCGCGACCAGCGTGGTGAACACGCGGCGGTGCCCACCGAGCCGCGCTTCCAGCGCTGCCTTCACGCGGCTCACGTCGCCGGCGCAGCCGCCGAGCGAGCGATAGCTGCCGCCGTTGGAGAGCCGGTTCGGAAAGTAGCCGTCCGCCCCGATCAGCAGGATGTGAAAGGTTGGCTCACGCACGGCATCTCCTCCGGGCAAGCTCGACGTACATCCGCCTACGTTCGTGGTCGTGGTCGTGGTCATGGCGTCTCCCCCGGCCGGTCTGGGGCCTCGTGCGGTAGGCGTTCGTGGCCCGCAGGTTCCGACGGACCGCCGGACGATTTCGGCGCGGATCACGGGATCGGACCCGCCGGCGCGAGATCGCTGCCCCGAACCGCCGCGACGAAGTAGAGTTCCGGCTGGATGGTGAATACCGCGCTGGCCTCGCGCTGGATGCCGGTGGTCGGCGCATTGCTCGCGTTCCTGCTGACGTTGCCATCGCTCGGCAACGGCGTCGAGATCGACGATCACCTGTACCGCGCGCGGGTGATGGAGGGCTGGTCGGCGCAGCGCTCGGCGCGGCACCTGTTCGAGTTCGCCGACCCGGAGCGGCCCGACGACGTCCGCGCGGCGATGGCGAGCGGCGAGCTGTCGTGGTGGGCGGCGCCGCAGCTGCGCTGGCGCTACCTGCGGCCGCTCGCGGCGCTCACGCACCATGCCGAGTTTGCCGCGTTCGAGCGCGGCGGCGAGGCCTGGATGCACCTGCACAGCGTGCTGTGGATGGCGGCGCTGGCGGCGCTGGTCGGCGCGCTGTACCGCCGGGTGGTTGGCGCGGCGTGGATCGCCGGGCTGGCGACGCTGCTGTACGCGGTGAATGATGGCCACGGCTTCACCTGCATCCCCGACGCGCACGCCGCGCTCGCCACCGGCCCGGCGCCCCACGCGAAGCTGTCCCGCCAGTCCTCGGGCTGCCAGCTCGCCGCGTTGCCGTTGCACGACGCGGCGACAAACGATCTCGCGCCGCCGCACGCCCCGAGCACGGCCTCGAGCGCCGCCGCCAGCCGCGCCCGGCCGACCACGGTCACGCCCCGGAGTGGCCGGTAGCGCCGCGCCCCGTGCCACGGCATCACCACCGGCGGCACGTCGCCGGCGAGGTCCGCCACCCCGCCGCGCGCGGTCACGAGCTCCACGCCGGTGATCGCGATCTCCGTCACGCGAGCTCCGTTGCGATCAGCCGCATCGATAGGACCACTCCACGGTGCACCAGATCGCACGGTAGGCGCCGCCGCCATCCGTTGCAACCGCACCACGCCTCACCGCCCGATCTCCACCCCGGTGAGCACGCTCTCCGTCATGCCAGCTCCATCGCGACGCCGGCGCGATCAGGATCGCCGGGGCGCACCACGCCTCACCGCTCGAGCTCCACCCGGTGAGCGCGCTCTCCGTCACGCCAGCTCCATCACGGCTGCGACGCCAAGGCGACACCACCGCGCACCAGTCGCACGGCAGGCGCCGCGGCGATCCGTTGCAACGGCGCTGCAGAGCCGCGCGGTGACCACATGCCCTGCAGCGTCCAGCGGCAGCCGCGCATGCGCGGAATGCGATAGCTTCGACGTCCGGTGAGGTGCGCCCTGTCCGTCGTCGTCGCGACCGCGTGTGCCGCGAGCACCGGGCAGGCGCCGCCGTCGCCCGCACGCACCGCCTTCGCGTGCCCTGCCGGCCTGTCCGCGGCGAGCCGCACGACGCTGCGCGGCGTCGAGACCTGGTGCCGGGACGATCGCGGCGTGCGCAGCGGGCCGTTCGAGCGCCGGTTCCCGCGCGGTCAGCTCGCGGAGCGAGGGCGCTACGCGGCGGGCGTGCTCGACGGCGACTACGCGCTGTTCCACGCCAACGGCTCGCCGCACCTGCGCGGCCGCTACGTCCGCGGGCTGCGTGACGGCGCCTGGCGCGCCTGGCACGACAACGGCAAGCCGTGGCTCGAGGTCAGCTACGCCGCCGGCCGGCCCGTTGGCACGTGGCTCGAGTACGACTACACCGGCACGAAGATGTTCGAGGGCCGCTACCGCGACGGTCGCCTCGACGGCGAATGGCGTGCCTTCGACCCCGGAGGCAGGCTCCGCGCGACCGGCGCCTCGGTGGACGGCCAGCTCGATGGCCTGCTCACCCGCTACGGCGCGGACGGCTCCCGGCTCGAGGAGCACTTCCGCAACAACCGCATGCACGGCACGCTCACCGTCTACAGGGACGGCAAGGCCGTGTACGTCGAGGAGTTCGTCGACGGTGTCTCGCGGGCCGGCCATGCGCCCTGATCGCCGCCTCGTGCTCGCCGGCATCTCCGGCGCGGTGCTCGCCGCATGCACCCGGGGCCGGCCCCGTGCGCACCTCGATCGTCCGGCCGCCGCGGCCGCCGATTACCTCGAGCACGCACGCGCCGCCGCGCGCTTCCTCCGGGCCCTCGCGGTCGAGACGCCGCACGGGCTGTCGTGGCGCAAGTCGCCCGACGAGCCCGGCAGCACGGATCTCGGCCTGTACCACGGCTCCGCCGGGCCCGTGGTGTTCTTCCTCGAGCTGCATCGCGCCACCGGCGAGCGCGCCGCACTCGACCAGGCCATCGCGGGCGCGGCGCACATCGCGGCGACGTCGCCCCGCGAACCGGGTATCACGGAGATCGGCCTGTACGGCGGCCCGGCCGGCCACACCGCGGTGTTCACCGCGCTCGCCGCCGACGCCCCCGATCCGCGCATCGCCGGCTGGATCGACGACGCGATCGCGCGGCTCGAGCATGCCGCGGCGCCGACCTCCGGCGGCGGTGTCGCCTACCCGGCGGTCGACATGATGTTCGGCAACGCCGGCGTGATCGTCGCCCTGCTGCCGCTCGCCGGCCCCCGGGCGCGCGCGCTCGCGATCGCGCTGGGCGATGGCCTGCTCGCCTGCGCCCAGGACGCGCCGCCCGGCCGCCGCTGGCTCAGCATGCCGGGCGACACCGCCGAGTACCCCAACTTCTCGCACGGCACCGCCGGCATCGCGTTCGCGCTCGCCCGGCTCTACGAGGTCACGCGCGACGGCCGCTACCTCGACGCCGCGCTCGCCGGCGCGCGCCACCTGCTGTCACTCGCGCACACCGACGGCGACGTCTGCCTGATCCCGCACCGGATCCCCGACGGCACCGAGCGCTACTACCTCGGCTACTGCCACGGACCGGCCGGCACCGCGCGGCTGTTCCACCAGCTCCACCACGTCACCGGCGACCCGGCCTGGGCCAGCTGGTTCCGCCGCAGCGTCAATGGCATTCTCTACAGCGGCATCCCCGAGGCCCGCACGCCGGGGTTCTGGGACAACGTCGGCCAGTGCTGCGGCTCGGCCGCCGTCGCCGAGCTGCTCCTGTCGCTGCACCGGCTCACCGATGACCCCGGCTACGCCGAGCTCGCCCACACCCTCGCCGCCGACCTCCTGCGCCGGGCGACCCGCCGCGCCGACGGCGGCCTCGAGTGGATCCACGCCGAGAACCGCGCCGATCCATTCTGGCGCCAGTCGTACACCGGCTACATGCAGGGCGCCGCCGGCATCGGCAGCCTGCTGCTCCGCCTCGCCGCCCACGACCGCCGGCTGGCCTGGAAGGTCCGGCTTCCGGACAACCCGCTGCCGATCGTCTGACCCGGCCAGTCAGTGCGCCGCCGGCGCGCAGGCGGTCAGCATGCCCGTGGACGGGTGCCTGGGATCGATCGGCCGCAGGTCGCAGCCGTTCATCTCGGGGCCGATCACGAGCGGGCCGAACGCCAGCTCGATCGGCCGCGCCCAGCGCGTGCCCTCGGCGGGCGGATAGATCCAGTGCTTCTGGGCGACCTGGGCGTGGCAGCAGAACACCGCGCGGCCGAGGCCGCCTTGCGACCGGAGGCTCCAGCCGGCGCGCCGGGCGAGCTCGATCGCGTCGTCGAACACGGCGCGGACCACGCCGAGCTCGCGGCGCAGGTCGATGCCGAAGTGGTCGACGAACGGCCGCGGCGGCCGCGGCGCGTCGAGCAGGTCATCCTCGGCGATCGGGATCGACGAGAAGATCAGGTTGACGCCGCCGGGATTGCGCAGCTTGACGTAGCCCGGCCGGGCATTCTCGACCGTGCCGCCCAGGGCCGCGAGCGGCAGCGCGTCGGCGTCGGCGACCTTGACGTGGAGGTGGATCGAGTCGGCGAGCCGGGTCGCGGCGAACCACGGGAACGCCGGATCGAGCAGCGCGCGGAGCTCGGCGATGTCGGCGTCGGTGACGAGCCCGTGGCCGCGGGCGCGGTCGAGCGGGCCGGTCCACTGCGCGGGGTCGAGCAGCTCGGGGCGCCAGGCCGGCGCGGCGGGGCGGCGGTCGCCGGCGCGCAGGTGGCGGTGGCGCTCGCCGACCGGCAGGCTGGCGACGCCGGTGTTCCACACGCCGGTGCGGATCGGCTCGACGAACACGGCCGAGATCTGCGCGGCCTCCATCTGCCGCGCCCAGGCCTCGTGGTCGTAGACGACCCGGCGGATCGAGATCCGCGGCGGGCCCTCGGGCAGCTCGATCAGCGCGTAGTGCACGGCGGGATCGCCGTCGTGATCCGATTTGCCGACCACGCCGCAGTTGACGGCGAACCGGCCGCCGCGCAGCTCGCGCACGAACGGCAGGCCGGAGTGCGTGCACACGAAGCCGCGGACGTCGTGGGCGTCGAGCCAGGCCTCGAGCCGCAGGTCGTCGAGCTCGACCTCGTAGAGGAACTCGCTGGTGTGGCCCGGGCTGCCGTGGCACAAGAGGACGCGGCCGCCGGCGAGCTCGACGATGCGCTGGTCGGGCCAGGTCGCCAGCAGCGCCCGCGTGTCGTCGCCGAGCGCGGCGGTCGCGAGCTGGAATGCCTCGCAGCTGACCGCCTCGTCGTCGGGCGAGCTGTAGCCGCAGCCGCAGGTCTCGGCCCGCGCCACCGCCTGCTGCTCGTGGTTGCCGGCGATGCAGACGTCGAAGCCGCCCTGGATCATCGCGACGACCGCCTCGGAGTGGCCGCAGCAGCCGATCGAGTCGCCGAGGAACGCGCGCAGCTCGGCGCCGCACGCCCGCGCGTCGTCGAGGCACGCCGCCAGCGCCGCGAGGTTGCCGTACGCACCGCCCATCGCCGCCAGGGTCCGCGGCCGCGCCGTCTGGCTCATCGCTCCATCGAGCCACGGCCGCTCGCCGGGTGCAGCGGCAATGCCCGGAATTGTCGCTGTGTGAGCGGCTCCTACTTCAGCTTGGCCTTGAGCTCGAGGGCCTCGGCGTTCTCGGGCTCGGTCCGCATCGCCTGGGCGAGCGCGGCCTTGGCGTCCGCGGCCTTGCCCAGCGCGATCAGCGCCCGGGTGCGGCCGAGGTGGACCAGCGCCGGCCGGCGCGGCGGCGGCGTGGTCAAGAGCATCGTGTCATAGCTGAACAGCGCCTTCGCGGGCTGGCGCAGCTCGAGGTACGCGTGGCCCAGGCCGCCGAGGATGTCGGGGTCCGACGGGCTGATGAACGTCGCCATCTCGCCGTAGGTCCGGACCTTCGCCCAGTTGCCGAGCTTGCCGTACTCGACGACCAGCTTCTTGAGCGGCGCGAGGTCCATCTGCTCGAGGAACGTGAAGTGCTCGAGCTCGACCAGCGCCTTGGCCATCTGGCCGGCCTTCTCGTAGCGCTGCGCGAGCTCCTGGTACGGGAAGCTGCGCTCGGGGTCGAGCTTCTTGGCGGCGCACAGCTGCTGCTCGACCTGGTCGGGCTGGTGCTCGCCCTCGGCGATCTGGGCCAGGCGCGAGCGCAGGTCGAAGCTGTCGTGGCCATCGGCGATCAGGCCCTGGTACAGGGTCTTGGCCCGCGGCAGGTCGCCCTGGTGCAGCACGATCTCGGCCTGGATGTAGCGCGCGATCGGCTGCTTCGGATCGAGCGCGAGCGCCGCGTTCGCCGCCGCGGTCGCCTTGTCGGCGTCACCCGCGTAGTAGTAGCCGAGCGCGACATGGGCCCGGGCGCGCGCGTCCCGGGGCGCGGCGTCGGCGGCGATCTCGAGCTTGGTGACATCGTCGAAGCCGCGGGTCGGCAGCTTGAACGTGCCGGCGTAGGGCTTGAGCCGGACGTCGAGGTACTTGTGGAAGTCGGTGTCGAGCTGCGCGATCGTCTTGCCGGTGATCGCCTGCAGCACCTCGGGGGTCTCCTTGCCCTTGCCGAACAGCTTGAGCGCATCGACGATCCTGGGGAAGCCGTAGGTCTGGATCAGATACTCGATCGTGACGGCGGACTGGTAATAGGCCACGACCACGGCATTGCTGTCGGGCTGCATGAACTCGGAGTTGAGATCGCCGATCGACGGCAGCGCGCCGTTGGCGACCGCACCGTAGAGGTCGGCGTCGTTCTCGCGCCGCCAGTCGGGCCGCGCGATCAGCGTCTCGTACTCCGACAGGCCCTCGGTGAACCACCGCGGCACGCGCGAGCTCGACAGCTGGATCGCGAACACGTGGCCGAGCTCGTGCCACAGGATCATCCCCCAGTTGATGTCGCCGTTGGCGGGCGACATCGCGGTGATCACCTGGCCGAAGCACACCCCGAGCGCGGCGATGTCGGGCAGGCCGACGGTGCGGATGCCGTAGTCGTTGCGATCGGCGTAGAGCTCGAGCGTGACCGGCGTCTTCGGCGTGAAGCCGTAGCGCCGGACCATGTCGGCGAACGCGCGCTCGAGCGTCGGCTCCAGGTACCGCGCGAGCACCGCCTTCTCCTCGTTGTGGTAACGGATCCGGAAGTTCTTGCTGGTCCCGAACGTGTACTCCTTGGGGATCGTCTCCTTGAACAAGGTCCGGGTGTTGAACGTCCGGACGTTGTACTGATCGCCGGCCCACGACTTGTCGAGCCACTCGAGGCCCTCCTTCTCGAGGCCGAGCCGCAGGTAGCCCAGGCCGACGCCGGCCATCGCCTCGAAGAAGTCGGGCTTCTGCTTGACCGCGCGCTTCTCGAGCTCGATCGCCTCGACGTAGCGGTGCTCGCGGACCGCCGAGCGCGCGACGATGCGGAACAGCTCGGCGTAGGCGGGATCGATCGCCAGCGCGCGGGCGACCTCGGCGTCGTACGTCCTGGTGTCGTCGCGCAGCCACGCGATCGTCGCCTTCATCGCGATCGCCTCGACGTCGTCCTTGTTGACCGCGAGCACGCCGTCGAGCGTCTTGCCGGCGGCGTCCCACTGGTTCTGATCGATCTCGATCGACGCGCGGACCTTGAGCGCGCGGGCGTTCTTCGGATTCAGCGCCAGCGCGGCGTCGAGGTGGTGGCGCACCGCGGCGAGGTCGTAGCGGGTCTCGACGATCACCTGGGCCATCGCGGCGTGGGCCTCGGGGTCGTTCGGGTTGACCTTGAACACCTCCTCGAGCGTCTGCTCGGCGAGCTGCGCGGCGTACTTCTCGAGGAACAGGCTCGCCCACTCGACGCCGGCTTCGGTCAGCTGCGGCCGCAGCTTCACGGTCTCGCGGAACGCGTCGTTGGCGAGCTGGTACTGCGAGGTGTAGCGCGCCGCGACGGCGAGCTGGTAGGTCTGCACCGGATCGTCGAGGTTGAGCTGGTTGGCGTCGCTCTCCTTGATCGTCTCGTCGAACAGCGCCTTGGCGCCGACGACGTCGCCGAGCGCGAGCCGGACCTCGCCGAGCGCGGTGCGGACCGCGCGGTCGTCGGGCCGATCCTTGGCGAGCTGCTCGAGATCGCTGCGCGCCTCCTGGGTCCGGCCGGTGGTCCGCCGGAGGTCGTCGTAGACCAGCCGGGCCTCGACCGCCTGCGGATCCTTGCCCTGGGCCAGCGGCGCGATCGTCGCCTCGGCGCCGGCGTGGTCGCCGGTCGCGAGCTGCGCGCGCGCCAGCAGCAGCCGGGCGGCGGGCCGGTCCTTGCCCGTGACCTTGCCGAGCTCGACGATCGCAGCCTTGTAGTCGCCCGCAGTCAGCTTGTCACGACCGGCGGTGAGATCGGCGTGGGCCACACCGCCGGCGGTCATCGCGACGACGAGCGCCAGGCCGAGCCGCGCGGATCTCGTGAATGTCATGCCTCGAATCTGTGCGACGGAGGTACCCCTGTCAAACCCGAGTGGTAAGCTACCCAGGTGGCCGAGCCTTCCAAGGAGACCGCGGCGGACGCCCAGGGGCTTTACGCCACGTGGGACGCGTTCCTGAAGCAGGCGATCCGCGAGTATTACGACCGCAGCTGGACGACGCGAAAGGGCAACTTCATCGCGCTCCTGATCGCCGCGGGGCAGACCTCGCTGGCGCTCGCCAAGGACTCGCTCGTCGACGGCTCGGGCACCCGCAAGGTCGCGATCGGCGCCGGCCTCCTGCTCGCGCTGCGGATCGGGCTGCGCTACGCGATCGGCGGCCCGCTCGGCCTGGTGCTCGGCGTCGCGGCCGCCGCCTCGATGGTGTCGTACTTCGTCAAGAACCAGAAGGACATCATCAAGAAGGTCGGCGCCTACCGGGCCTTGATCGCCGATCACGAGAAGCGCTACGGCGACGTCCAGTCCGGATGGCGCGACGGCAAGTACCAGCTCACCGATCGAAACCTCATGATCGATGGACTGATGAAGCAGTTCATCACCCAAGTCGACGAAGCGTGAACCGCGCCTGGCTGGTCTCGGTGCTGTTGCTGGTGGGCGGCGCGGCGAGCGCGGGGCCTTCCCGGCCGCCCCCCACGCCCGCGGCGCCCTCGGTCCACGACGAGCAGCCGCTGGCCGCCCCGGCCCCCGACGGCACCGGCGCGCGCCCGGCCCCGGTCGCGAGCGACAGCCGCCGCGGCGTCGGCATCCTCGAGGTCCGCGTCGAGGGCCTGTCGGACGACGTCAAGGACAGCTTCCAGCGCACGCTCGAGGACCAGATCGACAACAAGCGCTACCGGCTCCAGAACCGCGCGCAGATGAAGACCTGGATGATGCGGTCGACCCGGTGGACCGACGGCTGCGTCATCGGCGGCTGTCTCGCGGAGCTGCGCAAGCAATCCGGCGCCGAGCTCGTGCTGCTGATCGCGCTCACCGGCTCGGGCACCAGCTTCGGCTACGTCGTCACCCTGGTCCGCACCGACACCGGCCGCGTCGTCGAGCAGGAATCGGACCGCTGCGACGTCTGCACCGTCAGCGAGGTGACCAAGAACGCCACCCTGGCCGCGATCAACGTGCTGAACAACGTCCCCGACAAGCTGCCAGACGACGCCGCCGAGCAGAGCGCCGCGGTCGACCGGCTCGTCGGCAGCGCCCGGGCCGAGGTCACCGCCCACGAGCGCCACACCAACCGGGTCGCCGCCGCGGTCACCATGGTCGGCCTGGTCGCCGCCGTCACCGGCCTGGCGCTCTACGTCAGCCAGGACCAGCCGAGCTACGCCGCGATGACCGCGATCGGCGGCGCCACGCTCGCCGCCGGCGGCGCGGTCGTCCTGGCGTTCTGAG
>DASWRS010000457.1:0-21577 GCA_036403075.1 Kofleriaceae bacterium
CGATCGATCGACTATGGTTGCCGCGTTGCCCATGCTCCGGGATGTCCTGTGATCGTCCTCTGCGGTGCCCAGCACGCCGAGCCATCGGTGCCGCGCGTGCTGCGCGAGCTCGGGGTCAAGGGCCCGGCCGCGCGGATCGCCGCGGGCTGGCAGGAGCGCGAGGCCGAGCCCGGCGTGGTCGCCGATCCCGGCGTGGCCGTGGTCGAGCTCGGCCTGCACGCGCGCGGCGAGGAGGTGTTCGCCGAGGACGCCGAGCTCGCCGAGGCCTACAAGGCGCGCCAGCTCAAGCTCAAGCTGATGCAGGAGTTCTACCGCGTGCGGCTCGAGCACGCCGCGCAGGCCGCGCGTGCGGTCGGGGTGCGCAGCGCGGATCCGGCGCTGGTCGCCGAGGAGCAGGCGGTATCGCTCGAGCTGTTCCGGACGATCGATCGCGACCACCTGGCGCGCTGCCGCGCGGTCCACGGCGGGTTCGAGATCGCGCTGCGGCCGCGCGAGCGCCCCGTCCTGGCCCGCCACATCGACGAGCTGCGCCGGGCGATCGAGCCGACCGACGCGATCGTGATCACCGGCGGCCACGTCGCGGTGCTGCTCAACCGGCTGCGGCTGTTCGGCATCGCCGAGCTCGCCGGCGGCCGGCCGATCGTCGCGTGGTCGGCCGGCGCGATGGCGCTGACCGACCGCGTCGTGCTGTTCCACGACGATCCGCCGCACGGCCAGGCGATCTCGGAGGTGTTCGACGCCGGCCTCGGCCTCGCCAACGACCTCGTCGTCCTGCCCGAGCCCCGGCTGCGCCTGCACCTCGACGATCGGACGCGCGTCGGCGAGCTCGCGGGGCGCTACGCGCCGGCCGCCTGCATCGCGCTCGACCACGGCGCGCAGATCTGGGTCGACGGCGGCCGCGCCGTGCGCGCGGTCGACGCCCAGCGCCTCGACCCCGGCGGCGACGTCCAGCCAGGGTGGTCGCCATGACCGTCCCGGCCGCGCCGCCGCGCGCGATCGACCAGCTCGCCGCCGGCCCGCACACGACCGAGGCGGTCGACGCGTTCATCGCCGGCCACGCATTCCCGGTGGTCGAGGGCGCGTGGATCACGTTCGTGTACCGCGGCGAGGCCGAGGCGGTGCACCTCAAGCACTGGGTGTTCGGGCTGCCGGCGTCGCAGCAGCTCCGGCGGCTCGACGGCACCGATCTGTGGCACCTGTCGCTCGAGCTGCCCGCCGGGTCGCGGGTCGAGTACAAGCTGGAGGTCGTGCGCGGCGGCAAGGGCGAGTGGATCGAGGATCCGCTGAATCCTAACCGCGCGCGCGACCCGTTCGGCGCCAACTCGGTGGCGCACGGCACCGGCTACACCGTGCCCGAGTGGATCACCCACGATCCCGAGGCGCCCGGCGGCACGCTCGACGAGATCCGGTTCGACAGCCAGGTGTTCGGCCGGCGCGGCGTCGCGCTCTACCTGCCGGCGCGCTACCGCCGGACCCGGCGCTACCCGCTGCTGATCGTCCACGACGGCCACGACTACCTGACCTACGCCAGCCTGGGCACGATCCTCGACAACCTGATCCACCGCCGCGAGATCCCCGAGCTGATCGTGGCGCTGACCACGTCGCCCAACCGGCTCGGCGAGTACGCCGGCGACGAGCGCCACGCGCGGTTCCTCACCGACGAGCTGGTCCCCAACCTGGAGCGCACCCTGCCGCTCGACGCCCGGCCGCAGAGCCGGTGCCTGATGGGCGCGAGCTTCGGCGGGGTCGCGTCGCTGGCGACCGCGCTGTACAAGCCCGGGTTCTACGGCCGGCTGCTCCTGCAGTCGGGCTCGTTCGCGTTCACCGACATCGGCGACCGCAACGCCCGTGGCCCGCTGTTCGATCCGATCGTCGCGCTGATGAACCACTACCGCGCCAACCCGATCGCGATGTCCGAGCGGATCTTCATGAGCTGCGGCATGTACGAGTCGCTGATCTACGAGAACCGGTCGCTGGCGCCGATGCTCGCCGCGACCGGCATGGAGCTGCGCTACGTCGAGGCCCGCGACGGCCACAACTGGGAGAACTGGCGCGATCGGCTGCGGGAGGGCCTGTCGTGGCTGTTCCCCGGCCCGCTGCTGCTGGTCTACGAGTAGCCGGCGCGTGACCGGCGGGGCGGGCTGCCCCGACACCGGCACCACCGCCGGTGCCGCCTGCCGCCGATTGCGGCGCCGGGCCGGCCCAGGTTCGCCTCACGTTGTCGGCACCGTCGGCACCGGTGTTTCCCGGATTCGTCACCTTGTATTCACGGCCGCGGATCGATAGTGTCTATTTGAATATCTCGAAAGATAACTGCCAATGAGAAATCGCGGACTGCGTGATCCGTCGTGCATCTTGGTCGTGATCGGTAGTCTAGCGGCCGGTGCCGGCTGCGGCGGCGTCACCCACCACGGCCCGCCGGACGCGACGATCGACGGGGCGATGATCGATGCATCGACGATCGACGCGCGGACCGATGGCCCGCCGCCCGACGCGCCGCCCGATGCGGCGCCGGTGGCGCGCTGCGATCCGAGCAAGCCGTTCGGCACGCCGATGCCGGTCACGGAGGTCAACAGCACCGCCCTGGATCAGGGCGCCAAGCTCGTCGACGATCTGACGATCTACTTCGGGAGCAGCCGGGACGGCGTGTCGGGTCTGTACATGGCGACGCGGAGCTCGCCATCGCGCCCGTTCGGGACCCCCACGCCGCTCACCCTGGTCAATGCCGCCGGTGCCGCGAGCGGGCCGACGCTGACCGGCGACGGCCTCACCATGTACTACGCCCTGATCCCGACCGGAGGCCAGACCGGCGATCTCTACGTGACCCACCGCGCGAGCAAGGCCGACCCATTCCCGGCCGGCTCGCCAGTCGCCAACGTCAACGACCCGAGCTTCGATGATCTCGATCCGTTCATCACCGAGGACGGCTCCGTCCTGTACTTCGATTCGGCGCGCGTCGGGACAAGCCTGCACCTCTACTTCGCGCTCCGGCAGCCCGGCGGCGCCTTCGGTGCGGTGCAGCCCATGACCAACCAGAACGTCGGCCCGATCGATGGTCACCCGGTGCTGAGCCACGACGGCTTGACCCTGTACTGGAGCTCGACCCGGGCCGACGGTGGGGCGCAGGGCAGCACCGACATCTGGTTCGCGACGCGGCCGACCACGGCGGCGGTGTTCGGCGCGGCGTCGCGGAGCGCCGAGCTCAGCTCGACGGGGGCCGAGTCGCTGTCGTGGATCTCGGCCGACGGCTGCGTTGCCTTGCTGCAGTCCACCCGCACCGGAACCATCGGCGCGCAGGACATCTTCCAGGCGACCAAGCCGATGTGACCGGCGGGCTGGCGGCGGCGCGTCGTCGAGCGCCGCTCAGGACCTCGCTCGGCGGCGGGCGACTCGTGAGGCCGCTCGGGCGGCTGCCGCGGCTCCTCGGGCTGCAGGCGTCGAGCCAGATCTCGCACCGGCGCCCGAGGCGATCTACAGTGCCGCCCATGGGGGAGCGCTGCCGCGGCTGCGAAGAGGAGCTACCGGCTCGCGCGCGGTTCTGTCCGGACTGCGGGCTTCCCGTCGCGGCAGCGGTGGCGATGGCCGCGACCGCGCCCGCGTACGGCGCGACCCAAGGCTACACGATGTCCGACCCGCGCCAGCAGAGCCTGCCGCCGCGGCTGATCGCGCCGGGGACGCGGATCGCCGATCGCTACACGATCGACGGTGTGCTCGGCGAGGGCGGCATGGGCGTGGTCTACCGAGCCATCGACGCCCAGCGCGAGCGCACCGTCGCGATCAAGGCGCTCCACGCCAGCCTGATGGGCGACGCCGAGATCCGGCGCCGGTTCACGCGCGAGGCCCAGGTCATGCTCGGCTGGAACCACCGCCACATCGCGCGCGTCCACGAGCTGGTCGATCACAAGGACCTGCTCGCGTTCGTCATGGAGTACGTCGAGGGCCCGACCCTCGAGGAGCACGCCCAGCGCTGGAACGGCAAGCTGCCGTACGACGAGGTCCGCACGATCTTCACCGGCGTGCTCGAGGCCATGGAGGAGGCGCACTCGGTCGGCATCGTCCACCGCGACCTCAAGCCCCACAACATCCTGCTCCGGCTCACCGAGGACAGCATCATCCCCAAGATCGTCGACTTCGGGCTCGCCAAGGTCCTCGAGGGCACGACGTACACGATGACCGGCGCCTTGCTCGGCACCTGCCGCTACATGTCGCCCGAGCAGGCCCAGGCGCCGCAGGACGTCGATCACCGCACCGACATCTACTCGCTCGGCGTCACGCTGTACCGCTGCGTCACCGGGCGCTGCCCGTTCGAAGGCAACAGCCACTTCGCGGTGATGATGGCGCACGTGTCCCAGCCGCCCGAGCCGCCGTCGGCGTTCCGGCCGCACCTGCCGCCCGCGCTCGAGCGCATCATGCTGCGGACGCTGGCCAAGGACCGCACCGAGCGGCCGCAGTCGTGCACCGACCTGCGGCTCGCGCTCGAGGCCGCGCTGGTCGACGTGACGTCCGCGCGCGTCGAGCGCGAGTCGGAGCACCCGCGGATCATCATCGAGGACGACGGCAACGAGATGCGCCTGGTTCCCGGCGGCCCGTTCCAGCTCGGCGCGCACCGCCGCACCGTGATGCTCGATCGGTTCTACCTCGCCAGGTTCCCGGTCACCAACCGCCAGTTCCAGACGTTCGTCGAGGCCACCGGCTACCGCCCGACCGACGCCGAGGCCCACCGCTTCCTCCACCACTTCCGCAACGGCCGCTGCCCGGCCGAGTTGCTCGACCACCCGGTCGTGTTCGTGTCGTGGACCGACGCGCGCGCCTACTGCCGCTGGGCGGCGCGCCGGCTGCCGAGCGAGGCCGAGTGGGAGAAGGCCGCGCGCGGCCCCGACGGCAACAAGTACCCGTGGGGCCGCGAGGAGCCGACCGCCGAGCTGGCGAACTTCGGCCAGGCGCGGGCCAAGAGCTACCCCAACGCCGCGGGCGACGGCGGCCCCGCGCCGGTCGACGCCTTCCCGCGCAGCGCCTCGCCCTACGGCATCGAGGGCATGGCCGGCAACGTGTTCGAGTGGTGCGAGGACGTCGACGATCCGGGGTTCTACCTCCACGGCCCGGATCGCAACCCGCGCAACACGATCCAGCCCGGCAACGCGCCGTGCGTGATCCGCGGCGGCTGCTGGCGCTACGACGCTCGCTCGCTGCGGACCCACGCGCGCGCCAGCTTCGCGCCGACCTTCCGGCTCGACACCGTCGGCTTCCGCGTCGCGATGTGAGCTACGCGTCGCGGCCGATCGCGTGGGCGGCAACGGTCGCGCCCGCGGCGCCAACCCCGAGCGCGATCAGGTTGAGCCCCGGCACGAGCAGCATGCCGGCGACCGCGAGCCCCAGGCCGAGCGTGCGGCCGCGGTGGCGCGCCAGGTACGCCAGCTTGTCGCGATACGCCATCGCGCGGCGTCCGAACACCGCGTCGTAGCAGTCGTACGACGCCGAGCTCGCCGCGAACCAGGCGCCGACCAGCACCGCGGCGATCGTGCCGATCACCGGCACGAAACCGAGCGCGAACACGAGCACGAGGCCGATCAGCGCGGCCGCGAGCCGGCGCAGCCCGTGGAAGATGCCGAGCATCGCGCCGTGGGCGAACTCGCGCAGCGAGAACGGCGACGCCGGCCGGCCGCCGAGTGCGGCCTCGACGTGCTCGGACAGGAGCTCGTTGAACGGCCCGGCGATCATGCCGGCGACCGCGGTGAATACGAACAGCCCCGCGATCGCCAGGACGATCACGACCACCGCCGTCAGGATCGGCCCGATCGCCGAGGCGAGCCAGCCCGGCAGGTGGGCCGTGGCCCAGCCAACGACCGGGTGCACCAGGTGGACGATGCCCAGGACGGCGCCGCCGAGCAGCAGCAGCGTGATGATCGCGGGCGCGATGACCCACTTCCACAGCCTCGGGTGGGCGTTCAGCACCGCCAGGCCGCGGCCGACGTCCCCCATGCCCGTCGCGAATTCGCGCATCTCACCCAGCGTAGCTCGGGCCGCCGGCGCTGTCGTCGCGGCGGGTCACCGCGGCCCGGGCGGCGGATGAACGAGACTCGAGCCTGACAAGCGCGGGGCTCGCCGGATCGGCCGTGGTTTGGGAGCGGCCGAGATCGAGAAAATGATATCACGATCATGGAGGTCGACATGCCGCACGCCACCCGTCGGATCGGACTCTCGCTGGGCGCCGACATCTGCTGGCCGATCTGCTACGAGGAGATCGTCAAGCGCCTCAAGCTCGCGATCCCGTGGCAGGGCGACACCGTCGGGATCGACGTCGAGCGGGTCACGATCGAGCCGTTCGACCTGCGCCAGCCGTGCCGCTACGACGTGGTCGTCGACCGGCTGACCCACTGGTTTCACACCAGCCGCGAGTGGATCAAGAAGGCCGTGATCATGGACGGCCTCTACGTGTTCAACAACCCGTGGTCGGTGCAGTCGATGGAGAAGCAGACCACCTACTGCGCGATGATGCAGCTCGGGATGCCGATCCCCGAGACCTGGCTGATCCCGCCCAAGTCGTACGAGCCGCTGCCCGACCTCCAGCCCACGCTGCGCAGCTACGCGAAGCTGTTCGACCTCGGCGCGGTCGGCAAGCAGCTCGGCTATCCGCTGTTCATGAAGCCGTACGACGGCGGCGGCTGGAAGGGCGTCAGCAAGATCGACGACGAGACCGCGCTGCGCCAGCGCTACGAGGAGAGCGGCAAGCTGGTGATGCACCTGCAGAAGGCGGTGCACCCGTTCGACTCGTTCGTGCGCTGCATCGGCCTCGGGCCCCAGACCTACCTGGTGAAGTACGACCCGGGCGCGGCGCTGCACGACCGCTACACCATGGCCAAGGACTTCGTGTCCGACGACGAGGCCGGCCTCCTGCGCGACACCACGCTGACGATCAACGCGTTCTTCGGCTGGGACTTCAACTCGTGCGAGGCGCTGCGCCAGGACGGCACCTGGTACCCGATCGACTTCGCCAACCCGTGTCCGGACTCGCAGGTCACCTCGCTGCACTATCACTTCCCGTGGCTGGTGAAGGCCAACCTGCGGTGGTCGATCTTCAACGCCGTGACCCGGCGGCCGTTCCGCCGCAACCTCGACTGGGAGCCGTTCTATGCGATCGCCCGGCGCGACCTGCCGTACCGCGAGCGGCTGCGCGAGTACGCCCGGGTCGCCGAGCAACGGTTCGACACCGCCGCGTTCGAGGAGTTCTGCGCCACGCACCTGGCCCACCTCGACGAGGTCGCCTGGGAGTTCTTCGCCACGCCGACGGCGCGCGACGCGGTGAAGCAGAAGGTCGCGGCGCTGTTCCCGGCCCACGAGGTCGAGCTGTTCACCGAGCTGTTCTGGCGCCGGATCGGGGCCTGGCGCGCGGACCACACGCCCGGGACCGCCGGGCCCGCCGCAGCCGCCGGGGCAGCCGGGGCAGCCGGGGCAGCCGGGGCAGGGCGATGAAGACGATCGGCAAGTGGCAGTCCGAGCGCCTGCAGCGCGAGGTCACGATGGTGCGCTGGGGGACATTCGGCCAGCCGGTGCTGTTGTTCCCGACCGCGGGCGGCGATGCCGAGGAGGTCGAGCGCATGCACCTGGTCACCGCGCTCGGCCCATTGATCGACGCCGGCAAGATCAAGCTGTACTCGTGCGACAGCGTCGCCGGCCGCGCGCTCCTGGCCCGCGAGGGCACGCCGCAGCACCAGATGTGGCTGCAGAACCAGTTCCACCACTACGTGCGCCACGAGGTCGTGCCGGCGATCCGCGCCGACTGCAAGTCCGACGAGCTCGAGATCTGGGCCGCCGGCGCGTCGATCGGCGCGTTCCACTCGGTGGCGGTGGTGTGCCGGTTCCCCGATGTCTTCGCGCGCGCGTGCGCGATGTCGGGCACCTACGATATCCGCCGGTTCTACGCCACCCACGACTTCACCGACGACTTCTGGGTATCGTCGCCGGTGCACTTCGTGCCGTCGCTGTCGGGCCGCCACCTCGACGTGCTCAAGACCCGCCTGATCGTCCTGGCCTCGGGCGAGGGCCGCGCCGAGGACCTCGGCGAGTCGTGGCGGATGGGCAATGCCCTCGGTGCGCAGGGCATCCCCAACCGGGTCGACCCGTGGGGCCCGGCCTGGCACCACGACTGGCCGACGTGGCGCGAGATGCTCCCAAAATATCTTGGAGAGTGGGTGAAAGCTTCATGAGCGACAAGCCGAGCGACAAGCCGAGCGACAAGACCGACAAGTCGATCGACCCGCCCGCCGCGCCCAAGCCGGCGCCGGCCAAGGCGACCCGCGCGCACAAGGACGTCGACACCGAGCAGGACGAGCACAAGCGCCGCGAGTTCATGCACGCCATGCTCGCCGACCTGCGCGCGCTCGAGCGCATGCTGCGCGAGGGCCGGTTCGAGACCGGGCCGCGGCGGATCGGCGCCGAGCAGGAGATGTTCCTGATCGATCGCCAGTGGGGCCCGGCGCGCGCGTCGCTGCAGATGCTCGACAAGCTCGCCGATCCGCACTTCACGACCGAGCTCGGCCAGTTCCAGCTCGAGGCCAACGCCGATCCGCAGCTGTTCACCGGCGACGGCCTGTCGCGGATGGAGAAGCAGCTCGACGACCTGGTCGGCAAGGCGCGCGTGGCGGCGGCCGAGCTCGGCCTGGCGCCGGTGCTGATGGGGATCCTGCCGACCCTGCGCAAGTCCGACCTCGGGCTCGACAGCATGGTGCCGAGCCCGCGCTATCGCGCGCTCAACAAGGCGATGGCCGATCTGCGCGGCGGCACGTTCGAGTTCTCGATCAACGGCACCGACGAGCTGATGGTCCGCCACGACTCGGTGATGCTCGAGGCCTGCAACGCCAGCTTCCAGGTCCACCTCCAGGTCACGCCGGCGGAGTTCGCGCGGATGTACAACCTCGCGCAGGTCCTCGCCGCGCCGATGGTCGCGATCGCCGCCAACTCGCCGCTGCTGTTCGGCCGGCGGCTGTGGGCCGAGACCCGGATCGCGCTGTTTCGCCAGGCGGTCGACACCCGCAGCCACAAGCACCACCTGCGCGAGAGCGAGGCCCGGGTCAGCTTCGGCACGCGCTGGGTTCGCGACTCGGTGCTCGAGATCTACCAGGAGGACATCGCCCGGTTCCGCACGCTCGTCGGCACCGATCTCGACGAGGATCCGATCGCCAAGCTCGCGCGCGGCGAGACCCCGCTGCTCAAGGCGCTGCGCCTGCACAACGGCACGATCTACCGCTGGAACCGCGCGTGCTACGGCGTGATGGACGGCACGCCGCACCTGCGGATCGAGAACCGCGTGATGCCGGCCGGGCCGAGCGTGCTCGACCAGATGGCGAACGGCGCGCTGTGGTTTGGCGTCATGGCCGAGCTCGGCGCGCAGGGCGAGGACGTGACCCGGCGGATCGAGTTCGATCAGTCCGGCGCCAACTTCTACAGCGCCGCGCGCGAGGGCCTGGGCGCGCACTTCAGCTGGCTCGACGGCGAGGACGTCAGCGCGTCGCACCTGGTGCTCGATCGCCTGATCCCGCTCGCCGAGGCCGGGCTGCGCCGCCAGGGCATCGTCGAGGACGACATCAAGCGCTACCTGTCGGTGGTCGACGCCCGCGTCCGCACCGCGCGCACCGGGGCGCGCTGGCTCCTATCGTCGTGGAACGCGCTCAAGGACAAGGCGACCTCGGGCGAGCGCTCCAACGCGCTGGTCGCCGCCACCCTGCAGCGCCAGCAGACCGGGCGCCCGGTGGCGGAGTGGGAGCGGGCGCGGCTCGACGAGACCGACGCCGGGCGCGCCAGCTACCAGCAGGTCGACCAGTACATGACCACCGACCTGTTCACCGTCCAGGCCTCGGATCCGATCGAGATGGTGGTCAACCTGATGAGCTGGGAGCGGATCCGCCACCTCCCGGTCGAGGACAACGATCACCGTCTGATCGGCCTGGTGACCTACCGCGCGGTGCTGCGGTTCCTGGCCGGGGGCGGCTCGATGCAGGACACGCCGGTGTCCGCGATCATGCGCAGGGACGTGCTGAGCGTGACACCGGAGGCCCGCACGCTCGACGCGATCGCGCTGATGCGCCGCTACCGCTACGGCTGCCTGCCGGTGATCCAGGACGGCCACCTGGTCGGGATCCTGACCGAGGAGGACTTCATGAACCTCGCGTCGAAGCTGCTCGAGCAGCAGCTCGGCGAGTCGCGGCCGTGATCTCGTGACCGGCGGCGACGGCCGCGCGATCGCGGCGCTGCGCGGTGACGCGCCGGGGCCGACGCTGGTCATCCTCGGCGGCATGCACGGCAACGAGCCGGCGGGGATCGCGGCGGCCGCCGCGGCGCTCGCGGCGCTGACGGTGGCCGAGGTCCGCGGCGAGGTCGTCGCGCTGGTCGGTAACCGGCGGGCCGTCGCGGCGGGCCGGCGCCACCTCGGCTGCGATCTCAACCGGATGTGGACCGACGAGCAGATCGCCCGGGCGCGGGCCGCGGGCGGCGACCCCGCCGGCGAGCCGGAGCTCGCGGAGCTGGTCGAGCTCGGCGCTGCGATCGACGCCGTGATCGCCCGGGCGCGCGGGCCGGTCCACCTGCTCGATCTCCACACCACGTCGGCGCCCGGCTATCCGTTCGCCGTGGTCGGCGCGAGCGCCGCTCACCGGCGGTTCGCCGAGGCGTTCCCGCTGCCCGGCATCCTCGGCCTCGAGGACTCGCTGACCGGCGTGCTCACCGGGTACTACGGCCGGCGCGGCTGCATCACCCTGGCGATCGAGGGCGGCCAGCACACCACCCGCGCCGCCGCGGACAACCTGGCCGCGGTGATCGCGATCGCGCTGGAGGCCGCGGGCGTGGTCCGCGCCGTGCCCGGCGCCGCGGCGGCCCGCGACCACCTCACCGGGGTGCGCGGCGGCCTGCCGGCGATGATCGAGGTCGTGGCTCGCCATGCGGTCCGCGCGGAGCACGCGTTCCGCATGGAGCCGGGGTTCGCCAACCTCCAGCGCACGGCGGCCGGCACCTTGCTCGCGCGCGATACCGGCGGCGAGATCCACGCGCCGTTCGATGGCGTCCTGGTCCTGCCGCTGTACCAGCCCGATGGCGACGACGGCTTCTTCTACGGCCGGCCGGTCGAGGGGTCGGCCGGGTGACCGCCGCGGCGATCGCTACGGCGCCGAGCCGGCCAGCGACTGCAGCATCGCCCAGTTGACCCAGATCGGCGCGGCGAACGAGCCCGTGCCGGTGTCGAGCTCGATCTTGACCTGACCCTCGCCGGCCGGTGGCACGTAGGTCTCGTCGCCGGCGATCGTGATCTGCAGCCGCGAGCTCTTCGCGCCGGTGATCAGGATCCGGCCGGCGTGCGGGAACTGGCGGGCCGGCGTCGCGTCGAGTAGCTGGGTCACGGCCGGCGCGGTCATCACCGAGATGTGGCCGTCGAGCCGCGAGCTGTCGATGTCGTAATCGATGGTCTCGCTCTGCTCGGCCGGCGTCCCCGAGGTGTCCGCCTTGACGTCGATGTCGAAGTCCGACAGCGTGAGCTTGTCGCTGACCGTCCCGCCCGTGACCGAGATCGTCAGGCGCTTGCCGGTCAGCTCGAATTCCGAGCCGGTGCTCGACGACTTGAAGATCAGATCGTAGCCGCCCGACTCGCTGAGGCTCAGCTTGCCCGCGGTGACCGTGAGGTTGACCGACACCGAGAACGCGAAGTCCGAGCTGCCGCTCGAGGTCTTGATCGTCAGCTTGACGGTGCCGTTGATCTTGGTGTTGGCGTCCTCCTGGCAGTTGTTGTACGTCACCGTGGCGGCGGTGCTCGACGATTCCGTCGTGGTGGTCCCACCTGCCGCGCACGCCGCGGTCATCGTGTCGAGCGCGATCGGCGCGCCGGTCGCGCGCGACATCAGGTGCTGCGCGGCGCGGCGCGAGGCGCCGTCCACCGCGCGCGTCGCGGTCAGCGCGGCCCCGCCGAGCGGCACCTGGGCCCCGGCCGTGGTCTGACCCGCGGTGATCAGCGCCTCCGCGGCGACCGCCGGCGCGTTGCTCTGCGTGAGCAGTAGCGGCGGCAGCGCGTCATCCGAGCCGCCGCAACCGGCCGGACCGGCCGCGATCAGCAGGGCCCCGGCGAGCGCGCCGCAGATCGACAGCGACACCCGGCCCAACCCCAATCCCATGGTGCGACGTGAGCTAGTTACGTACATATCTCGACCTCCCAGACTCGATGAATGCATGTTGAATGGATATCGTTAACGCTGATACGGGGCGCATGACAAGCCATTCGCTCCGCCACCACAGGCTGCCGCGGTGTGTCTGAAGTTTTCCTTCCCGGACAATGCCCGGCGATGCCGGGCGGCGAGGCCCCCCTCACACTGCGAGCGTCCCGTGCTAGTTTCGCGCGCCCATCCACCTGGAGGAGTCATGCGCCTGATCGCACTTGTCGCCGTGTGCAGCGCCGCGGCCCTGGCCGGGGCCGGGGTCCCGGCCGCCGACGCAAAGCCCGTGGTCGTCACCGCCGACAAGCTGGTCGACGTCGCGACCGGCCAGGAGCTGAACCGGCCGCAGGTCGTCGTCGTCGATGGCCGGATCACCCAGGTCGGCAAGCAGGGCGATGCCGTCCCCGCCGGCGCGACCCGCGTCGATCTGCCGGGCGTGACGCTCCTGCCCGGCCTGATCGACATGCACACCCACCTGACCTCGTCGCCGCTGTTCAGCGGCTACAACTCGCTGCTGTTCACCGACTCGTTCTGGCCGGTGATCTCGACGGCCCATGCCCGGCTGACGCTCGAGGCCGGGTTCACCACGGTGCGCAACGTCGGCGCGCGGAACTACGATGACGTCGGCCTGCGCCAGGCGATCGACGGCGGCTTCGTCGCCGGGCCGCGGATCGTGACCGCGACCTACGCGATCGGCTCGACCGGCGGTCACTGCGACTCGACGTTCTTCCCGCCGTCGATGGCGCAGAAGAGCCCGGCGGTGATCGACAACCCCGAGGCCGGCCGTCAGATGGTCCGCCAGCTCCACAAGTACGGCGCACAGCTGATCAAGATCTGCGCGACCGGCGGCGTGTTCTCGCACGGCGACACGCCCGGCGCGCAGCAGCTCACGGTCGACGAGATCAAGGCGATCGTCGACGAGGCCCACATGACCGGTATGAGGGTCGCGGCCCACGCCCACGGCGCCTCGGGCATCAAGGCCGCGATCCTCGGCGGCGTCGACACGATCGAGCACGCCAGCCTGGTCGATGACGAGGGCATCCGGCTCGCGCTCCAGCACGGCACCTACTTCGGCATGGACATCTACAACACCGACTACACCCAGGCCGAGGGCAAGAAGAACGGCGTGCTCGAGGACAACCTCCAGAAGGATCGCGACATCGCGCTGATCCAGCGCCAGAACTACCAGAAGGCGCTCAAGGCCGGCGTCAAGATGATCTTCTCGACCGACGCGGGCGTCTACCCGCACGGCCAGAACGCGCGGCAGCTCGCGACCATGGTCAAGTGGGGCGCGACCCCGCTGCAGGCGATCCAGTCGGCGACGATCACCGCGGCCAGGGCGCTCGGCCAGCCCGCCGATGTCGGCCAGGTCAAGGCCGGCGCCTGGGGCGATCTGGTCGGCGTCTCGGGCGATCCGCTCAAGGACGTCACGGTCCTCGAGCACCCGGTGTTCGTGATGAAGGGCGGCGAGGTCGTCAAGCGGCAGTGAGCCGCGGGCGCGGCCGCGCGGGGCCCCCCAAGCCCGGCGATCACTCGGCCCACATCGTGATGTCGGTGGCGGCCTCCATCGCGAGCTGGTAGGTGCGGTCCCAGTCGGGGTGGCGGAGCAGGAGGTAGCCGTCGCTGACCAGGGTCTTCTTCCAGTCACGGCGCGGGCTGCCCGGCGGCAGCAGCCGCTGCTCGACGACGTGCTCGCCGTGGCGATGCAGGAACTCGCGCAGGCCGTCGATCCGGATGATCCGGCCGTGGCCGCGGGCGCGCTTGAAGATGATCGCGGCGTTGTACTTGCGCTTGCTCGGAGCCTCGAACCGGCCCCAGCACACCGCGCGTGCCCATTCGCGGAACAGGTCGATGTCGCAGGTGTAGTTCATCTGGTCAACCAGGTGTGCGCCGCCGGGCCGGCAGCCGATCTCGCCGAACACGACCTCGCCGCCGGCCTTGCGGTACCACTCCATGTGGGTGAAGCCGTCGCCCATGCCGAGCGCGCCGAGCACCTGGTGGCCGAGCGCGAGGCCGGCGGCGAGCTGCGGCTGGTCGAGGTCGCGCACCGTGATGATCACCGGGCTGATCCACTCGTTCGACCGGGCGTCGAGCGGCCGCGGCAGGTACTGGGCGACGTTGACGAACGCCGCGGTCCCGGCGATGCACACGGTGTCGAACGTGTACTCGTCGCCGTCGACGAACTCCTCGCAGCTGGCCTCGGTGACGTGCTGGATCCGCGCGAGCACGGCGTCGAGCGCGGCGCCGCTGTCGACCCGGTAGGTGTCGGCGCTGCCGGCGCCGGCGATCGGCTTCACGATCAGCGGAAACCCGATGCGCTCGGCGGCGGCGCGGGTCTCGGCGATGGTGCGCACCCGCTCGGCGCGCGGCACGCGCAGGCCGGCCGCGGCGACCCGCTCCTTCATCAGCTGCTTGTCGCGAAACCCGCGCACGGTGTCGAGCGACATGCCCGGGACGCCGAACCGCTCGCGCAGCCGCGCCGCGGTCTCGACCATGATCTCCCAGTTGGCGAGCACCCGATCGACCTCCCGGCCGCGCAGCCAGGCGTGGACCCGCTCGACGACGTCGGCCTCGTCGAGCAGGCGCGGGACCTGGAGGTAGTCGTGGAGGTGGCGCTTGAGCGAGCCGGGCAGCGCCTGGGCCGGCGCGTCTCCGACCCCGTAGACCTCGGCGCCGACCTCGGCGAGCCCGCGGGTGTACTGCTGCATCTCCGGCGGGTAGCCCGGCGCGAGGAACACGACCTTCATCGCGGCCATGTTACAACGCACGGATGCGCAACGTGGTGTTCGTCGCGCCGTTCCCCCTCGACACGACGATGCGGTTCGCGCGCGCCGCGGCCGGGCTCGGCGAGGTCCGCATGCTCGGCATCATGCAGGAGGCGCCGCGCGGTGACGACGCCGTGCTGTTCACCGATCTCGTGACCGTGCGCGACGGGCTCGATCCGGCCCAGCTCGTCGCCGCGGCCCGCGTGCTCGAGCGCCGCCACGGCCCGATCCACCGCGTGCTCGGCATCCTCGAGGCGCTGCAGGTCCAGCTCGGCGAGGTCCGCCGCGCGCTCGGCGTGCCCGGCGCGAGCCCCGACACCGCCGAGCTGTTCCGCGACAAGGCGCGGATGAAGGACGAGCTCCGGCGCCATGGCCTGCCGTGCGCGCGCCACCGCCTGCTGCGATCGTGGAACGACGCCGAGGCGCTGATCGCCGAGCTCGGCCTGCCGGTCGTGCTCAAGCCGCCCGCCGGCATGGGCTGCAAGGCGACCTGGCGGGTCCGCACGGTCGACGAGCTGCGCGCGGCGCTGACCGCGATCCACGCCGCGCCCGATAACCCCGCGCTCGCCGAGGAGCTGCTGGTCGGCCGCGAGTTCAGCTTCGAGACCATCACGATCGGCGGCCAGGTCCGGTTCCACTCGCTGTCGCGCTACTACCCCACGCCGCTCGAGGTCATGGAGACGCCGTGGATCCAGTGGGTGTGCGTGTTGCCGCGCGACATCGCCGGCGCCGAGTGGAGCGACGCGATCGCGCTCGGCGTCCGCGCGGTCACCGCGCTCGGCCTCGACGCCGGCTTCACCCACATGGAGTGGTTCCGGCGCGACGACGGCTCGCTCGCGATCGGCGAGATCGCGGCGCGGCCGCCGGGCGCCAACATCGTGCGGATGACCGGCCTGGCGCACGACGCCGACATGTATCGCGCCTGGGCGCGGGCGGTGGTCGACAATGCGTTCGACGGGCCGTTCGAGCGGCGCTACGCGGTCGGCTGCGCCTACCTGCGCGGCGTCGGCCGCGGCCGCGTCCTGCGGGTCACCGGCGTCGATCGCGCGCAGGAGCTGGTCGGCCGCCACGTCGTCGAGGCGCGCCTGCCCGAGCCCGGCGCCCAGCGCAGCGACAGCTACGAGGGCGACGGCTACGTCATCGTCCGGAATCCGGACACCGAGGTCGTCAAAGCGGCGATGAAGACGATCGTCGAGACGATCCAGGTGCAGTACGGCTGAGCCGCGCGCGCTGTGCGATCCGTGCGCAGGCGTGCGCGATCGCCCATGTGGGCGCCCTACCACCTCGGACCGACATCGCGCGTGACGAAGAATGATCTTATCGTGAATGTTGCGGACCGAACGATCGTAAGATCATGGTCAGTCCGTCGGAGGTAGTGCATGCGCACACAACTGTCTCGACTCTTGTTCACCATGGTCCTGGGTGGATCGATCCTGGGCGTCACCGGGTCCTCGTACGCCGACGATCATCGCGGCGATCGCAACGGCGATCATCGCGAGGAGCGCCGCGACGAACGGCATGAAGATCGCCGTGAGGACCGGCGCGAAGATCGCCGCGAGGACCGGCGCGAAGATCGCCACGAGGACCGCCGCACCGTGGTGCGCGATCACCGGCATCCCTACGAGGCGCCGCCGGCGGCGCGCTACGAGCGCCACGACAACCGCCGCGGCCACGTCTGGGTCAACGGCGGCTGGGACTGGCGCGACGGCCGCTACGTCTGGGTCGGCGGCCGTTACGAGCCCGAGCGCCGCGGCTATCGCTGGCGCGAGCCGCGCTGGGAAGTGCGCGACGGCGCGTACATCCGGGTCGATGGCGGCTGGATCGCGGCCGGTCCGGTGTCGGCGCCGCCGGTGCTGCGCGTCGAGCGCTGGGATCCTCGCCCCGGCTTCGTGTGGGTCCGCGGTCGCTGGGAGTGGCGCGACGGTGAGTGGGCCTGGGTCCCCGGGCACTACGAGCGCGAGCGCTCCGGCTACATCTATCGCGAGCCGCGCTGGGAGCAGCGCGACGGCGCGTGGATCAACGTCGAGGGCACCTGGGTCGTCCACTGACCCGGCTGGCCCGAGCTTCGGGCTAGCGAACCTCGACCAGGCGCACGATCAGCTGATCGAGCGCCGCGCCCGGCTCGCCGCACAGCCCGGTGTGCACCGGCGAGGTCTGGATCATCGCGCTGCGCGGCGCGACCAGCCAGTGGAAGCGCTCGCCGCGAGGCAGCGCCGCGATCGGTCCGCCGCGCGGATCGCCGGCCGCGATCAGCGGGATCAGCGCGAGCGCGGCCTCGATCTCGGCGACGTCGATCGATGGCGCCAGCGCGCGCAGCCGCGCGGCGTCGAGCGCGATCCGCGCGGCGAGGTAGCCCTGCGTCGGGCACGACACGATCGCGCCGGCGTTGATCAGCTCGCCGCGCTCGACCCGCGGCACGACCCGGATCACGGCGTAGTCAAACGAGCTTGGCACGGATCGCCTCCTCGACGAACAGCCGCGGCTCCGCCAGCCGCGACCACAGGTGCTCGACGTAGCCGCGCCGCATCGCGTCCGGCGACTCGGCGCCGGTCAGCCAGTCGTCGGGCACGTCGGCGACGATCGCCTGCAGCGCGGCCCGGGTGATCCGCGGTGCGAGCCGCGCGTCGGCGGCGCGCAGGTCACCGGCGAGCGGCAGCAGCGCGTGGTTGCGGATCATCGCGAACGGCGCGCGGCTGCGCGCCAGGTGGTCCTCGGCGGTCGCCGGCCAGTCGTGGTGGAAGTACAGCGCCGCGCCATGATCGATCAGGTACAGCGCGCGGTGCCAGCGCAGCAGGTTCGGGTTGCGCGGCGTGCGGTCGACGTTGCTGACCAGCGCGTCGAACCACACCACGTCGGCCGCGAGCTCGCGATCCGGCGGCGGCGCGAGCCCGGGCTCCCAGTTGAGCGCGCCGGGCAGGTAGTCGAGCGCGATGTTGAGCCCGGCGCTGGCGCGCAGCAGGGCCTGGATCTCGGGATCGGGCTCGGAGCGCGCGAGCAGCGCGTCGATCTCGATCAGCGCGAGCTGCGGCACCGGCAGGCCGAGCAGGTGCCCGATCTCACCGGCGATGAGCTCGGCGACCAGCGCGCGCGGGCCCTGCGCGGCGCCGCGGAACTTCGCGACGTAGGTGCCGTCGTCGTCGGCCTCGACGATCGCGGGCACGGAGCCGCCCTCGCGTAGCGGCGTCAGGTACCGGATCGCGCGGACGGTGCGCACGCCGGCAATCTACCCCGACCGGCCCGGCCGGTGCCGCGGTCGGGCGGTGTCGGGCGCGGTCGGCGCGCGCGGCGGATGACAAGATCCCCTCGGCGGCCGAACCGGCGATCGTGTGGTGTCGAGATTTCGAGCGGTTTCACCGTGTGGGCAAGCGGTCGCGACGTGATCCAAGCTGCGGCGCTGTAGCGACGGTTGGGTGCGATGAACTCGTACTGACACCGCCGACGTGGGTTCTGGCTTTACGGGACGTCGCCGGGCGCCGATCATGGCGAGTCTGGTGGTGACGGATTTTTCCAGCCGCGGCTCCGCCCTCCGGACCGGCGACATCCTCGAGGGTCGCTATCGCATCGTCCGGACGCTCGGCGCCGGCGCGATGAGCTCGGTCTATCTGGCCGAGCACGTGCTGATCAAGCGCCGCGTCGCGGTCAAGCTGCTGCGCCCCGAATTCGCGGGGGACGCGGCCGCGGTCGAGCGCTTCCTGACCGAGGCCCGCACGGCGGGCACGCTCGGCCACTCCAACCTCGTCGAGTGCACCGACCTCGGGTCGACCGGCGAGCGCGTGCCGTACCTGGTGTTCGAGTACCTCGAAGGCGCGCTCCTGACCGACGAGATCTACCGGGTCGGCGGCCTCCCGGTCCGCCGGGCGCTCCAGATCGCCGACCAGATCGCCGCCGGGCTCGAGGCGGCTCACCGCGCCGGGGTCGTCCACGGCGGCCTGACCTCGGACGGCGTGTTCCTGATCGGCCGGCCGGCGCTCGAGGTCGTCAAGCTGCTCGACTTCGGCGTGGCGCGGCTGTTCGGCGCCCCGGGAGGACCCGCGGCCGGCGCACCGGAGTTCATGGCTCCCGAGCAGCTGACGCGCCCCGACGCCGTCGACCACCGCGCCGACGTCTACGCCCTCGGCGTGATCCTCTACGAGATGCTGACCGCGCGCCGGCCGTTCGGCGACGAGGATCGGCGCTCGCTGGTCCACCGCGTCGTCCACGAGCCGCCGCCGCCGCTGATGCGCCCCGAGGCGCCGCCCGGCCTCGAGCAGCTGATCGTGTCCCGGCTGCTCGCCAAGGACCCGGCGAGGCGCTGCGCCGCGATGGCCGACGTCCGGGCCGCGCTCGAGGTGTTCTCGACCGCGATGCGGCCGACCGGGCCGAGGTCGAGCGAGATCGCGAGTGAGATCGCGGGCGAGATCCCGGCGGTGCGCCCGGCCGCGATCCCGCAAGCGACCGCACCGCTGCCCGTGGTGCTGCCGCCACCCGTGGTGCTGCCGCTGCCCGCCGAAACAGTCGCGCTGCCGGTGCCGGCGAGCCGGTCCTCGTTCCGGCTGGCGTGGCTGGTCGCGGCGCTGCTCGCCGGAGCCACCGGCGGCGGCGTGCTGTACGTCGAGAACCAGGCCCGGGCGGCGGCCGATCACGGCGTCGCGACCGCGCTCGACGGCGACGCCGAGAAGCTCGCGAGCCTGATCGACGGCGAGGTCCGCGCCGCGCACCTGCGCGCCGACGCGATCGCGGCGATGCCGATGCTCCGGGCCGCGATCGAGACCGACGCCGCGACCCTCCAGGACATGGCCGATAGCGAGCTCCTGTTCTCGCCCCGGCCCGGCGAGGTCCTCGAGCTGTTCCAGCTCCACGACGGCAGTCCTTCGTCGATGCTGCGGATCCCCGCGACCGCGGCCCCGATCGCCCCGCTGCCCCCGCTCGCCGGCAACCGGACCCGGCTCGCGAACGACGGCCGCACGATCACGATCGTCGTCGGCGCGCCGATCATCAAGCAGCAGGCCGGCGTCGGTGGCGCGGTCGCGATCGCGATGCCGCTCGACCTCGCCCCGATCCGCAAGCGGCTCGCCGAGCATGCCCGGGCGGCCACGCTGATCGGCCTGGGTCCGCCGCTGCCGCTGCTCGGCACGGGCGGCGACAGCGCGGCCGCCGGTCCGACTGTGATCTCCGTCGCGCTCGGCCCGGATCTCGGCGCCGGCGAGGTCGCGGTCAGCGCGGTCGCCACCCCGCCGGCCGACCTGCGCGACGGCCTGCGCCTCGCCCGCCTCGTGTGCTGGGGAATCGGCGCCATGCTGCTCGCACTGTTCATCGCGAACTTGCTACGAGGCGGCAAACCGGAGTAGACCGGTCTGCGATGATCCGGACACTCGGGTGGTTTGCATGTTTGTTGTCCATTGCGTGCGGGAGTGGCTCCTCACACAAGACCGCGGCCAAGCCGACGCCGGCGCCACCGGCGGAAGACACCGCCAAGGCGGATGAGCCGGCGCCACCACCGGCGCCGCCGGCGCCGAAGTCGCTGTACGACCGGCTCGGCGGGCTGCCGGCGATCACCGCCGTGGTCGACGAGTTCGTCAACCGCACCACCGCCGATCCGCGGATCAGGGAGCGGTTCTTCAACACCGATGCGGTCAACCTCAAGCGCCTGCTGACCGAGTTCGTGTGCGTCGCGACCGGCGGGCCCTGCAAGTACACCGGCCGCGACATGCCGAGCTCGCACGCCGGCATGGACCTCGTCGATGACGAGTTCACCGCGCTGGTCGAGAACCTCGCCGGCGCGCTCGACAAGTTCAAGGTCCCCGACCAGGAGAAGGGCGAGCTGCTCGGCGCGCTCGGCCCGCTCAAGCCGCAGATCGTCACGCCGGCCGAGAAGCTGAGGCCGATCGACGCGGCGAGGCTCGCGCCCGCCGAGAAGCTCGCCCGGACGCTCAAGGACAAGGCCGCGGCCGAGCTCATCGGCCTCGCGATCGTCGCCGGCAAGCGCGGCCAGCGGTCGTACGCCGAGCAGCTGTTCACCCGCGCCGAGATGCTGACCGGCCCCCGCGTCGTCGCCGCCGCGGCCCGGACGTTCCGCGACGGCGCGCCGCCGCGCATCGCCACCGCGCTCAAGACGCTGCCGGCCAACACCGCGGCCCAGCCGGCGATCGTCGGCGGCTCGGAGATCGACAGCCCCGACAAGCGGCTGCTCTCCGGCTCGCTCCGCGGCGCGATCAAGATCGACGGCAAGGCGCCCACCGGCTTCGGCGTCGTCATGCTGTGGCCCGAGAAGGGCAGCAAGAAGCGCCTGGCCAAGCAGCGGATCATCGAGCAGCGCGGCAAGACCTTCGCGCCCCACATCATGGCGGTTCCGGTCGGCTCGACCGTGTCGTTCCCGAACTTCGATCCGATCTTCCACAACGTGTTCTCGCTGTCCAAGGCCAAGGCGTTCGACCTCGGCATGTACAAGAACGGCGAGACCCGCGAGGTCAGGCTCGACAAGCCGGGCATCGTCCGGCTCGGCTGCAACCTCCACGCGAACATGAGCGCCTACGTGGTCGTGGTCGATGCCCCGCACTACGTGATCGTCGAGAACGACGGCAGCTACTCGTTCAAGAGCCTGGCCCCCGGCAAGTACCGGGTCCAGGCGTGGAACGAGCAGAGCGG
>DASWRS010000458.1:0-14243 GCA_036403075.1 Kofleriaceae bacterium
GACCTACTACGGCTCCGAGGAGCTCACGACGGCGCTGTGCGCCGAGGCGCTGGCCAGGCTGTCCGGCGCCGCCGGCTCCCCACGATGACCCGGCACCGCGGCAGCGTGGTCGGCGACATCGGCAACGGTGCCACGCACCGCCCCGACTATGTCTGCCCGAGCGGGAAGCCACCGCTCGGTGACATCGCGCCGCCCGCAGGCGGCCCGACTCCGATCGAGGGCGCGGTCTGCTGTCCTCGATGACCACGCGCCTCGCAGAGGCAGGCTGCTCTCGGCGGGTGTCATGTTCTGACGATTCGGCCGGTCGCGACGCGGATGCACGCGTGCCTCGCTGCGCGATTTCGCACCGTGCTTGCGACAATCTCGCACACTTGACATCTCGCGCCGCGCACATACATCCGATCGATGCACCATCGATACCTCGCGTGCGTCTTGCTCGGGGCCGCGTCGGTCCACGCCTCGCCGGCCGCGGCCGACACCGCACTCTCCGTCAGCCCGACCACGGCGCACCCCGGCGATCCGGTGCTCGTGACCGTCACCGGCAGCAAGGGGCCTGGCAACCAGGCCAGCAAAGAACTGCCCCACGGCACCGCGAACGGCAACCCGCTGCAGTTCTTCCCCGCGCGCGGCGGCTACCAGGCTGTGTTCGCGATCGCGCTCGACGCCAAGCTCGAGCCGATCACGATCGAGGTCGACAGCGTCGCGAAGCCCCGGACCGTGCAGGTCCGCGCGGTGACCTTCCCCGAATCGAACGTCGTCGTCGAGGACGAGCTCGCCAACCCTGACAAGGCGGACCGCCAGCGGATCGATGCCGACAACGTTGCGATCCTCCACGCCGCCGCCCGGGCCAAGGGCGATCCGCTGTTCGTCGCTGCGTTCCGCCGGCCTCCGGGCGAGGTCACGTCGCAATTCGGCGAGTGGCGCACCTTCAACGACGGTCACCGCAGCCAGCACCTCGGCCTCGACCTGTTCGCCCGCGAAGGCTCCCCGACCCGCGCCATCAACGCCGGCACGGTCGTCCTCGTCCGCGAGTGCTTCCTCGCCGGCCACGTCGTCGTCGTCGCGCACGGCGGCGGCATCGCCTCCGCGTACTACCACCTGAGCAAGACCTCGGTGGCCGAGGGCGACACCATCGCCGCGGGCGACCCGATCGGCCTCGCCGGTCACACCGGCCGCGCCACCGGACCGCACCTGCACCTCAGCATCCACGTCGCCGGCGGCATGGTCGACCCCGCGCCGTTCTTCCGGCTCAAGTTCGCCCCCGAGCCGGCCAAGCTCACGCGCCACTGACCGTGGCGCCTCGATGTCCACGCACTCACCAGGTCACGGGATCACGGGCATCGCTGGTTGGCGTCACCCCGAAAGCGCGGGAACTTGTCGCCGGTCGGCTGACTACGTGGTGAGCGTGAACGAGAACGTGGTTCCGGTGCCCAGGGTGCTCGTCGCCCTGATCGTCCCGCCGTGTGCCTCGATGATGCACCTGGAGATGTAGAGGCCAAGACCGACGCCTCTTCGGTCGTTCTTGCCCACCTGCCAGAACCGCTCGAACACCGTCTCGAGCTTGTCGTCGGGGATTCCCAGGCCCGTGTCACGCACCGAGATGACGCAGCCGTCTGCGGTGCGTTCATTGCGGACGACGATCGTTCCGGACCTCGTGAACTTGATCGCATTCGTGATCAGGTTCGCCAGCACCTGAACCATGCGGTCGTGATCGAAGTTCGCCAGGAGCGGCTGCTCCGTGGTGTCGATCTCGAGCGAGAGACCCTTGTCGAGGGCCAAGCCCTCGAACATGTCCTTCACCTCGTCGATCAAGGCCGAGGTGTCACCTGGAACGAGAGTCACCGAGAGCTTCCCCGCATCGATGCTGGCGACATCGACGAGATCGCCGATCAACCGGTTCATCCGTGCGGCATACCGCTGGATACGGGCGGCGACCTCGAGGGTCCGCTTGCCTTGTTCGGAAGCACCCGCCTGCTCCGAGAGGATCGACGTGCTGAGGACGATGCCGCTGAGCAGGTTGCGCAGATCATGGCTGACGATGCCGAGGAAGTCGTCGCGATGCGAGAGATCGTCGTCCGAACGCGTGCGCTCCGTCAGCAGGTAGCGATCGGTCTTCTCACGTTCCATCGGCATCAGGATGGCCAGGGCGGCGATCGCCTCGCGTTCGCGCTGAAGGCTTTCGTCGGCGGAAGCGCGCTCGTCACGAAGCGTGGCATCCTCGAGTACACGCTCCGCCGTGATGAACGCGTGTGCCTCCGTCTGATCGACGCGTTCGTCTGCCTTCTCGCGCGCCGCGAACAGGACTGCATCGGCGGTCTTTCGTGCGCGCCGCACGACGAGGTCGGCATCACCCTGAGCTTCGGAGCGCTTCGCTTCTAGCGCCTGGTCCGCCTTGTGACGCTCGGAGAGCAGGCTCTCATCCGTTTGAGCGCGCTCGCGGGAGCTCTGCCGCCCCGTCTGCTCGCGGTCAGGAGAGGTCTGCTTCCCATCATCGGTCATTCGTCACTCTACCGCGCTCCGCACACGCTCGTGTCGATCGTCACGGCCGGTCGGCGCGCGATCCGATGTGACCGCCAGCACCCGCAGCACGAGTCACGAGCTCACCAGATGAATGAACTTTGTTCATGCCGGCACCTCGATGGTCGAAGACGAGCACCGCGAGCTCACGGCGGGTGGGCCCGCCGGATCAGCCTGCTGTCTTCCCGTTTGCTCCAGCGCTCAGCAATCCACCGGCGTTCCGGCGAGGTTGCACACGGCCGCAATGTTCGCGGACGCGTACGCAATCGTCGGAGCCCGTACGGATCGAGGACACCGGGCAAGCCTTCCGGCCACGCCCCACGAGCACCATGGCCGGAATGCCCTTGATGTTATGGCGACCGGTCCGAACCAGGGGAATGCCGGCTCCGGCTCGGCTTGTGGAGACAAACAGTCATGAAGAAGTTTTCAGTATTCTCGGCATTCGTCACCCTCGCGGCCGTCACCGCCAGTGCCCACGCGACTCCGGCCTCGAACGGATCGGGCTCGCTCACCGTCACCGGAACGATCGAGAGCTCGATCAGCCTGACCGTCGAGTCGGCGGGCGGCACCACGTCGGGCACCGGCACCGAGAGTGCGACGTCCGCCCTCGGCAGCGTGTCGAAGTACGGCTCGGCGCCGACCGGCTTCACCCTGGCGCGCGGCACGTCCAACTGGACGCTGTCCTCGACCGTCGGCGTCAAGGTCGCCAAGGCGAACCTGACCAGCACCGACTACACGCTGGTCGCGCAGCTCGGCTCGGCGCCGGCCTCCGGCGTGGCCTGGAAGCTCAACGGCTCGACCCTGAGCGACTCGTCGGCGACCACGCTGACCTCGACCGGCACGTTCGACTCGACCGGCAGCTACTCGTGGGACATCGTGGTCGCGAGCTCGGCGGCCACCGGCGCGCTCGACAACGCCATGACATTCACCGCCACGGCGAACTGAGCACGCCGCGACCGGCCGCATGCACCCGCGTGCCACGCCGGTCCATCACGGCGAGCCATCGTCGTCGCCGGCATATTCCCAGGACGTCAGGGTGACGTGCCCGCTGCTGGCGTGGACGCCGACCATCCGCCCGGTGAAGCCGCCGGCGACCTCGGTCGAGAGATAGCGGCCGTCGAGGCGTGCGAGCTCGGTCGAGCCGGCGCTCAGCACCACCACGTCGGGCCCCGCGCTGGACTGTTGCGGGGATGCGATCGCGGGCTCGGTGTGGAGTTGCAGCGTCGCCCCGGTCCACGCGCACTCGGCGATCACGTGGCGGATCGAGCCGATCCGGGCGATCGCGCGGATCGTCCGCCCGGTGACCTCGAGGTCGTAGCGGTGATGCGGATCGATCCACAGCGACAGGCCGCCGGTCCCCGACGCGGCGTCGAGCTCGGCGCGCACGCGGCAGAACAGGTGCTGCTGCCGGCGGCCCACGAGCGCGGCGTCCCCGGATCCCCGATCGTGGGTGATGCGCCAGCCGCGCGGGGTCCTCGAGATCAGCTCGCGTGGATGTCGCCGCGGGCTGGCCCAGACCGGAGCGAGCTGTGCCATCGCCGTGCCGTCGTTGCTGCAGATCCGCGCCGGGCCACCGGGCAGGATCGGCGCGGCGAGCGAGGGCCAGCCGTCCGTCCACACGACCTCCTGCGCGAACACCTCGCGCCCGAGAGGACACCAGCCGGCATTCCCGCCGCGCGGCCGGCAGCCCAGATATACCGCGGCCCAGCTGCCGTCGTAGCGCTGCACGAGATCCGCGTGCCCGGTCCCCTGCACCGGCGAGCTCGTGCTGCGCCGGGTCAGGATCGGATTGCCGGCGTGGCTCTCGAACGGACCCGCGGGTGACGGGCCCCGCGCGACGGCGACCAGGTGGCCGCGCTCCGTGCCGCCCTCCGCGATCACGAGGTACCAGACACCGCCTCTGGCATGGAGGTGCGGCCCTTCGGGATACTGCCCGCCTGTGCCTTTCCAGATCAGCTGCGGGCCGGAGTGCACCGCGCCGGTGCGCGGATCGAGGATCGCCTGCACGATGCCGATGGGCCGGTGCTCGCGGTATCCCGACCACGTCAGGTAGCACGTGCCGTCCGCGTCCCACGCGAGATCGGGATCGATCCCCGGCAAGCCCGGCATGCGGATCGGATCCGACCACGGACCGGCCGGATCGGTGGCCGTGACCAGCAGGTGCCCGCCGCCGTCGCTGACGTTGGTCGTGATCAGGTAGAAGCATCCGTCGTGGTAGCGCAGCGTGGGAGCGAAGATGCCGCCCGATGGCGCCGCGCGCGACACGTCGAGCTGCGAGCGCCGGTCCAGCACGTGCCCGACCTGCTCCCAGTCCTGCAGATCGCGCGACCGGTAGATCGGCACGCCGGGCACGTACTCGAAGCTCGAGGTGACCAGGTAATACCCGTCCGCCGCGCGGCAGATGCTCGGATCAGGATGGAAGCCCGCGAGGATCGGCCGCTGCGCCTGGTCCGGTGCCATGGTGCTGCAAGCATGCCCCGCCTGGCCGCGATCGCCCGCCCTGTCGTCGAGGCTGCATCGCTGCGATCCTCCAACCCGCCCCGCCGGGCACACCTCGATTGCACGGGAACGTGCCCGGGCAGCCCGAGCCGCTTCGAGCTCGAACCCTTGTGATCAGGGGTACCACGTCGAGTGGAGCTTCGTCGTGAACAGCGCGGTCGCGGCGCATGCCGTGGCGCCGTCGCAGGTCGCGACGTTCGGGTAGACGTACTCGGTGACCGCGAGGTCGAGCGCGACCGGGGTGCCCGCGGGAATCGCGGTCTCGCACATGAGCGAAGCGCGCACGGCGTACGAAGCGCCGGCCGCTGTCTCCGTGGTGTTGCCGGCGAACAGGTAGCCGCTCGTGCCCTCGCAGCCGGCGGTCGTGCCTTCCGCGGTGCCGCCGTCTGGCGACGGGACATCGCCGGGCGCGAGCTGCGCCGTGAAGCTCACGGTGTCGCCGTCCTTCAGCGCAGTCGGCGCTGGCGCGGCGAACGCGACCGATCGCGACGCGAGCAGGTGCGGGATGTCGACCGTGATCGTCTTCGTGCCGTCCGCGATCTCGATCGTCGCGCTCTCGACATCCTGAGCGTCGAAGAAGAAGCTCGGGTGCTCGCAGTAGGCCAGTGAGTCATGGACGGCGGGGATCCAGCGCCCCACATCGATCTGCGTCGCGCCGACGCCGTTGTAGGTCGCGGTCGCGCTGATCGACTTGCAGTCGCCCTCGTTGTGAATGTCGCCCGCGTACTCGAGGCCGACGAGCACGCTGCCTTGTTCGAAGCGAGTGCCGATCGTCACGCCCTGGAGCGCAGCGAGGTCGGCGGGCGTGGCGGATCCGGAGCAGCCGGTGAGGAGAGCCGACGAGGCGGCGAGGGCGGCGGCGAGCGAAGCGAGGTGGAGGCGCATGATGAGGCGTACACGAGCACGTCCCGGTCCAACCAATTACGCCCCGATTTCTAGTCAGTTACTCGGTGTCGGCGGTTGATCTTTGACAGATTCGACACCGAGGCGGCGGGTTTATGCCGCTCGGCGCTTCGACAGCTCGACACCGATGGCGTGCATGCCGCGCGCGTTCGCCGCGGCGAGGATCGGCCGTGGCCGCACAACGGATCAGCGGCGCACACCGCGCGACCACCGACGGCAACGGACGCGAAGGTCGCGGCGATCACGGCATCGGACCGAGCTCCCAGGGCGGCGGCATCATGTGCTGCTGCAGGTGATCGATGAAGCTCTTCACGGCCGGCGAGACATGGCGCGTGCTCGGGTAGACGATGTGTATCGGGGCCGTCGGCGCGTCCCAGTCCCGTAGTACTCGCTCCAGCCGGTGGGTGCGCAGGTCGGCGATGCACTGGTAGGCAGGGAGGAGCGCGATGCCCATGCCTCCGACCGTGACCTGGTGCAGGATCTCGATGTCGCTCACCGCGAGCCGCGGCGTCAGCGCGACCTCTGCAGGCTCGTCGCCGCGGCGGAGGTGCAACGTCGCCCGATCGCTGCCGGCGCCGAACGACAGGCAATCATGTTCGGCGAGATCCGCCGGCGCTCGCGGCCGGCCGCGGCGCTTGAGATAGGCGGGCGTCGCGACGAGGAGCCAGGTCACCGTGCCGAGGCTCTTCGCGATGAGCGACGAGTCGGCAAGCCGCCCGGCCCGGATGCCGAGATCGAAGCGCTCCTCGATGAGGTCGACGTTGCGCGCGGTGCACAGCAGCTGGAGACGGACCTCCGGATAGCGTTTCAGGTAGTCACGGATGAGCGGGCCGAGGAACGTCGCGTTGGTGCCCGCGGTCACCCGCAGGACCCCGCGCGGCGTGTCGTGGAGGCTGGTCACCGCTCGCTCGGCGTTCTCGACCTCGCTCACGATCCGCGCACAGTGGTCGAACAGCAGCCGCCCGGCGTCGGTGAGGCTGAGCTTGCGCGTCGTGCGCTGGAGGAGCCGCGTGTCGAGCCGCTCCTCGAGATCGGCGACCTTGCGGCTGACCGTCGACTTGGGCATCCCGAGCGCCTTGGAGGCCGCGATGAAGCTGCCGGCCTGCACCACCCGAGCGAACACCGCGATCTCATTGAGGTCCATGGTTCATTATCCAGCTTATGGGATAGTCACGCCAGCTTTCACCGGCTAGTCCCGTAGGCGGGTCGGCGCTATCAAGGAGACATCAGGAGGAACGGACCATGACGACGAACCAGTGGAACATCGACGGCGCGCACTCGGGCATCAACTTCTCGATCCGGCACATGGTGGTCTCGAAGGTGCGGGGCCGCTTCGGCACGTTCGGCGGAACGCTCGACCTCGACGACGGCGACCTCACCCGGTCGACGATCCAGGTGACGATCGATGCGTCGAGCATCGACACCGGGACCGCGCAGCGCGACGACCACCTCCGCTCGGCGGACTTCTTCGATGTCGAGCGCTTCCCCGAGCTGCGGTTCCGCAGCCAACGCATCGAGAAGCTCGGTCGGGATCGATACCGCGTCGCCGGCGACCTCACGATCCGCGACGTCACCCGCGAGGTGACGCTCGACGTCGAGTACGGCGGCCAGGCCAAGGATCCGTGGGGCAACGAGCGCGCCGGTTTCCTGGCGAAGGCGTCGATCGACCGCAAGGACTTCGGCCTGCAGTGGAACCAGGTGCTCGAGGCCGGCGGGTTGCTCGTCGGCGACCGCGTCGACATCGAGCTCGAGGTCCAGGCCGTGAAGCTGGCTGCCGCACAGGCGGCGTGATCGCAATGCAAGGAAGGAGAACAGCCATGTTGACTCAGCTGGTACCCGACATCCGATCGACCACGCAGCGCCGCATCGCGTACCGCACGAAGGGGCGCGGCGGCGGCCCGATCACCCGGCTCATGAGCCCGGGCGACCTCGGCGAGCTCGTGAAGCCGTTCGTGTTCCTCGATCACTTCGACTTCCGCGGCGGCTCCGATGGCGGCCCTGTGCACCCGCACTCCGGCATCGCGACGCACACGACCTTGCTCGAGGGTTCGCTCGTCTACGGCGACTCGACGGGCAAGTCCGGGACGCTGCGCGCCGGCAGCGTCGAATGGATGCGCGCGGGCGGCGGCGTCTGGCACGGCGGGACCCTGCCCGGCGACGAGCGCCGGCGCGGCTTCCAGCTCTGGGTCGCGCTCGCGCCACCTCTCGAGCTCGCGCCCGCCGAGAGCCACTACGTCGACATCTCCACGATCCCCGCCGATGGGCGCGTGCGCGTGCTGCTCGGATCGTACGGCGCGCTGAGGAGCCCGATTCCGTATCCGGAGCCGGTGACCTACCTGCACGTGCGGCTTGCCGCCGGCGAGCGCTGGACCTACCAGCCACCCGCGACCCACGACATCGCGTGGCTCGCCGTCTCCGAGGGCACGCTGGTCGTGGCCGGCGCGTCGGTGCGCCGCGAGCTGGTGATCTTCGAGGACGGCACCGGCCCGATCGACGTCGCGGCCCACGGCGATGTCGAGCTCGTGATCGCGTCGGCCGCGAAGCACCCCTACCCGCTCGTCACCGGAAGCTACTCGGTGCACACCAGCCGCAACCACCTCGTCATTGGCGAGACCGGGATCGAGGCGGTCGCGTCGTCGATGTCGCTGACACCGTGGCGCCCGCTGGCCGAGTCGCTTCGCTAGGCGCGCGGTCGGGCACCGGTTTGCCGCGTTCGGCGAGCTCCTGGGCGTGGATCGCGGCGACCTCAGGTCAGGCGCCGCAGCGCCGAGCCGTTGCGCCGCGCGCGCGAAGCGAGCAAGGCCGCGCCGACGAGCACGCCGGCACCTGCGAGCAGCCGCGCGGCCGGGTGGGTCTCCATCCAGGTGTAGAGGCTGAACCGGCGAGCGTGATCGCTGTAGTCGCCTTCGACCCGGTTGTCGTCGGTTCGCGGGGCGCCGAGGTTGCCGGCGCCGCCGTCGGTGGCCGGCTGGTCGGTGCGCTGCGACGAGATGCCGAAGCGAGCGAGGAGCCGATCGAGGAGCCCGGGCGCGAGGGCTTGCCCGACCATCATCATCCGCGCGGCGCCGCCGGCGTACAGGTCGCGCACCGGATGCGCCGCGGCGTACAGCACGCAGTCGGCCACGACGCCCGGCTGGTAGATCGGAGGTGGCCCCTTCGGCAGGACGTCGAGCTTGCTGCGCGCGTTGTTGAACAGCGGCGTGTTGATCGTGGCCGGCTTGACGCTCGTGATCGAGATCGGGGTGCCTTCGGCGATCAGCTCGCGACGCAGCGCATCGAGCGCGCCTTCGATCGCGTGCTTGGACGCCGCATATGCGCTGGTCAGCGGCAGCGAGACGCTGCTCTCGACCGACGACACCGAGATCAAGGCACCGCCGCGGTTCGCGCGCAGCCGCGGCAGCGCCGCGAGCGCGCCGTGGACCTGCCCCAGGTAGTTGACCTCGATCACCCGCCGGAACTCCTCGGGCGTGGTGTCCTCGAACCGCGCGTACACGGTCACCGCCGCGACGTTGACCCACGTGTCGATCCGCCCGAACGCCTCGATCGCCGCCTCGGCGACGCGCTCCACCTCCGCCGGCATCGCGACGTCGCACACGACGTGGACGCCGCGCCCGCCGCGCCGCTCGATCTCGTTCACGAGCGACGCGAGTCCCTGCTCGGTGCGCGCCGCGACCACGACCTTGGCACCGCGCTCGCCGAAGCGAAGCGCGATCTCTCGGCCGATTCCGCTCGAGGCACCGAGCACCACGACGACCTGGTCTTGCACTGGCTTGAGCTGCATGCGCGCGGTCATTGCGCATCCGGTGCCAGCCTCGCGCCGCGTACGCAACTGCGCCTGCGCCCTGCGAGTGCGCCCGCGCCGCAGCGTGCGCCCTGCGGCGGTCTCCGGCGCCTCCCGCCTGCCGGCGCGGGGGCCGTCCGCAGCGTCGGGCGATCACCGATCGTCGGCCCGCGCAGGTCGGCGACCGCGATACCGATGGCTACGGCGCGCCGGCGGGACCGGGCGCCACGATCGCATCCGGGACCAGCAGGACCTTGCCCTTCGCCTTGCGGTCGTGCAGGTACTGGTGCGCCGCGGCGGCCTCGGAGAACCGGAAGGTCCGGTCGACGTGCGGCTTGATCTGGCCGGCCTCGAACAACCCGATCAGCGCCTCGAACTGCTCTCTCAGCATCGCCAGCTCGCCGAACAGATGCCCCATGTTGCAGCCCGAGATCGTCTTGTTGTCGTCCATCAGCTGCCGAGGGCTGTAGCGCTTGATCCGGAGCAGCTGCATGGCGGCGTGGACGAGGCTGCGTTCGGTCCCCGACGCCGCCGCCGATAGCCCGAACGCAACCAGCCGCCCCGCCGGCGCGAGGATCGAGTAGCCGTCCGACCAGCTCTTGCCGCCGACCGGATCGAGCACCAGATCGACGCCCTTGCCGCCGGTTGCCTCCTTCACCGCCGCGACATAGTCGGCGGCGCTGTCGATCGGGTGCTGGCAGCCGCGCTCGCGCAGAAACTCGTGCTTGGAGCGCGACGCGATCCCGAACACCTCGCAATCGCGGGTGCGCGCGAGCTCGATCGCGGCGAGCCCGACACCGCCGGCGGCGGAATGCACGAGGACGCGAGAGCCCCGGCGCAGGTTGCCGGTGAACAGCATCATGTGATGCGCCGTGAGGTACACGACCGGCAGCGCCGCGCCCTGCTCGAACGTCATGCTCGCAGGCATCCGGAACACCTGCGCCTCCGAGACCACGAGCCTGTCGGTGTAGCCACCGAACCTCGGCATGCCGAACACCCGATCCCCGGGCGAGAACCGGGTGACCCCACCGCCGACGGTATCGATCACACCGGAGACCTCGTAGCCGACGACACAGGGGATCTTCGGCGCATCGGGGTACAGCCCGACGCGTGCCATCAGATCGGCGAAGTTGATCCCGGCAGCGTGGACCCGGATCCGGACCTCGCCCGGCCCCGGCACGGGGTCGCTGGCCTCGCGGACCTGAAGGACCTCGGGCGGGCCGGCTTTCGTGATCCAGATCTGCTGCATGGGGGCCAGATCCTCGCACGCGCAGCGGCGCGGCGTACGGCAGGCAACCTGGCGATCGGCCGGATCACCCGGTCGGGCGCGACTGCGGCACGTCCGCACCGGCGCGACGATAAGATCTGCCACTCCGGGATCCTCGTCTGTGCGGCTCCGCGCGGGAACAGCCGAACTCTCGAGCTTCCATCGGGCAATAGCCGCCACCCGCTGTGCGAATACGCCTCGCCATCGTCATGCCGCGTAATGCGGCACTGTATCCTCGACGAGCATTGCGCGAGAGTGCCGCCTCGAGTCCGTCTCGAGAGGAGCTTCATGTCAGCCAGTCGTAACTGCTTGCGATACACCGGTCCGATCTTCGGCGTCATCTCGCTGTGCGCGTCGGCGGCCGCAATCGCGGACACCGCGTACATCGCCAACAGTGGCCTGTCCGGTTTCGGGCCGAGTACGGTCTCGGTGATCGACACCGGCACGAACACGGTGATCCGGACGATCGGTGTCGGCGAACGGCCGCGCACCGTCGCCGCCAATCCACAGAACCGCATGGTGTACGTCGGCAACCAGGGTGACGTGTCGCCCGGCAGCGTCTCGGTGATCGACGGCAGGACCAACACGGTGGTCGCGACGATCCCGGTTGCATCGCCGTTCGGGATCGCGACCCTGGGCCAGCGCGTCTACGTCACCGGCGGCGGCAACACGGTCTCGGCGATCTCGACGACGACCAACACCGTGATCGGCTCGGTCACGATCCCCGGCGGCGTCGCCGGGGCCGGCGCCGAGCCGATCGGCGTCGTGATCTCACCGTCGGGTGCGCGGGTGTACACCGCCAACTTCATCGATACCTCGGTCTCGGTGATCGACACCGCGTCGATGACGATCGTCGCGCGCATCCCGCTGGCGCATCAGCCGGAGGCGATCGCGATCGATCCCGGCGGCACCCGGGTCTACACCGCCGACATCAACGCGGTCTCGGTGATCGACACCGCCAGCAACACGGTGATCGCGACGATCCCGGCGACCGCGGCGACCGGCCTGGCATTCTCGCAGGGCATCGCGGTCAACCCGGCGGGCACGCTGCTGTACGTGACCAACTCGAACAGCAGCTCGGTGTCGGTGTTCAGCACCGCGAGCAACGGCCTGGTCGCGTTGATCCCCGCCGGCGTCGGCCCCGAGGGCATCTCGTTCACCGGCGATGGCCGGCGGGCCTACGTCACCGACCAGAACACCGACGTGGTCCACGTGATCGACACCGCGACTAACAGCCTGGTCACCGACGTGCCGGTCGGGATCACGCCGATCTCGGTCGGCTCGTTCATCCTGCCCGGCTGCACCAACCGCCACCGCCTCGACTTCAACGGCAACGGCACGACCGATTTCGCGGTGTACCGGCAGAGCACCGGCCAGTGGTTCAACCTGGAGAGCTTCAATGTCGTGTTCGGCGTCGCCGGCCAGCGCGACATCCCGGTCGCCGAGGACTACGACGGCGACTGCCGGGCCGACAACGCGTACTGGAACCCGGGCAGCGGGACGTGGAACGTGATCCTGAGCTCGACCGGCGCCACGGTCAGCCAGCAGTGGGGCGCGGCGAACCTCGGCGACATCCCGTCGCCCGGCGACTACGACGGCGACGGCCGCACCGACTTCACCGTGTTCCGCCAGAGCACCGGCCAGTGGTTCATCATCCAGAGCACCGGCGGCACCAACAACCCGGTGTTCGGCGTCGCCGGCGAGCGCGACGTGCCGGTCCCCGGCGACTACGACGGCGACGGCCGCACCGATCTCGCCTACTGGGCGCCCGGCACCGGCACCTGGAACGTGCGGCTGAGCTCCACCGGCACGACGATCACGCGCGCCTGGGGCCTGGGCAGCGTCGGCGACATCCCGGTGCCCGGCGACTACGACGGCGACGGCCGCACCGACTTCGCGGTGTTCCGCCAGCCCACCGGCCAGTGGTTCATCATCCAGAGCTCGACCGGCGCGATCAACAACTCGCTATTCGGCGTCGCCGGCCAGGTCGACATCCCGGTGCCCGGCGACTACGACGGCGACGGCCGCACCGACACCGCGTACTGGAATCCGGTGTCCGGCACGTGGAACGTGCGATTCGCCAGCGGCGCCACGACCAGCCAGCAATGGGGCTCGTCGGCCGTCGCCGACATCCCGCTGTCCGCGCCCCCGGCCTACATTCGCGCGCGGTTCTGACGCTTCGCGACTCACGATCTGCGCGCCGGCGCGCTCATCAGCGGCCGAGTAGAGCGTATTGATTCTTAACAGCCAGGTCGGAGAGATGCTCGAGGTGGGCAGGTGTCGGGGTATCGTGACCGCCGATCGAGGTTGACGGTCCGCTCGCTCCCGGCGACCTTGTCGCCATTCGAAGCCGGGCCGCGGAGCGCCGCGCCTTCGCTCTGGAAGGAGTCAGACGTGAACGCATATGATCGATGGCTCACGGGTTGCGTGATCGCGGTCGTCGCGAGCCTCTCGGCCTGCGGCCGGCCTCGCGAGGTGGTCGAGCGCGAGGACGACGGCGTACCCGAGAATGACTATTTCTATCTGCAACGCGTGTCGCGCGACGGGAAGATCGATGTCCAGGCGCGGCCGCGGGCGGTGCTGCAGGCCCGCTTGCTGCGTGCGCGGACGGTGGCGTTCTCCGGCCTCGACGTCGGCCGGTGGCAGCTGCGCGGGCCGCTCAACGTCGGCGGGCGCGTCGCCGATGTCGTCGGCGATCCGGCCAACGCGAGCAAGTTCTACGTCGGCGCCGCCAGCGGCGGGGTGTGGAAGACCACCGACGCTGGCGCGACGTTCACGCCGATCTTCGATGGCCAGGGCAGCCTGTCGATCGGAGCCCTGGCGATCGATCCCCGCGATTCGGACGTGCTCTACGTCGGGACCGGGGAAGCCAGCCCGGGCGGCGGCAGCGTCACCTACCCCGGCGACGGCGTGTGGAAGACCCGCGACGGCGGCGCGACCTGGCAGCACCTGGGCCTCGATCAGACCGTCGCGATCGGCCGGATCGTGGTCGATCCCAGGACTCCGGATACGGTGTTCGTGGCCGCGATGGGCAACCTGTACTCCCGGAACGTCGACCGCGGGGTCTATCGCTCTCAGGACGGCGGACAGACCTGGACCAAGGTGCTGTTCGTGTCCGATATCGCGGGTGCGGTCGATCTGGCGATCGATCCGGTCGACCCCCGGCGCGTGTTCGCCGCGACCTGGGAGCGCATCCGGTTTCCATCGGAGCGCATCTACGGCGGTCCGGGCAGCGGGCTGTGGCTGTCGAGCGACAGCGGCACCACGTGGGCCCGG
>DASWRS010000459.1:0-16657 GCA_036403075.1 Kofleriaceae bacterium
TGCGGATCGACGCGACGATCGCGCCGAGGTCACCGGCGAGGCCCGTGGCGCGCTGCGGCCGGGGCTCGCCGAGCTTCTCGAGCGCGTCGTTGATCGACGTGCCGTCGGATAGAAAGCAGTCCTTGGCCACGGGGTCCTTCAGGATCGCGCGCAGCCGGCGAACGTCCTTGGAGTTGGTGATCAGCTTGTCGTTGATCTTGGCGACGATCGCGTCGAGCACGCTGGGCGGTAGTAGATTCTTGTTGATGCTGTCGATCTCGCGCGCCCAGGTGATCGACGCGCTCGGGTCGCGGATGTTCTTGAGCCGGTCGGCGAGCCGGTAGACGTCGACCAGCTTGTCGACCTCGCGCACGGTGACGCCCAGGATGTTCGCGGCGCTGGCCCGGCCGACGAGCTCGACCAGGCGGTACGCGACCATCTCCTTCTCCTTGGCGTCCCACTCCTTGCGCTGGCGGTGGATGTAGATCCAGACCCGCAGCCGCTCCTCGTCCTCGAGCGTGTGGTCGGTGATCTCGGCGGGGAGCTGGCGGTACTGCGGCTTCTTGAGCTGATCGACCAGCACGCGCGAGTTGGACCACCGGCGATCGCCGTCGATGATCCGGAACTTGTCACCGAGCGTCGGGTGGGGCTCGAGCAGCAGCGGCTCGAAGATGCCCTCGTTGGCCTCGATCTGGCGCTGCAGCTCGGGGTCCTCCTTGGGGCCGATCCGCGGCTGCTTGTCGTTGGGCAGGATGTCGTCGAGATCGACGATCGCACGCCGGGTCTTGACGATCGTGCGGCCGAGCCGGCGCTCCTGCCAGACGGTGGCGGCGTCAATCATCGGTGAGCCCGTCGACGATGTCGTTGATCTCGCCGACGACCTCGCTGTTGACCGCCTCGAGCTTCTTCAGGATCCCGCCGCGCGTCCGCCATACCCGGTTGTGCTCCTTGACCTCCTCGACGTCGAGCTCGAGCAGCTGCTGGGACAGCTTGCCGGTGTCGGACAGCTTGCGCCGGAACAGCTCGGACGTGATGTGGTCGTAGAGCCGGGCCTTCTTGTCCGCGCGCTGCACGTTGCTGAGCCTGGCCTGGTACATCCGGACCAGCGCCTGGCGCAGGATGCCGACGAGCTCGACCACGCGCGCGGGGTGGACGACCAGGACGTCGTCGTGCCGGCACAGCTCGGCGGCGCCGCGCGGGAAGTGCAGCGTCGACAGGATCGCGTGGTCGGCCTGCTGCTCGACCATGTCGGTGCGCAGCCGGGTCGCGTAGGTCGTCTGCCAGTTCCCGCGGTTGCGCGAGTCGAGGATGATCCGGCCGCAGACCGAGCCCTTGTACTTGACCTCGACCAGGACGTCGCCGCCGGCCTCGCCCTTGGGCAGCCGCAGCACCCGATCCTCGGGGTATTCGGCCCGGAGCTGCTCGAACAGGTCGATGTCGATGACCTCGGGCCGCCGCGCGGCCTGGTCCTCGAGCTTGCGCTGGAGCTCGAACACCTGCTTGCGGAGCGCCTGCGCCGCCTTCTGGTTCTCGGCGTCCTGCTTGAGCATCTTCTGATCGAAGTCGGCCTTGATCAGCTCGCGCTCGCGCTCGCGCTCGGCCTGGTGCTTGCGGGCGGCCTCGACCTCGGCCTTCTTGCGCTCGGTGATCGCCGCGGCCTCGGTCGCCTCGCGCAGCCGCTTGTCGAACTCGGCCTGGAGCTCGCGCGCGCCGTCGAGCTGCTCCTTGGCCTGCAGCAGCGCGAGCTCGAGCGAGCTGCGATCGGCCTTGTACCGGGTCTCGAGCGCCTCGCGCTCGGCCGCGAGCCTGGCCTGCGCCTCGGCCTCGACGACCTGAAGACGGCGCTTCTCCTCGGCGCGAATGCGTGCTTCGATCTCGACGAACTGCTTGTGCGAGATCCGTTGCCCACACCAGGGACATGCTTCTTGCTGCTTCACCACCGCGGTCGCCATCGGCACTCCAGGATAAAAAAGGACCTGGTAGGAGTCTAGTAAGTCCTGGCTGCGGATCAAGCGCTGTGGTGTCGATCGTTGTAACTCCAGATGATCAATTCACTCCCGTCGACGGGAGTGGCTGCCAATCCGGATTAGATGTCCGATTTGCGGACTCCGAGCTCTCCTGATCGGAGGATTTCACGCGCTGCACGCGAGCCTCTGCGCGCGCCGATCGCGACTTCGTCGCTCTATCTGGTCGAGCAGGTCGACGCGATCACGGTCGAGTAGCGCCGCGCCCCGAGCGCGACAGCGATGTCGCGATCTCGGTAGGACCGGTTTGTCGCGAATCGGCGCCGGGCCGCCAACTCGCCGGACCGTGTGTCGAGGGAAGCCGGGCAGTTGGCGGTGGCACTCGACTTGCCAAGGGGTACGACATGCGTCACTCAGCCAGCTTCCTACTGATCCCGTTGCTCGCCTCGTTCATCGCCGCGTGCAGCGCCGACCGGGACCGCTCGGTCGGCCAGACCAGCTTCGAGTCGGCGCCGCCCAACGGCTCGCGCGGCGTGGCGGGCGGTGTCGGCATCGGCGGCGACAGTGCGGGCAGCGGCGCGGGGCTGCCGGGCGCCCCCAGCCCCACGTCGACCCGGACGGTCCAGGAGACCGACCTGTACCGGCTCGAGGGCAATCGGCTGTACTACCTCAATGCCTATCGCGGCCTGATGGTGTTCGATGTGACCAACCCGGATCGGCCGGCGCTGCTCGGGCGCTCGCCGATCTTCGGCCAGCCGGTCGACATGATCGTGCGCAACGGCGTCGCGATCGTCGTGATCGGCGACTGGTTCGGCCGGATGGACGACGGCACGCCGTTCCACGGCTCGATCGTCCGTGGCCTCGACGCCACCGATCCGGCGCACATCCGCTCGATCGGCGAGGCCAAGCTCGGCGGCTTCGTCCGCGACGATCGCGTGGTGGGCGACGTGATCTACGCGGTCAGCGAGGACTACGGCTGGTGGTACGGATGGGACGCGGGGGTGGCGGACGGCGTCGCCGGCGGGGTCGGCACGGTGACCACGCCGCGCGAGTCGGTGATCGTGGCGTCGGTGAGCTTCGCGAACCACACGATCGCGCCGGTCGATCGCGTGCAGTTCGACGGGTTCAGCGGCGTGTTCAACGTCACGCCGAACGCGATCATGCTCGCGTCGACGGCGTGGGACGGCAGGGTGTCCGAGGGCAAGACGTCGCTGCTCTACCTCGACATCTCCGACCCCGGTGGCGAGATCGTGCAGCGCGGCTCGCTCGCGGTCGACGGCTGGGTCAACGGCTGGGGCGTCGACAACGGCCGGTGGAACCTCGACTTCGCCGACGGCAAGACCGCACACGTGCTCGGCCAGTCGTCGATCTACGGCGGCAGCGGCTACGTCTTGTCGACGGTGGACTTCTCGAACCCCGGCGCGCCGGTGCTCGACTCGGCGATGACGATCGCCGGCACCGGGTGGAGCGCGGCCGCGCGGTTCGACACCAACCGGCTCTACCTGTCGCCGGCCGGCGGCTACACCAGCGATGGCTCGGGGACGACGCCGTTCCAGGTGTTCGACCTGAGCAACCCGCGGGCGCCGAGGCTGGCCGGCACGGTAACGGTGCCCGGGACGGTGTGGAACCTCCTGCCGGCGCCGGGCTCGCGGATCTTCGCGCTCGGCAACGACTACCAGCGCGCGGGCCAGGGCGATCCGGTCACGCTGCATTATCTCGACGTCACCAACCCGGCGGCGCCGGCGCTGCTTGGCACGTCGACGTTTGGCCAGGGCTGGGCGTGGACCCCGGCGGCGGGCACGTTCAAGGCGTTCACCATGGACGCGGCGCGCGGCCTCGTGGTGCTGCCGTTCTCGGGCTGGGACTTCGCCGGACGGACCTACAACAACGGGCTGCAGCTGATCGAGTTCACGCCGACCAGCGTGACCACCGCCGGGTCGGCGCACACGCGCGGCTGGGTCGAGCGCGGGATCTTCGTCGGCAACCGCCTGGTCTCGTTGTCCAACGAGTCGCTCGCCGTGGTCGACTACGCCGATCCGAGGGCGCCGCGCGTGGTCACCGAGCTGACCCTGGCGCGCAACGTGGTGACCGCCCGGCCCAGCGGCGCGACGATCGCCGAGGTCTCGTCGGACTGGTGGGACAACAACACCACGAGCTCGCAGGTCCGGGTTCTGCCGATCGCCGGCGCCGAGGAGACCTCCGACACCGGCGCCGCCGTGCCGACCCTCGATGTCGAGGGCATCGGCGCGCGGTCGTTCTCGAACGGCCGCTACACGTACGTCGTGACCAGCGTTTCGACCGACACGCCGTGCCCGGGCTCCACCGGCGGGACCTGCTTCGCGCGCGCGCAGCAGGTCCAGGTCGTCGATCTCGCGAACGGCGCCGCGGTGGCGCGCGGCAAGCTCCGGCTGCCGATCGATCGCGGTGGCTGGTACGGCTGGGGCTGGGGCGGGTTCTGGTGGTACGACTGGTGGGGCGGCGACGACGTCGTGCAGGTCGGCAGCGACGTGCTCGCGTTCCGGCGCTGGGAGGCGAGCTACCAGGACGGCCACGTCGTCGACGGCGGCAGCAAGCTCTACGTGGTCGATCTCGCGAACCCGGACGCGCCGCGGGTTGCGTCGACCGCGATCCAGAGCGACGCGATGGGCTGGTGGGGCAACCTCCAGGTCGTCGGCACGACGCTGTACACGACCCACTACGAGTGGATCGACGACCCGGGCCAGCATCACGGCTGGGTGCGGTACTACCTCGACTCGGTCGATCTGAGCGATCGGTCTCGGCCGCGGATCGGCGCGAAGGTCAACGTCCCGGGCTTCCTGGTCGGCGGCGACGCGGCCGATCCGAGCATCGTCTACACGATCGACTACCGCTGGGACGACGGCGAGGCCGCGGTCAACGACTTCGACGTGCTGCGGATCCACGGCGGGCAGGCGACGCTGCTGTCGCACACGACGATCCACGGCTGGGTCGGCTCGACGTTCGTGCGCGGCACGCAGGCCTACCTGTCCGCGGTGCAGTACACGCCGCAGACCGGCGGCGGGAGCTCGTCGCGCGTCGACCTTCACGCGATCGATCTGTCGAGCCCGTCGCACCCGCGCGACCGGATCGCGAGCGACCACGGCTGGGGCTGGCTGCTGGCGATCGAGGGCGACCGGGCGCTCGTCACGTCCGGCTGGTGGGGCGCGCAGGCGATCGACGTCTACCGCCTGCGCGCCGGCAGCGCGCCGGTGTTCGAGCAGACCGTCCGGACCCGCGGCTGGGGGGCCAATGCGGTGGCCCGGCAGGACCAGACGCTGTTCCTGTCGAGCGGCTACTGGGGCGTGCAGGCGATCCCGCTGCAGTAGCGAGTCGCGCGCGGCCGGGCCGGCCACGTACGTGGATGTCTCACCGGGTGGCCGGCGTGATCGCGGGGGCGGCCGGGTAGTATCCTGGCCGGCAGGTGGCTGCGTGACATGAGCCCGAACCGCTGGAAGGCCTACGTGGTGCCGGTGATCGCCTGCGCCGCGCTCGCGTTGTCGATCCATGCCCTGCGTGCCCCCGGCCCGAGCGTCGCCGCCGGCACCGAGCGCTGTGTCGATCAGGACGCGCGCGAGCAGATCGATCGGCTGCGCCGCGCGCTGGCAGATCGCGACGCGCTGGTCGCGCGGCTCGCCCGGGCCGCGAGCACGCAGGGCGGGCAGGGCAGCGCCGGGGCCACGATCGAGGCGCCGCCGCCGTCGATGCCAGCCGCGGAACCGGCCGAGCCGGCTCCGCGCCGCTTCGTGCGGTTCGAGAGCCCCAATCCGGCCGTCAACGTGACGCAGAAGGCCGATGGCAGCTACGACATCCGCACGACGGATCCGGCGCTCGCCGGGACGGTCGTGCAGATCACCGCCGTCACCGCGGCGGGCGAGGAGGAGAAGGTGCTGATCCGGATCCCGTAGTCGGGCGGCGCCCGATCGCGCCGGTCAGGCGCCGGTCAGGCGCCGATCGCCTCAGGGGCAGCACAGCGTCATGGTCGCGACGCTGTTGCCCGAGCAACCGGCGCTGTTCACGTTCGACAGCCAGTCGGTCACGACGGTCGAGTTGTTGATCCGGCGGGACACGGGGGTGCACACCGAGTTGGTGAACCACAGCTGCCAGGTCGGGATGATCGACACCGCGAACTGTCCGCTGGGGCAGGTGACCGTCGACGTCGAGAGCGAGGTGTTGCCGGTGATGAACGGGCCCGTGACGTAGCTGCACGTCGTGGCCGTGAAGGTCCCCGGGGGGCCTTGCGGACCGGCGGGGCCGATCGGGCCTTGCGGGCCGATCGCGCCGGGTGGCCCGCTGGGGCCTTGCGCGCCGGTGGCACCCTGCGGACCTTCGGCGCCGGTATCGCCCTTGGCACCCTGCGGACCTGCCGGGCCGGTGGCGCCGGTGTCGCCTTTGGCGCCCTGCGGACCTGCCGGGCCGATGGGGCCGATCGGCCCCTGGGGACCGGTGGCGCCCTGCGGACCTTCGGCGCCGGTGTCGCCCTTGGCGCCCTGCGGACCTGCCGGGCCGGCGGCGCCGGTATCGCCCTTGGGGCCTTGCGCGCCGGTATCGCCCTTGGCGCCCTGCGGGCCGGTGGCGCCGGTATCGCCCTTGGGGCCTTGCGCGCCGGTATCGCCCTTGGGGCCTTGCGCGCCGGTATCGCCCTTGGGGCCTTGCGCGCCGGTGTCGCCCTTGGCACCCGGTGGGCCTGCCGGACCCGCTGGACCTGCCGGACCCGCCGGGCCGCGATCGCCCTTGGGACCGGGCGGGCCTTGCGGGCCGGTATCACCCACGGAGACGGCAAACTGCAGGTCGGCTCCGACCCGCAGCAGGTACGTCGCCGGCTCGAGCCCGGACGGAACCCGGGCCACGATGTCGGTTCGAGAGAAGCTGACGACCTCGAGCCGCGTACTGCCCAGGATGACCGTGGGCTCGCGGCGCGGGAGCTCCCGTCCATTGATGAACAGCAGGTCGTTGTCCTGGTCGACGTCGGCGCGCAGGATGCGGCTGTCGTGGCTGTCGCGATCGTGGTCGTCTGCCAGCGCCGGTGCGCTCGCGGCGAGCACCAGCACGATCGGCAGAACTCGTTGCAGCGTGATGCGCATCGTTCCCCTCCAGTTGATCCGACGCAGTCTGACGCCACATGACAGCAGACTCCGCAGCTGACCGTCAACTGGATTTTCTGATGAAATGAAGGACTACATATACCCTGTTGGTGTTTTGTTGTGGCGACGTGCTGTTGATCCGCCAGTGGGTACTCGAAGGTGGTAGTGCGCCGGCGTGCGGGCATGCCGCGGTGCGGGAGCGCTGCGCGGCCGGTCGGGTCGGATGCGGCGCGCGGCCGGTCGGGTCGGCGAAGCGCCATGCAGTTGACGGGCCCGAGGTCATGACGCGGAGCGCCGGCCGGGTACAGTGCCGGCATGTCGGACCCTGATCTCGCATCGCTCCGCGACCGCATCGAGGCGGTCGACCGCCAGCTCATCGCGCTCGTCGCCGAGCGGCTGAAGATCGTCGAGGATGTCGCCGCCGCGAAGCTGGCGGCGGCGAGCCCGTTCCGCGACCGCGAGCGTGAGGACCTGCTGCTGCAGCGGCTGCGCGGGCTGGCGATCGCCGCCGGGCTCGACGCGCACCAGATCGAGCGGATGTACCGCGTGATCATGGACATGTCGGTCGCGCACCAGGAGGCCACGGTGCGCAACCGCAGCGACGCGCCGTTGCGCATCGCGTACCAGGGGGTCGAGGGCAGCTACAGCCACCTCGCCGCACAGCAGCGGTACGCCGGCCGGCCGGGAGGTGCGCTGCTCGCCGGCCATGACACGTTCCGGGGGGCCGCCGAGGCAGTAGCGATGGGCGCGGCCGACCTCGCGCTGCTGCCGATCGAGAACACCACGGCCGGCAGCATCAACGAGACCTACGATCTCCTGGCGCTCGGCAGCCTGCACATCACCGGCGAGGTCGTGTCGGCGATCGAGCACTGCCTGCTCGCGCTCCACGGCGTCCAGCTCGCCGATCTGCGCACCGTGATCTCGCACCCCCAGGCGCTCGCGCAATGCCACGAGCTGTTCGCGAAGCACCCGCAGCTGACCGCGCGCGCCGACCTCGACACCGCCGGCGCCGCGCGCCGGGTCGCCGAGGCCAACGATCGCACGCTCGCCGCGATCGCGAGCGCCGCCGCCGCCCGGCGCTACGGCCTCTCCGTCGTGGCGCGTGGCATCCAGTCGGCGTCGGGCAACGCGACGCGGTTCGTCGAGGTCGCGCTGCGCCCGGCGCCGGTGCCCGACGGCGCGGCGATCAAGACCTCGCTGGTGTTCGCGCTCGCCGATCGGCCGGGCGTGCTCGGCGAGATCCTGCAGCGCCTGTCGGCCCGCAGCCTGTCGCTGACCAAGCTCGAGTCGCGCCCGATCCCGGAGGTCCCGTTCACCTACCGGTTCTACGCCGACGTGCTCGGCCACGCCGCGAGCGAGCCGTTCCATGCCGCGCTCGACGACATCCGCGAGCTCACCACCGAGCTCCGCGTGCTCGGCAGCTACCCATCCGCGGTGTAGATCGGTAGTCGCGACTCCGATCAACTGCTGTATAACCCCGGGCATGCGCGCAGTTCGAGTCCACGAGCTCATCGGTCCCTCCGGCCTCCGTGTCGACGAGGTCCCGGATCCCAGCGTCGGCCCAGGCCAGGTCCTGATCGAGGTTCGCGCGAGCGGCGTGAACTTCCCCGACGTGCTGCTGTCGCGGGGGCTGTACCAGTTCAAGCCGACCCCGCCGTTCTCGCCCGGCGGCGAGTGCGCCGGCGTGGTGCGCGAGATCGGCGCCGGCGTGACCAGCGTTGCGCCCGGCGACCGGGTCGCGGTCACGGTGGTGTCCGGCACGTTCGTCGAGAAGATCTGCGTGCCCGAGGCCTCGGTGGTCAAGCTGCCCGACGCGGTCAGCTTCGAGGTCGGCGCCGCGACGCTCCTGACCTACGCCACGACGTGGCACGCGCTGGTCGACCGCGCGGCGATCGCCAAGGGCGAGAGCCTGCTCGTGCTCGGTGCGGCCGGCGGCGTCGGGGTCGCGGCCTGCGAGATCGGCGCGCTGCTCGGCGCGCGCGTGATCGCGGCGGCCTCGACCGACGACAAGCTCGCGTTCTGCCGCGAGCACGGCGCGACCGAGGTCATCAACTACGCGCGCGAGGACCTCAAGGACCGGATCAAGGCGCTGACCTCGGGGGGCGTGGATGTCGTCTACGATCCGATCGGCGGGCCGCTGGCCGAGGCGGCGCTGCGCGGCACGGCGTGGCAGGGCCGCTACCTGGTGATCGGCTTCGCCTCGGGCGAGATCCCCAAGATCCCGCTCAACTTGGTGCTGCTCAAGGGCTGCCAGATCGTCGGCGTGTTCTGGGGCTCGTTCGCGGCGCGCCAGCCGGCGCAGAACCGCGCCCACGCCAACGAGATCTTCCGCCGCGTCGCCGAGGGCAAGCTGCGGCCCAGCGTCGACGCCGCGCTGCCGTTCGAGCGCGCGGGCGAGGCGCTCGAGCGGCTCGAGAAGCGCCAGGTCAAGGGCAAGCTCGTGCTCGTGCCGTAGGCCCGACCTCGGGCCAGCCGTCGCGGCTCGCAAGCCCCACGCGATCGTGCCACGCTCGGCCCGTGACGCGCGATGCCGACACCGGCTCGACCGAGGTGCTCGAGGCCCGCGAGCCGCGGCTCGACGACGGCTCGGCGCGGCCGTTCGTGGTCCTGTTCCAGGGCGGCGAGCGCCGGGTGATCGCGCTCGACGACACGCGGCGCTGCGTGGTCGGCCGGTCGCGCGACGCCGACGTCCACGTCGAGGACGGCGCGGTCTCCAGGCGCCACCTGGCGATCGCGATCCAGGCCGGCGCGGTCGTGGTCGAGGACCTCGAGAGCTCGAACGGCACCTACGTCAACGGCGAGCGGATCGCCGAGCGCTGCACGCTCGGCAACGGCGACATCGTGACGGCGGGCCGGACCCAGATCGTCGCGCACTGCGCCCAGCGCACGGCGGGCGGCGCGCAGCCGCTCGATCCACTGCTCGATCCACTGCTCGATCCACCGCGCGATCCATCGCGCGATCCACCGCGCGATCAGCCGCTCGATCCGCGCTTCGCTCAGCGGCTCGAGGCCGAGATGTACCGCGCGCTGCGCCACCGCCGCCCGGTCAGCGTGATCGAGCTCGTCGCGGCCGACCTGCGCGCGCTCGAGACCCCGGGCCCGCCGCTGCGCGCGATCGACGTCGTCGAGCGCACCGCCGGGCGGCTGACGGTGATGCTGCCCGAGACCCCGTCCGCCGCCGCCGAGGACACGGCGCGTGCGCTGATCCGCCGGCTCGCCGCCGCGGGGAGCCCGGCGCGCGCCGGCGTCGCCGGGTTCCCGGATCACGCGTACGACGCGGCGTCGCTGCGCAGCGCGGCCCGCGACGCGGTCGATCGCGCCGCGGCCGGCGAGGTGCTGCGCGCCGGCGGTGCGCTGGCCGAGGTCCCGATCGGCGCGGGCACGGTCGCGTTCGCCGACCCGGCGATGGTGCAGCTGGTGTCGCTGGTCCGGCGGCTGGCGCGCACCGAGCTCCCGCTGTCGATCACCGGCGAGACGGGAGTCGGCAAGGAGATCTTCGCGCGCATGCTGCACGCGCTGTCGCCGCGCAGCGCCGGGCCGTTCGTGGTGGTCAACTGCCCGGCGATCCCCGAGTCGCTCGCCGAGTCCGAGCTGTTCGGACACGTCCGCGGTGCATTCAGCGGCGCCGACCGCGACCTGCCCGGCGCGCTCGAGTCGTCGCACGGCGGCACCGTCTTCCTCGATGAAGTCGCCGACATGCCGCTCGGCGTCCAGGCCAAGCTGCTGCGGTTCCTCGACGACAAGCAGGTCACGCCGGTCGGTGCGCGCCAGGCGATCGCGCTCGACGTGCGGGTCGTGGCCGCGACCAACGGCGATCTGCGCGAGGCGATCGCGGCCGGCCGGTTCCGCGCCGACCTGTTCCACCGGCTCAGCGGGGCCGCGCTGGTGATCCCGCCGCTGCGCGAGCGGCCGCGCGACGTGCCGGTGTTGTTCCGCCGGTTCGCCGCCGAGCTGTGCAGCAAGCTCGGTCGCCCGGCGCTCGCGGTCGCCGCCGAGACCGACGCCGCGCTGGCGGCGCACGGCTGGCCGGGCAACGTGCGCGAGCTGCGCCACGCGGTCGAGCATGCGGTCGCGTTCGCCGAGTCGGTGATCGAGCCGGCGCACCTGCCGTTCCCGTCCGCCGGTGCCGCGCCGCCCGGGTCGCGCTCGCCGCCGGATCTGCACGCCGACGTCGCCGAGCTCGAGCGCCGCCGCATCCTCGAGACGCTCGAGCGCACCGGCGGCAACCAGACCCAGGCCGCCCGGCTGCTCGGGATCTCGCGGATGACCCTGTCGCAGCGGCTCGATGACTACGGCGTGCCGCGGCCGCGCAAGAAGTCCGGCCCGTAGATCACGGCTCGCAGGACGGCGGACCGTTCTCGCCGCAGCCGCACGGGCCGCAGTAGAAGCAGCGGATGTCCTCGGGGTACGACACCGAGCCGTCGACGTACGACCAGCAGGTGTCGCCGCGGAACAGGCACGACGTCCAGCTGATCCCGGCCCAGACCGCCAGCGGAGCGCACAGCGGGCAGAACTCGTCGCCGCCGCACAGGTTGCGGACGCACCAGTCGTGCGACGCGCAGCCGTGGGTCTTGCAGCCGCAGGTCTGATGCAGGGTCTCGCCGGTCGACTGGTACACGTTGCACCAGCCGCCGTTGTCGATGTCGAAGCTGTACAGGTAGGTGCTCTGGACGTTGACCGTGTAGTGCTGCCACGAGCCGCAGCCGCCGCCGCACCGGCCGAAGCAGCTGCCGACCCGATCCTCGTCGTCGTAGACCGGGCCGCCGCCGGCGACGTTGGCCACGCCGTCGTCGTGGGAGTCGCCGGCGACCTCCGCGGCCTGCTTGTTCATCCAGTTGCGCTGCAGGATCAGCCGCGCATCGAGCCCCTTGACCACGTACATGGTCAGGTCGGCGTAGTAGTCGCCGTGGTCGCCGCTGCGATCCGACGCGAGGCCGATCGCGGCCTGGGCGGCCTGGAATGGCACCTCGAGGCCGCGGCGCTCGCGGGCGAGGTCGGCCGACGGCGCGGCTTCGACCAGGTCGTAGGCCAGCGTGCGGACCGCGTCGCCGTGATCGGCGAGCTCGGTCAGCGCATTGGCGAACCCCGGCTCGCCGACCATCGAGTACGGGATCTGGTTGATCGTCAGCTCCGGCCGGTTGCTGCCGTCCTCGGTGTAGGCCGCGAGCGTGTTGTTGTCGCGGTCGAAGATCACGGCGTGGAGCACGCCATCGGTGACCGTGGACTCGAACCGCAGCACGTCATCGCCGGCGTGCGAGGTCACCCGGCCGCGCAGGCCGCCGGCCGGGTCGGCCGACGACAGCTGGATCCCGGGCGTCGCGGGCTCGCTGCACGCGGCGGCGAGGAGCAGTGGCGCGAGCCACCAAAGTTGAGCGCGATCACGTTGCATGGGCATCTCGATCCTCCTGGTTTCTTGTGGAGCGCGCTGCTGCAAGCACCGGGCTCGGGATAACCGCGCAGAACGCGGTCGCCGGTTGTCGCCGGTCGTCCATGATCTGGACGACTCGCCGCCGCCGCGAACCGCGGTTGTCCAGAACCTGGACGATCGAAGACCGTGTACGATCGGGTTTGGCAGCGCGGCATCGCGCGTTCAAGATGTCGCCATGGCGGCGACCGGAACGCTCGACGACGCGTTCGCCGGCACCGAGCGCTTCGCCGTGGTGCGGCGGATCGGCGCCGGCGCGATGGGCGTGGTCTACGAGGCGATCGATCGCGAGCGCGGCGTCCGGGTGGCGCTCAAGACCCTGCCCGAGGTCGATCCCGGCCGCCTGGCCCGGTTCAAGCGCGAGTTCCGCGCGCTCGCGGATCTATCGCACGATCACCTGGTCGCGCTCCACGAGCTGGTGTGCGACGGCGGCGTCTGGTTCATCGCGATGGAGCTGGTCGATGGCGTCGACTTCCTGACCTACGCGGCGGGCGACGCCGGCCGGATCCGTGCGGCGATCCGCCAGCTCGCGGCCGGCGTCCACGCGCTGCACCGCGCCGGCAAGCTGCACCGCGACCTCAAGCCGGCGAACGTGCTGGTCGACCGCGGCGGCGTGGTCCGGATCTGCGACTTCGGTCTCGCGATCGACCTCGCCGAGCGCCACGATGCCTCGGCCGGCGGGACGCCGCGCTACAGCTCGCCGGAGCAGGCCAGCGGCGGCGCGGTCGACGAGGCGAGCGACTGGTACAGCGTCGGCGTGATGCTGTACGAGGCGCTGACCGGTCGCGCACCGTTCGAGGGCACACGCGACGAGGTGATCGCGGCCAAGCTCGCGCGCGATCCGGCGCCGATCGCGGACGGCCCGGGCGACCTGATCGAGCTGTGTGAGGAGCTCTTGCGGCGCAGCCCCCGGGCGCGGCCCGACGGCCACGAGGTGATGACCCGGCTCGGAGGGAGCTCCGGTCCGGGCGCCGGCGGCGGCGAGCCGCGGGCGCCGCGCGCACCCGCCTGGGACGACGCGCCGTTCGTCGGCCGCCACCGCGAGATGGCCGCGCTGCTCGAGGCGTTCTGCGCGGCGCGCGGCGGCGAGCCGACGATCGTCCATGTCCGCGGCAGCTCGGGGCTGGGCAAGTCGGCGCTGGTGCGGTGCTTCCTCGACGAGGTCCGGCTGCACGACGCGCTGGTGCTGCGCGGCCGGTGCTACCAGCGCGAGTCGGTGCCGTACAAGGCAGTCGACGAGCTGATCGACACGCTGTGCGCCCAGCTGATCCGGTTGCCGCGCGCGGTGCTCGATGCCGTGGTGCCGCCCGACGTGGTGCTGCTCGCGCGGCTGTTCCCGGTGCTGCACCGCCTGGCGCCGGCGATCGGACCTGCGCCCGCGATCCCGGACCTGGTCGAGCAGCGGCGTCGCGCGTTCGTCGCGCTGCGGGTGATGCTCGGACGGCTCGCCGCCCAGCGCCCGGTGGTGCTGTGGATCGACGATGCCCAGTGGGGCGATGTCGACGGCGCGGAGCTGATCGACGCGCTGGTCCGCGGGCCCGGCGCGCCGCCGATCCTGCTGGTGACCTGCTGCCGGACCGAGGACGCGGCGGCCAGCCCGTTCCTGCGGGTGCTGCGCCACACGCCCGCGCAGGTGATCGAGCTCGCGCCGCTGCCGCCGGACGACGCGCGGGAGCTGGCGCGTGCGCTGCTCGGCCGGCCCAGTGAATGGCCGCGCGCCGACGCGATCGCCGGCGAGTCCCGGGGTAACCCGCTGTTCGTCGGCGAGCTCGTGCTCGACGCGCGGGCCGGCGGCTGCGGCTCGCTCGACGGCCTGCTCGGCCGGCGGTTTCGCGCGCTGCCCGCGCCGGCGCGCGCCGTGCTGGTCGCCGCGGCGGTCGCGGGCCGGCCGGTGCGGCGGTCGATCGTGGTCGGCGCGGCGCGGCTCGGCCACGAGGCGATGCGGGCGGTCGCCAACCTGACCGCCGAGCGCTGGCTGCGGGTCACCGGCGAGCGCGACCACGACGTCGTCGAGATCGTCCACGATCGGCTGCGCGAGGCGGTGGTCGGTGGCATCGCGCCGGACCAGGCGCGGGCGTGCCACCGCCAGATCGCGTTCGAGCTCGAGGCCGCGGGCGACGTCGATCCCGAGTGGCTGGTCGAGCACTGGCTCGCCGCCGACGAGCCGGCGCGCGCCGCCAGCCACGCGCGCCGGGCGGCCGCGGGCGCGGCGGCCGCGTTCGCGTTCGATCGCGCGGCGCGGTTGTACCGGCTCGCGCTCGAGCTCGGCCACGCCGACGCCGCCACGCTCCACGCCCTGCGCGAGCAACTCGCCCAGACCCTGAGCAGCGCGGGGCGGGGCGCGGCGGCCGCCGCGAGCTACCTCGAGGCCGCGGCCGGGGCGGCCGAGCGGGCCGGCAAGCTGCGCCGGCGCGCGGCCGAGGAGATGCTGCGCGCGGGCCACGCCGACAAGGGCCTGGCGGCGTTCCATGCCCTGTTGACCTCGGCCGGCCTCGAGCCCGCGAAGACGTCGCGGCGCGCGATGCTCGCGATCGTCGCGCGTCGCGCGCGGCTGCGCTGGCGCGGCCTGGGGTTTCGCGAGCGCGACGCCGCGGCGATCGATCCCCAGGAGCTCGAGCGGATCGACGTGTGCTGGTCGGCCGCGACCGCGCTCGGGATGATCGATCCGGTGCGCGGCGCCGAGTTCCAGACCCGCCACCTGGTGCTCGCGCTCGACGCCGGCGAGCCCTACCGGATCGCGCGCGGGCTCGCGATCGAGACCATCTACCACGCGACCGAGGGCGGGCGCGGGGCTCGCCGCGCCGCCCAGCTGGCGGCGATGACCGACGCGCTGGCCGAGCGGATCGCGCACCCCCACGCGCTCGCGCTCGCGGTGATCGCGCGGGCCGAGATCGCGTACTTCGTCGGCCGCTGGCGCGACGCCCTCGAGCTGTGCGGCCGCGCCGAGGCGATCCTGCGCGAGCGCTGCACCGCGAACGGCGTGCGCGGCGAGATCACCACGGTGCAGACCTTCGCGCTGGGCGCGCTGGTCAACCTCGGCGCGCTCGCCGAGCTCGGGCGCCGTGTGCCGCTCTTGCTCCGCGACGCGGCGCACCGCGACGAGCGCTACCTCGGCAACGCGGTGCGCGGCTGGCGCTCCAACCTGACCTGGCTGGTCGACGACGACGTCGATCGCGCGCGCCGCGAGGTCGCCGACGCGTTCCGGCTGTGGCCGCGCGACCGGTTCTACCTCCAGCACTATTACGAGCTGCTCAGCGCCGGGCTGATCGAGCTGTACGCCGGCGACGCGCGGGCCGCGCTGGACCGGGTCGAGCGCGCCTGGCGCCCGCTCGCCGGATCGAAGCTGCGCCGGATCCAGCTGGTGCGGATCGAGAGCTGGTGGCTGCGCGCGCGGGCCGCGCTGGCGTGCGCCGCCGAGCGCGCCGGTCGCCCCGACCGCCGGCTGCTCGCGCTGGCGCGACGCGACGCGGATCGGATCGCGCGCGAGGGCGTGCTGTGGGCGACCGGCGTCGCGGCGCTGGTCCGGGCCGGCGTCCACGCGATCACCGGCGACGCCGCGCGCGAGCTGGCCGAGCTCGCGCGCGCCGAGCAGCGGTTCGACGCCAGCGAGATGGCGCTCTATGCGGAGGCGTCGCGCCGGCGTCGCGGCGCGGTCACCGGCGATCGCGCGCTCGTCGCGCGTGCCGACGCCTGGATGGCGAGCGAGGGCGTGCGCGATCCGGCGCGGATGACCGGTCTGGTGCTCGGCATCCCGAGGTAGGTTTGGACCCGGTTCACGTGATCGACCGCGCGCGGCGTCGAGCCAGCCCTGCGTACCCGTCGCCAGCGCCGTCGCGATCGGCGATACTCGCTGCATGCGTTCGGGCGTCGTCGCGCTGGGTCTCGCCGGGTTTCTCGGCGGGTCGCTCGCAGGCGGCTGCGGGTTCTCGTCGCCGCCCTTGGCGCCCGGAGATGCCGGCGGCGGCGACGCCGGGGCCGATGCCGGCGCCGGCAGTGATACCGGCAGCGCCGGGTGCCGGTCGTTCGCGTCGCTGCTCGACACCTGCGGTCTGGCGTTCGATGCCGATCTGGTGCTGTCGGGCCCGGCGACCTACGACACCGCGACCCACGTGCTCACCGTGCGGGGCGCCGCGATGCCGGTCGCGCACGCGACGCGCGGCACGGGCACGGGCGAGATCGAGGTGATCTCC
>DASWRS010000460.1:0-2948 GCA_036403075.1 Kofleriaceae bacterium
CCGTGGTTCGCGCTGACCCGCGCCGACGTGCCGTGGCTCGCCGACGTCGCCGGCGCGCCGGCGGAGCTGTCGCCGGAGCAGCTGCGCGAGGCGTTCATGAGCTTCCTGATGGACTTCACGCACCGGGCCAACCCCGCGGCGATCGACCACGCGCGGTTCACCGAGCGCGAGCGCGCCGGCGCGCAGGTGTTTCGCGATCGCTGCGCGAGCTGCCACGAGGCGCGCCTGATCGCCGACGATCCGCGATCCGTGGTGCCCTTCGAACGCTGGGAGTCACTCGTGCTGTCGCCGTCGGGGCCGATCGTGTGGAGCAACGCGGCCTACGCGAAGACCGGTGTCGTGCCGTACGTCCACGATCGCGGCGCGCGCGTCCCGGCGCTGCGCCGGCTGTCCAAGAAGTGGCCGTACTTCACCAGCGGCAGCGCGCGCTCGCTCGCCGAGGTCCTCGACCGGTTCGCGACCGGCGGCGCCGCCGGCCCCGGCGCCGCGTACCACGACGGCGCGCCGGCCGATGCCGCGCGGCTCACGGCCGACGAGCGCGTGGCGCTGCGGGCATTCCTCGACCTCTTGTGAGCTACTGATTGACCCGGTCGAAGTCGAACAGGTCGAACAGGTCACTCAGCGCCGGCATGTTGGTCGGGACGTAGGGGTTACCCGGGGCCACGATCGGGTTGGGCAGGTTGTCGCGGCTGCGGCCGGTGATCGGCGGCAGCGCCCAGTTGCGCTCGATGAACTTCAGGATCGACACGTGATCGGCGTAGCCGTGGTCGATCTTGCCGCCGCGGGTGTAGGGCGAGACCACGATCAGCGGGATCCGCGTGCCGTCGCCGAAGAAATCGAGCGGCTGGACGAAGCCCGAGTCGTAGTAGCCGCCGCCCTCGTCGAACGTGACGATCACGGCCGTGCTCGCCTCGAGCGCGGGGTTGGCGTGGAGCCGGGTCAGGATGTTCCGGGTGTAGGCCTCGAACAGATCGAGCTTGGACGACGACGGGTGGCCGTCGAGCGCGCCGTCGGGATGCGCGAACGACACCGCCGGCAGCGTGCCATTGGCGATGTCGGTGAACATGTCCGCGGTGTCCTTGATGTGCGCGGTGCGCACCGCCGGATCCGCCATGACCTGGGTCTGGTACTCGAACGGATTGCAGATCTGGCAGAAGCCCGTGCCGCGGTTGAGCCCGCCGCCGTAGAACCGCCATGAGATCCCGCGGTCGCCGAGCGAGTCCGCGATCGAGCGCTGCGTCGTCGGCGGCACGAACGTCCCCGCGGTCTTGAGCGTGCCATCCGGGTTGTACGCGGGGCTGGTGTTGTTCAGGTAGTAGTACGTGTTGGGCGCGCAGTTCGGGCTCGGGTGGTGCGGCAGCGATCCGAGGTAGTCGACGATCGGGCCGACGCCGGGCGCCGCGCGATCCGAGCAGTTGCTGAAGTTGCCGTCGACCGTGTAGCGGTTGTTGGTGCCGGGCCGTGGGTTCGGGTTCGCGATCAGGTTCGCCGGCGGCGCGACCGGGTGGCCCATGCCGTCGGTCCAGGCCACGGCATCGCCGAAGCCGAGCATCGAGTGGTTGGCGCCGGTGCCGCCCTGCACCGCCTGGTGCATGTTGTCGCTCATCGCGTAGCTGTCGGCGAGCAGCTTGAGGTACGGGGCGTCGCCGTGGTTGACGTTGAGGAACGCCATCGAGTTGCCGACGCCGTTGTCGGCGGCCGAGAACGACACCGCGACGAACGGGAACAGGTCGGCGAGGCAGCCCGACGGGTTCTGCGGGGTCGCGCGGGCGGCCGAACAGTCGAACTGCTGCCACATCTGATAGAACCGGTGGATCGTGTCACCGCTGTACGCGTCGTACGGCAGGGTCGGCCCGGTCAGCTGGAACGGGCCGCCGGGCAGCGAACCGGCGTTGGTCACGCGGGTGTCGAGCGAGCGGGCCGGCAGCCCGGTCGCTCCGGTGGTCAGGAGCGCCAGGTCCACCGGATCGAGGTCGGTCTCGATCCGCGCCTGGTCGACGGTCTGGAACGGCGCCGCGTTGGGCCGCTGGGCGGTCGGCGCGCCCGACGTGCTCGGGCCGGGCAGCACCGTGTACGGCGTCCTGGCGTCCGACGACACGTAGTACGTGGTCTGCGGCGCGGCCTCGGCCTGCGCGGCCAGCGCGAAGCTCGGGCCGGGCGTGCCGTCGGCATTGATGATGCCCTTCGACACCAGGTTGGCGATGATCTGGCCCTCGCGCGGGACGTAGGTGCCGAACGTGTGATCGAACGTGCGGTTCTCGCCGATCAGCACGATCACGTGCTTGATCGGGGTCCGCGGCGCCGGCTCGGTGCACAGCACGTCGACCGAGCGGGCCGACGCGCACGCGGGGTCGCCGTCGGACGCCGCGAGCGTGACCGTGGTCAGGCCGACCTTGGTGCAGGTCAGGCTCGGGCTCGCGGTCGCGTCGCCGGTCAGGCTGCCGGCGGTGGTCGTCCAGCGGAACGCAAGCGGCGACGGCACGTGGTCGACGTCGACCACCGTGGCCGCCAGCGCGATCGAGCCGCCGACCGCGACCTCGGCCGGGCTGGCGTCGATCCCGTCGATCCGCGGGCACACGTTGAGCGTGCCGTTGATGACGATGCTGCCGGTGGCGGGCTGCAGGTCGCAGGTCAGGTGGACCGGCACCGAGCGCGTCGCCGCGCGCGCGACCTCGAACCCCGCCGAGCCGGCGCACACGCCGAGGCCGTCGCTGGTCGTGCCGCGCAGCATGACCTGGTAACCGGCGCCGAACGGCAGGCCGCTGATCACGGCGCTGACCGTCGAGCTGTTGCGCACGTCGATCACACCCTTGCGGCTGAACCCCATCGGGCCGGCGATGGTGTAGCCGACGGACTCGAGCTGCACGCCCTGCGCGAGCTGCAGCTCGAAGCCGACCTCGCCGGTGTCCTGCGGTTGCGCGGCCTCGTTCGGATCGGTGGCACAGCCG
>DASWRS010000461.1:0-11007 GCA_036403075.1 Kofleriaceae bacterium
CCTCGGCGCCGCGCTGACCGCGCTCGTCGTCCTGGTCGGCGTGCGCCGCGGCGAGGCCGCGGTCCGCCGCAGCGACGTGCCGCGGCTGATCGCGATCGCGGTCGCCGGAGGGGCGATCGCGCCAAGCCTGCTGGCGTGGGGGCTGCAGCGCGCCGGTGCCGCCGTGGGCGCGCTGCTGCTCAACCTCGAGGCCGTGTTCACCGTGCTGCTCGCGCGGGCGCTGTTCGCCGAGCCGATCGGCCGGCGCGTGGCGATCGCGGTCGCCTGCATGGTGGCCGGCGGCGCCGCGCTGGCGTTCGACTCCTCCGCGGGCGGCGGCTTCGGCATGCTCGGCGTGCTCGCGCTCGCCGGAGCGACCGCCGCGTGGGCGCTCGACAATGCGTGGACCCGGCCGCTCGCCGAGCGAGACCCGTTCCAGGTGATCCTCGCGAAGGCCGCGCTGGGGGCGAGCCTCACCGCCGCGGTGGCGCTCGTGCGCGGCGAGCCATGGCCGCCGATCGGCCACGCCGCGGTGCTCGTCGCGTGCGGCGCGACCGGCTACGGCGCGAGCCTGTACCTCTACCTGCTCGCGCAGCGTCGCATCGGCGCCGGCCGCACCGGCTCGGTGTTCGCGCTGGCACCGTTCATCGGCGCTGCGCTCGCGTGGGCGCTCGGCGCCGGCCACGCCGGGTGGTTCGCGGTCGCCGCGACGGGGCTGTTCGTGCTCGGCGTGTATCTCCATGCGAGCGAGCGCCACGGCCACCGCCACACCCACGAGCCGACCGACCACGAGCACATGCACCGTCACGACGACGGCCACCACACGCATGCGCACGAGCCGCCGGTCGCCGGCGAGCACTCGCATCGCCACCGCCACGACCACGTCGAGCACGACCACGACCATGCGCCCGACGTTCACCACGTGCACCGTCATTGACATCGGCGGATTCACCTGGGCGCATCACCGGCGCGAATTGATAAGCGCAGCGAGACCCGCAGAATGTGCAGATGCCAGATCCCGAGCCAGAGGCCGCGCTGACCGCTGGTCTACGCGCCGACGATCGGACCGCGAGGCCCTCGGCGGAGACCCTGAGGGACCGGCTGCTCGCCACGTTCGAGATGTTCGAGTTCGGCGTCGAGGTGATGATGAGGCGGCCAAGATTCGCGCGCTCGCCGAACGGTGAGTGCAAGCCCGGGATGGACACACACCTGCGCGACAGGGCCGCCCAGGCTGCAGCCGGGCTCCGCAAGCGGAGTTCCGTGCCGGGTCGCTGGCGGTCGGAGCTGGATGTCGTTCGTGACATCCGCCGGAGGTGTGTCTATCTGCACGGGAGCGGAGACCACGCCAAGCCTCGCGCGATGCAGCCCAGCTCCGCCGCTCGGAGACAGGCTGGTGCGGCTGCGACAAAGTCGTGGTCGCTGCGCGCCGGTCACGCTTGTGGGCGCGAGCCACTCGGCGATATCCTGGTCGGATGGTGATGCGCGCGTTCGTGGTGGTGGTCGTGTTGATGATGGCGGGGTCGTCCGCGCACGCGGAGGCGTGGTACTTCGAGTGGCGATGCGCCGGCGCATGCGCGCCGCAACGGCTCGACGTCTCCGGGCAAGAAGGGCCGTTTTCGTCGGAGAGCAGCTGCGACCGCGCGCGATCGGACAAGCTCGCGTGGGCGCTCGGTCCGGGCAGCGCCGGCTCGGCGACCTCGTGTTCCGACGCGGGTGCCACGGGAGGCGTGCCGAGCAGCAGTGGCGCTCCGGTGCGTCCGGCGCGCCTCGATCGGATCTTCCTCGGCCTCACGACCGGCAGCGGGTTCACCGCGAGCTATGCCAACGGCTCCACCGCGACGAGCGGTCGACAGCTGGGCGGCGAGCTCGAGGCGGCGTTCGGCTTTGGTCGGTTCGGGCTCAGCGTGTTGTTCGGCGCCGTTCGGGACACCGGAACCGCGCCGGATCCGATGACGCCCGTCGAGCCGATGTGGCTCGCAGAGCTCGGGGTCGGCCTCGTCAGCTCTCCGTTCGCGGTGATCCGCACGGGCTCGCTGGAGCTCCGTCCAGAGCTCGGCGCCTACATCGTCGATCTCGAGCGCGTGGGTTGCTCGCGTTGCGACGGCGACCCGATCGCGGGGGACCCCGGGGAGGCGAGGGGCGGTTTCGGCACGCGGCTGCGCGCCGGCCTCGACGTGTATTTCGGCCCGCAGCACTCGCACGGTGTCGCGATCGACGCGCTGTTTCAGTTCGCGCAGATTGGCACGTTCGGCGACGAGACCGCGCCGACCTCGGTCGAGCTCCGCGCGCCCCGTGTCATGCTGCGCCTGTCCTGGATCCCGGTTCGCAACGAATAGCCCGGCCGCGTGCGTGACGACCCGGACGCCGCGACGCCGCGACCCACCCGGACCGACATCACACGCCGCCACGGTCGCCGGCTGCGCGAGTTGTTCGCGCGAGTTGTTCGCACAGCATGGTGCGCGGGATCCCCGGTGCAATCTGCACAGGAGCGATGCACGGCCGACCCCCTGATCATCACGATCCTTGCCACATCTCCGGGCACGTCGGGCAAGACGTGCGCAGGTCCAGCGCCGGCACCACCGCCTCGCGACGGTGATCGCGATGCCATGGCCAGCCCCCCCGAGCCGACCCTCGCGCCCGACGCTGACCCGATGCAGCCTCGGCTGCCGTCCGAGGCGCTCGCACGGGTCGAAGTCGACCTCGGTCGCATCGCCTCGGAGGCGTTGCGGCCGGCGGCGCTGGTCGTCGGGCTGATGTTCATCGTGTTCGCGATCTACAACTGGGTCGCGTTCCCGCCGAGCGTGCGCCTGGCGGCGGTGATCTCGGACCTCGTGCTGGTCGCGGTCGGCCTCGGGATGTATGCGGCGCTGCGCCGGATCACGCTGTCTTCGACCGGCTTCCACATCGCCGGGTCGTCGCTGTCGTTCTCGGTGCTCGGCAACATCCTGTTCACCGCGCTCCTGGGCGCAAATCCGTTGTTCTCGTTCTACACGGCAACGCTGCTGATCGCGTCCGCCGGTACCGTGCTGTCGGCGCGCTGGGCACTCGCGATCGGGGCGGTCGAGATCGCCGCGTGGGGAACGGTGGCGAGCATGATCCTGGCCGGCGCGCAGCTCGCCCAGAACGCGTTTGTCATGGTGAGCGCGGTGGCGGCGGCGTTCGTCGTCCACGTCAGCCGGCATCGCGCACGCGTGCGCATCACCGAGCTCCGCAGCGGCGACGCCAGGCGCGAGCTCGTGCTCCAGCAAGCCCTCGCCGAGGCCGACGAAGCCCGCCGCGGGCTCGATCGCAAGGTCGAGGACCGTACCGCCGCGCTCCGCAACGAGCTCGCGGAGCGCGAACGGCTCGAGCGCCAGCGCGAGAAGCTCGAAGAGCAGCTTCGCCACGCCCAGAAGCTGGAGGCGGTGGGCCGGCTCGCCGGCGGCATCGCGCACGACTTCAACAACCTGCTCACCGTGATCCGGATGAGCCACATCACGCTGAACGAGCTCGGCGCGTCCGCCGAGGACACGCGCGATGCGATGCGCGACGCCAGCGAGGCCACCGATCGCGCCGCCGGCCTGACCCACGACCTGCTCGCGTTCGCGCGCAAGCAAACGCTCCAGAGCAGCAGCGTCGCGGTGTCCGACATCCTCGGCGCGGTCGAGCGCATGGTCCGCCGGGTCGCCGAAGCAAGCATCCGGCTCGAGGTCCAGATCGCGGCCGGCGTCGGGGACGTCGTCGCCGACCGCCACCAGATCGAGCAGGTGCTGCTCAACCTCGCGATCAATGCGTGCGACGCGATGGACAACCGGGGCAGGCTGGCGATCGCCGCGGATCTCGTCGAGCTCGCCGGCGCCGACGCGGTCTACCACCGCGTGCGCCCGGGCTCGTACGTCCGCATCGCCGTGGCCGACACCGGCAGCGGCATGGACGAGGCGACCCGGCGCTCGGTGTTCGAGCCGTTCTTCACCACCAAGGAAGTCGGTCGCGGGACCGGCCTGGGCCTGGCGGTCGCGCACGGCATCGTGGTCCAGCACGGCGGCGAGATCCATGTCGAGAGCGAGCCCGGCAAGGGCTCGACGTTCACCGTGCTCCTGCCGCATGCGCGCGGTAGCACCCCGCGCGCCGTCGCCAGCCACGCGAGGCCGCCGGGGGCGCTCGCGCGCGAGACCTTGCTCGTCGTCGAGGACGAGGCTGCGGTGCGGCGCGCCGTCCAGCGCAACCTGGAGCGCCTCGGCTATCGCGTGCTCGTGGCGCATGATGGCGAGGACGCGCTGCGGATCACCGAGTCGCTCGACGGCATCGATCTGCTGCTGTCCGACGTCGTGATGCCCGGCATCGATGGACCGGAGGTCGCCTGCCGGCTGCGCGAAAAGTGGCGCGACCTGCCGGTGCTGTTCGTCACCGGCTACAGCGCGGATCGCCTCGAGCGGACCGGTGCGATCGGCCCGCACGACCGCGTGCTCGAGAAGCCGTATCAGCTCGAGGAGCTTGCGCGCACGATCCGACAGATGCTCGAGGCCCATGCGTCCCGAGCCGCCGCGGCGGCGGGCTGACCGGTCGTCTCGCTGCTGACGCGGGGCGATCGTCACCGCGCCCGCGATCCGGTACGCTGGGCCGGCGTGTCGCTCGCTGCACAGCTGACCCACGACGCCCTGCGCGCGCTCGGCGTCGCGTACCCGCGCGGCGAGGCCTACTTCGAGGACGGCCGGGTGCAGACGCTGGTGATCACGGACGGCGGGGTCGAGGGCACGGTACTCGGCTCGGCGGCCTACCACGTGCGGATCGAGCGGACGATCGAGCGGATCGGCGGCGAGCTACGCAACGCCTGCACGTGTCCGGTCGGGGCCGGCTGCAAGCACGTCGTCGCGCTCGGGCTGGCGTACCTGGCCCGGCAGGGCGCACCGGCGCCGCGCGAGGACAGCCGTGAGGCGGTGGTGGCGTGGGCGAGCGAGCACGGCGTCGCGCACGCGCTCGACCTCGCGGCCGAGACGCTCCGCCCCTGGCTGCCCGAGCCGCGCGCGCTGGATTACCGGCTGGGCGGGCTCGCCCTGCGCGACACCGGCGCGACCGAGAAGACCTCGCGCTACTTCGGGCCGGCGGTCGCGGCGGCGCTCGCAGCGGCGACCCGCGCGCGGCTCGAGCACGAGGCGGAGCTCGTGGCCGAGGCGATCCGCGACGAGCGCGCACCGAGGACCTGCTCCGCACCGGCGCTCGCACGCGTTCACGCGGCGCTGATCGGCCTGCGCGCCGAGCTGCGCGCGCTGGCGTCGCCGCGACCGCGGCGGTGGCGCCAGCAGCAGAAGTGGGCGTTCGATCGCCGCGAGCGGACGGTCACCTGGCAGGAGCTCGAGCCGCTCGTGACCCCGCTCGGCATCCGCCAGCCGCCGAGCGCGGCGCTGACCCTGCGCGGCGGTTCGCTGGCGATCGGCTGCACGTGCCGCGCGCGCACCGGCTGCGTGCACGGCCTGGCGCTGGTCGACGCCACGCTCGACGTCGTCGAGGATGCCGGACGCGCCGAGCTGGCCGCCGAGCTGGCGGCCGAGCTGTTCCGGCCGGCGTGGTCGCGTGCGCTCGTGGAGCTTGCCGCGTACACCGCGGCCGCCGAGCGCGAGCCCGCGGCGATCGAGGTGTGGTGGGAGATCGACGACGAGCTGCGGGTCCCCACGCTGAGCGCGGTCGTGAAGAAGCGGACCCGGCGCGGCCTGAGCGCGGGGTCGCACCGCCCGGCGCACCTGCTGCTCGCCGAGCACCGCGATCGGCTGCTCCCCGAGGATCGCGCGATCGCCGAGGCGCTGGTCGCCTGGCGCGCCGCGCCGCCGGCCGGTGCCACCTATCCGGCGCAGGCGTTCGCGGCCGCGGTCGGCCACCCGCGCCTGGTGATCGACGGCGACGCGCCGATCGCGCTGGTCCGCGTCGCGCTCGGTTTTGCGGCGGTGCTCGAGCCGGACGACGGCGTGCGGCTGCAGCCGACGATCGAGGACGAGCCGGTCGACGCGCCGCTCGCGGGCGCGCTGCGGGCCGCGGCGGCGTCGGGCGAGCCGGTGCTGGTCGACGAGCGCGCGCGCGGCCGGTTCGTCCTGGTCGAGCTGCCCGAAGGCGCGCGCCGGTTGTGGGGCGTGCTCCACCGCCACGGCGACCGGTTTCCCCCGGAGAGCCACGACGAGCTGCTCGCCCAGCTCGCACGGCTCGACGGCCGGCTGCCGATCGCCGTGCCGCCCGCGCTGCGCGGCACGCAGGCGCGCGTCGCGACCCGGCCGGTGGTGCGGCTGCGGCTCTTGCCCGACGCGACGCTCGAGCTCGAGCTGTTCGTGCGCGCCGCGCCGGGCACGCCGCTGTATCCGCCCGGCTCCGGGCCGCGCGACGTGATGTTCGCCGCGGGCGGCGCACGGGCGTACGCCCGGCGCGACCTCGCCGCCGAGCCGGCGCTGGCCCGCGCGGCGCTCGCGCGGCTGCTCGGCGATCCGCCGTCCGCCGAGGAGGGACCGCCGGGCTGCTTCCGGATCGACGACCCGGACACCGCGCTGGCGCTGGTCGCGCGGCTCGACGGCTGCGCGGCCGAGCTCGACGCCGAGTGGCTCGACGAGCCGCCGGTGGTGATCGGCACGTTCGGCGCGCCGGCGCTGCGGGTCAGCGTGCGCCGCGACCGCGACTGGTTCGGCCTGGTCGGCGAGCTCAAGGTCGAGCACGGCCGGATCGAGCTGGCGGTCCTGCTCGACGCGGCGCGCCGCCAGCAGCGGTTCGTGCGCGTCGACCACCGGCGGTGGGTCGCGCTGTCCGACGAGCTGCGCGATGCGCTGCGCGCGGTCGCCGACCGGACGTTCGCGACCCGGCAGGGCCTCGAGCTGTCGCCCGGCGCCGCGCCGGCGATCGCCGCGCTGTCCGACGCGGGGGCCGCGGTCGACGCGGCGGCGCCCTGGGTCGAGCTCACCGCGCGGCTGACCGCGTCGACCAAGCTGCGCCCGCGCCCGCCGGCGACGCTGCGCACCACGCTGCGCGACTACCAGATCGAGGGCCACGCCTGGCTGTCGCGGATGGCCGCGTGGGGCGCGGGCGCGTGCCTGGCCGACGACATGGGCCTGGGCAAGACCGTGCAGGCGATCGCGCTGTTGCTCGATCGGGCGCGGCTCGGCCCGGCGCTGGTCGTCGCGCCGACCTCGGTGTGCTTCAACTGGGTCGACGAGCTCGCCCGGTTCGCGCCGACCCTGCGCCCGATCGTGTACGCCGAGGCGGCCGACCGCGCCGCGTGCGTCGCCGCGCTGGGCAAGAAGGACGTGCTGATCGCCAGCTACAGCCTCGTGGTCCGCGACGCCGAGCGGCTGCGCGGCCTGGGCTTCGCCACCCTGGTGCTCGACGAGGCGCAGGCGGTCAAGAACGCCCAGACCCAGCGCGCCCGGGCCGTGCGCAGCCTGCGCGCCGAGTTCCGCGTGGCGCTGTCGGGCACGCCGCTCGAGAATCACCTCGGCGAGCTGTGGAGCCTGTTCGCGACGGTGTTTCCCGGCCTGCTCGGCAGCTGGGATCAGTTTCGCGACCGCTTCGCCTCGCCGATCGAGCGCAACCAGGACCCCGAAGCGCGGGCCGCGCTCGCACGGGTGATCCGGCCGTTCCTGCTCCGCCGGACCAAGCAGGAGGTCGCGCGCGAGCTGCCGGCGCGCAGCGAGGTCGTGGTGCCGATCGCGCTGTCCGAGCAGGAGCGCACGCTGTACGAGGACGCCCGGCTCGCGGCGATGGCCGAGCTCGCGAACGGCAAGGGCGTGCGCGACGAGCAGCGCCGGTTCCAGGTCCTCGCCGCGCTGACCCGGCTCCGGCTGCTCGCGTCGCACCCGCGGCTCTACGATCGATCGTCCCCGGTGGCGTCGTCGAAGCTGCGCCGGCTGCTCGAGCTCGTGACTGAGCTGCGCGCCGAGGGCCACCGCGCGCTGGTGTTCAGCCAGTTCACCTCGCACCTCGCGCTGGTCCGCGACGCGCTGGCCACCGCCGAGATCTCGACGCTGTACCTCGACGGCGCCACCCCGGCCGCGCAGCGCCGGCTCAAGGTCCGGGCGTTCCAGGCCGGCGAGGCCGACGTGTTCCTGATCTCGCTGACCGCCGGCGGCACCGGCCTCAACCTGACCGCCGCGGACTACGTGTTCCACCTCGATCCGTGGTGGAACCCCGCGGTCGAGGACCAGGCCACCGATCGCGCGCACCGGATCGGCCAGGACCGGCCGGTCACGGTCTACCGGCTGATCGCGCGCGGTACGATCGAGGACAAGATCCTGGCGCTCCACGCCGACAAGCGCGCGCTGATCGCCGGCGTCCTCGAGGGCACCAGCGCGGCCACGCGGCTGACCACGCGCGATCTGCTGTCGCTGATCTCGAGCGGCCCGGACGTGCGCGCCGCCGAGCCGCACGACGACGACGAGCCCGCGCCGTCCCGCGCCGCGCCGCACCTCCGGCTGGTGCCGTGACCGCACGAGACCCGCAGAACATGCATGAACGCCCGAGGGGCGGCCCAGGGGCGTTCGCAAACACGCTCTCAAGACCGAGTGCTGGACGCCTCTCCCGAACGCCACGTTGCTGCGGCAATACGAGCAGCCAGCTCCTGATAGTCTCTGCTGGCGTCTCGCACCGCAGACGCGTGCGCGCCCAAAGCCCCGTCAGCCGGGCGCAAACGAAAGATCGGTTTGCGCGCCTCCTGCGCAATAGGCATCAGGCTGCCATACCATTTCAGAAGTCCGAGACAGCTAGGGTCACTGGCTGGGTGCGCAGCCGGATGTGACGCACGGACTCCCGTCGCATACACATCCGGGATCACGTCGATCCAGCTCGGCGTCAGCGCGGTTGCGCTGCCCTCGCTGAATTTCGTACCCAGCTCACCCGCAACCCGCCGGGCCCAGATGTCCGGCGATGGTCTCGGTTCTTCGAGGCGCAGGACACGTTCCACGATGACGTAACCGGCCAACCGCATGACCTCGTTTGCGAGCCCCATCTCCGGTATGGGGTTCTTGAGAAGTCGCTGCTGCCAGTCGTCCTGCCATTGCCGCACGACTGACGTCGCTGCGCGCAGCCCCCACGTCGCGAACAGGTCGGTCGCGACTGGCACCACGACATGGTGACACGCCGTCAGCGCCGCGCGATTGACGGCGCCCAGGTCCGGCCCCAGGTCCACGAGCACGACATCCGCCGCCGCGGCCTCTGCGGCGCCCTGGATGCAGCGATGAAACGCCGAGATCACTCGAAACGCAGATTCCTTGCGAGCCAAACAGCGTTCCCATTGCAAGACGAGTTCGTCTTCGAATCTCGAGAGCGAGAGATCACCGACGATCAGGTCGAGGTTCGGAGCAATCGACTCACGATGCGCCGGCGCGACGTCCTGCGCTCCGTCGATCTGCGGTCGCAACGCATCGTAGATTGTGCGTCCTCCCCCGAACCACAGCATCTCCAAGCGACCGACATCGAGCAAGGCGTTGCTGAGGTCAGCCTGGGGATCCAGGTCGACTGCGAGCACCTTGTGTCCTTGGTCGGCATACATCCAGGCCAGGTGGTAGATCACCGAGGTCGTCCCGACACCGCGTTTGCCATTCAACAAGGCGATGGTTGGCGTCATGCTATATGCCTCAGCAAACGAACGCAAACATAACTACTCTGGACTTCATACTCCAATGGAGGATTGCCATTGGAAGCGAGACGCTTGTTCGCGATCGCGAGGCCTACGCCGAATCGTTCGACGAACCCCAGTACCTTGAGCGCCTCCGCAATGTGTGGATTCCGGTAGTCGGTCAGACCAGGAGAGCCGAACCGCTCGATGGTGACTTGCCCGAAGGGTCCACCGGGGCTCAACACCTCGATCCGGTCGATGAACCAGTTCACCTTGACCGGTGCGTACGTGCCGTCGTATGCGCGGTGCATGACCGCGTTTCTGGTCACCTGACGCAACGCATCTGCGGGATAGTCGGGGTGCGTGGCATGAGTGGGTCCGCCCGGTCACCTCGAGGCTTGTGCGGATGTTTGCTTCGATCAAATCATTCAGCCGGACGAGCTGCTGCTGCAACGGGCCCGAGATACGGTGCTGAGCAACGATCGGATCCGACAGATCTCTCCCGTCGAAGCGTACGAATTGAATGTATGCCCCTGGAAGAAACCGCAACGGATCGTTGGCGAGCACCAGGGTCCCTACGACGGTGGGTTCCCCATCCGGTGTGACCATCCTGAGCGCAGCGAGCTGCTGTACCAGTTCTCGATGATTCTCTTCCAGAACCTCGGGTGCCACGGCGTTCGGAAGATACTCTTTGCGAAACCGGTCGAGATCGAGGTCCGTGAGCTTGGCACCGGCAACTGCTTGCACATCGAATGGTAGGTGCGCCGCACGGCGGCGCTCCGAGAGTCGTTGCTCTTCCTCCGGTGTTGCCACTCGCGTCGAGGGGCCGACGCGTACGAAGGTGCGGCCGTCGTAGCGGACAGGGGGTGACGTTGCGACATGGACGACCATCACGGCGAGCTCGCAGCCGTCGACGGTGATCGCACGCACGTCGATTGCGGGGAACGGCGCGAACGCGCTCTCGACTCGGATACCGGCAAGGGTCGTCAGCAGCTGATCGTTGATTGCAAGGTTTGCGCAAGTGCCGTCATCGCGCTGACCGATGACGACAAGCCCCGGACGATGATGACCTGCCAGATCATTGGCGAACGCGCAGATCGCCCTGCGGACCTTGTCGGACAGCGCCTCCTTGCGCTCGACGCGATCGCTCTCGTTCCCGCGAACCAGCGTCAAGATCTCCTGGTCGGTCATCCAGCCAGATCCTATGCTCCATGGGACGCGCAGGCAATTTCATCTACCGTTACGCCGATCAGCGCCCGAACATGTCGCATGACCTCGTGCTTCGCACCGGCTCTTGTTGGCGGCCGGGCAGCGAGACCGCAGGACCAGCACGCAGAGGTCGCGTGTCCAGCGTCGATGATGCCGTTCGGCGAGGTGTCGATGCGGCGGATCGCTGAAATCGCTGACCGAGACAGCCTGACCGATCCAGCTTCATGGTGAGCATGGCGGCCCGGATCGCGCCGGCG
>DASWRS010000462.1:0-11778 GCA_036403075.1 Kofleriaceae bacterium
GCGCGGCCGCGCACCCAGCCTCGCCGGTCCGAGGTCCGGACCATCGCGTCGCTGGTGTAGAGCGGCGCCAGGCCGGCGGCGTCCGTCCAGCGCGCCTCGTGGTCCCGCAGGACGCGCGCGAGCTCGAGCGGGAGCTCGATCAGAGGCAAGGTCTGGTTGACGCGCCTGGCGGCCGCGGGGCTCAGCAGGTGCTGGTGGTGATCCGCGCGCGGCGCGAAGCCGGCGGCCGGCTGCGGCGGCTTCGCCTCGGGGCGCGGCGGCCTGGGCGCGGGCGCGCTGCCGCAGCCGAGCGAGACGAACACCGGGACCAGGCACGCCACGGCGAGCGACCAGGCGGCTCGGCGGCCGGCCACCGGGCGCAGACCGGGATTGTGCCACGCGGGCCGGGGGATCCTGCCGCTGCGATCGCAGGCGGTCGTGGCTCGGGTGGCTCGCGTTGCTCGCTGGAACATCGTGTCTCCGGGGATCCCCGGCCAGCGCACGCGGTGGACGTCGGGAGCGCGCCGTCGATCTCGGAAGACCTCGGAGCACGTCACCGCCGCTCGTGGTCGGCGGGCACTCGGCGATCGAGAGCGATGCGCTGACTGAGCCGCTGGGCGGGCCGCTCGACGAGGACGTGAGCGACATGGGCGACGGCGACGCTGGTCAGGGTGCAGCCGAGCAGCAGCGCGATGACGGCGAGGCTGCCGAGGGGTGCGCCGCCGAGCAGGCGGATGCCGAGGCGGGCGGCGGCCACCGCGACCAAGACGTGGAGGAGGTAGAGGCTGTAGGAGATCCGGCCGAGGTACTGGAGCGGCCGGCCGAGCGTGACGGTGTGGAGCAGCGAGCGACCGCCGCGCCGCGTGGTGCCGGCGAGCAGCAGCACCAGCGCGGTCGCGACCACCATGGCGGTGCGCTGCGGGGCATCGTCGGCGGTGATCCAGCGGCTGTGCGACCACAGCAGCAACACGCCGGTGACGCCGGTGACGAGGGTCCAGGTGCGGCCGGTGATCCGGCCCGCGTGATGCCACGCGGTGATCGCGCCGAGGAAGAAGTACGGCCACGCCCAGAGGAACACCGCCGTCCGGACATGGATGATGTGGGTGGCGGCGAGGAGCGAGGCCAGCCACAGCGGGCCGAACACGAGCCAGCGCCGGTCGCGACCGAGGCGCTGCACCGCGAGCATGGCGACGACGTAGATCAGGTAGAACTGGATCTCGAGGCACAGGGTCCAGAACACGCCGATCAGGTGCGGGACGCCGAGGAACTGCTGGATGTAGAGCACGTGCGCGACGACGTCACCGGCCGAGGGCGGCGGCCCGACGTCTCCCGCCCCGAGCATGGGCACGACGATCGCGGCGGCGATCGCAAGCCAGTACGGCGGATCGAGCCGCAGCGAGCGGCGCAGCGCGAACCGGCCGACGAAGCCGGGCGTGATGATCGCGTCGCGAACGCTGTGGGCGATGACGAAGCCGGACAGGACGAAGAAGATGTAGACGCCGAGGTAGCCATTCGCCAGCACGCTGTGGATCGGCTCGGGGAACGGGGCCGCGGCGTGCGGTACGAGGTCCTGCAGGTACACGTGGTAGACGACGACGCTGATCGCGGCGACCCCGCGAAGCGCGTCGACCAGCGTGAAGCGCGTGTGCGGGCCGGTCACTCCTGCAGCGGCAGCCTACCCCAAGGTCGGTGAGCGTCACACACCGTCCGCGCGCGTTTCCGGCTCGTCGAGCGCGCGGCCGTCGGATCAGAACGCCGGCTTGATCGTGCGGCTCCGCGCCGGCCGCTCGGCGTAGCGACTCGGCGGCGTGGTGATCATCGAGCGCACCAGGAACGGCGCCGGGTCGACGTAGTGGGTGTCGGTGGTGTCGCCGTGCTGGTCGGGGTGCGCCGGGATCTCGAGGCTGAAGTGCAGGTGCGGGGCCGACGAGAACACCGCGGTGGCGCCGAGCGTGCCGAGGTACTGGCCGGCCGCGACGCGATCGCCGACGCGGACCTCGGCGACGTCGTCCATGTGCATGTAGGCGGTCAGCGTGCCGTCGTCGTGCTCGATCCGGACGTAGCGGCCGCTGCGGCCGTCGAGGCCGAGCTCGCTGAGCTCGACGCGGACCACGGTGCCGGCCGCGACCGCGACGATCGGGCGGCCGCGCGGGCCGTCGAGGTCGACGCCGCAGTGGCCGGCGCCGCACTCGACGCGGTCGATGCCCTCGCGCGTGGCGCCGAAGTGCCGGCTCGATTGCTCGGGCATCAGCTCGGCGCTGCCGGTCACCGGGTGGGTCCAGGCGCGGAGCGTGGGGAACTGCTCGTCGAGCCGCACGCCGCGGCGAACCGGCACCTCGTAGCGCGCCTCGAGCTCGGTCTCGACGGTGACCAGGCGCGGCGGGACCGACTCGTGCGCGGTGTCGACCACGTGCAGCGCGACCGGCTCGGTGGCCCAGCCGAGATCGACGTTGGCCAGCGACACCGGCGGCGGCGGCGCCATCTCGCCCCAGGTCCACTGCCCGATCCCGATCGCGACGATCATCGAGCCGGCGACCGCGGCGCCGAGCACGCGGACCAGCCGCGGGGTCGGCGGCGTCGGCAGGAAGTCGGCGGCGGTCGACCGCGTGATCAGCAGGTCGCGATCTTCGAAGCACTCGCGATGCCACAGCTCGACGGCGCCGGCCACGTTCACGAACGGACGCCCCTCGTGCAATGCGACCGCGCCTCCACACCGCGGACACATGCCGGCCACCATGGAACCACCGTAACGCAAGACGGCGGTGAGATCCCTGGACGTTTACACAATTCCAGCTGTCGCGATGCTGCCTACACTCACCGAGATCGACGGTGCGTTTCATTCACACTGTCATCCTGCACCACAGCCTCCCGTCGCTCGATGCGACCTTCTCGCAAGAGCTTTCACCGTCGGTGGCGCGACGACATCGATCAACTACCGATCACGGACAGCCGCAGAGCACAGCCGATCATCAGGATCGGAGTCTCGCGCGATCGATCGATCGCGTTTCGCGCCGCGCGACTCGGTGTAACCCTGAACCGGAGCGCGCGTATCGTCGCTGCTCGGTCGGCGAGGTACGTGTGAGACGCCCGCCTGGATCGAGCTCGATTCTATTTGGAGGAGCCATGTACAGGTTTGGATTCATCGCAGGATTGTCGCTCGCGCTCACCGGCTGCGTGACCGACGGCAAGGACGGGGCCATGGGCGCGGCCGGTGTGGCCGGTGCCAGCGGTGCGGCGGGAGCAAACGGCGCGGACGGCGACACCGGCCCGGCCGGCCCGCAGCTCGCGCTGCCGGCGCTCTACACGACGAGCAACGCGAGCGCGGGCAACCAGGTTGCCGCGTACCTTCGCGCCTCGAACGGTAACCTCAGCCGCAAGGGCGCGTATGCCACGACCGGGGCGGGGCTCGGCGCCGGGCTCGGCAGCCAGGGTGCGCTGGTGTTCGACGCCAAGTCGCAGCGGTTCTTCGCGGTCAACGCCGGGGACAACTCGATCTCGATGCTCGCGATCGACAGCGACGGTGCGCTGGCGACGCTCTCGACCGTGGCGTCGGGCGGCAAGCGGCCGGTCAGCATCACCGTGCACGGCGACACGGTGTACGTCGCCAACCAGGGCGACCTGGCGGTGGCGCAGGTCGGCGCGAACATCAGCGGCTTCCGGATCACCGGCAACACCCTCGCGCCGATCGCCGGCTCGACCCGGCCGCTGAGCGCGACGAGCGACGTCCACCCGACCGACATCGCGTTCACGCCGGACGGCGCATTCCTCGTCGTCATCGAGCGGTTCGCGAGCAAGCTCGACACGTTCAAGGTGGTGGGCGGCGTGGCGCAGCCCGGCAGCTTCCAGGGCTCGGCCGGCATGCAGCCGTTCGCGTTCGACTGGAGCCCCGAGGGCTTCCTGGTCGTCGCCGAGGTCGGCACCGGCGCGGCGGGTGCGTCGTCGGTCAGCTCGTACGAGATCTCGGCCACCGGCGCGCTGACGCCGGTCACCTCGGCGCTGCCGACGCTGCAGAGCGCGGCGTGCTGGCTGGCAATGGCGGGCGGCTACGCGTACATCGCGAACGCCGCGAGCGCCAACATCACGGGCATCATCGTATCCGAGGCCGGCGAGCTGGCGCTGCACGACCCGAGCGGCATCACCGCGACGACCGGCTCGGGCGCGACCGATCTCGCGGTGTCGCCGGATCACGGCTACCTGTACTCGCTCGCAGGCGGCCCGCACACGGTCAACCCGTTCGAGATCCGCGCGGACGGCAGCCTCGGCGCCCTGCCCGCCCTGCCCGGCGCACCGGCGGCCGCGGCCGGCCTGGTTGCTGGCTAGCGCCGCGGCGCAGGCCCGGCTACGGGCCCTTCTTGTGCATGATGATGAGGTGGTTGGCGTTGTGCTTGTCGTAGTAACCGAAGCGGAACCCGAGGTCGCGCTTGGGCTCGGCCTCGAACTCGACGCGCCAGTCCTTGGCGATCGAGCCGCCGGCCTGGATGTGCGGGCCGACGAACGCGCCGTAGGTCTCGTAGTCGAAGCCGGCCGGCTTGCCCCACTTGGGCGCCACGCCCGTGGCGTCGGACACCATCCAGGTGACGTGGCCGGTGAGGTAGTCGCGCATCATCGAGAACGAGTCCCACGACAGCAGGTAGCTGGCGGCCTTGGTCATGCCGGCGATCGGGCCCTTGGCCTCGAGGTGCTTGAGCGTGCGCGGATCGGCCTTGAGGTGCTCGTTGTCGAGGTTCTGCTGGATGTGGCGGTAGACCTGGACCCGGCCGCCGGGCTTCCTGAACTGGACCTCGACGTTGGCGAAGATCCGGTTGCGGGTGTTGGCCTTGGCCTTGGTCGGCGCCGGGGCGGTGGAGACGTCCTTGTCGTCGAGGTAGTGGATCGAGCCGTCGGGCTCGAGCCGGAAGTAGCGCAGCGCGACGACCTCGTAGCCGTGGATCTTGAGCGCCGAGAGCCCGAAGATCAGCTGGGTCGGCAGCGAGCCCTCGCGCATCGCGTCGATCATGTTGATCGTGTTGCTGAAGTTGACGCGGTAGAGGAACTTGAGCTCGTACTCGACCTGCTTGAGCGCGCGGTCGAGCTCGCCGCCCTTGAGCTGGCCGAGGTCGCGCGGATCGCCCGCGGGCTCGAGCGAGATCGTGGTGATCTCGTCCGCGTCGGGGTAGACGGTCAGCGCGGTCGACAGATCGCCGCCGGCGAACGGGTAGACGACCTTGCGGGGGATGTCGGACGGGACGTGCTCGACGAAGAACCGGTGCGCCGGGCCGACCCACTGGGCGAGGTAGTCGGCCTGGGCCCTCTTGATGATGTCGCAGTGCGCGGCGAGGACCTTGGGGTCGAAGCCCTCGGGGGGCGCGACGTCGCCGCACGCGCCGACGGCGAGCAGCGCCTTGCCATCGGCGGTGAAGTCATGGCCGCCGGGCGGCGGCGGGGGCGTCGGCTGCGCCGCGGCGCCGCGGCTGTCGGGCCGGATGTCGGGCGGCCTGACCTCGGTGAGCTCGACGTGGCCAGCGCCTGGCCGGGCGCCCGTGGCGGACGCGACCGTCGACGGAGTGGTTTGCGCAGCGCTCGAGGCCGAGCCTGCGCCGCCCTTCGCGGGATCGTTGCCGTGACAGGCGACCGCCAGGACGGCGAGCGCAGCGAGCAGGAGTGAACGACACATGGGGGCTGCATCATGCAACGAAGTCGCCCCCAAGGCTATTCACTCAGCGCTCGGCGAAAGTCACCACGGTCTCGGTGCCGCCGCGGCGGATCGTGAGGCTGGTCGCGCCGCGGGCGTGTGCGATCCGGTCGGTGAGCATCGTACGAGATGTCACGAGCCGGCCGGCCGCCGCGACGAGGACGTCGCCAGCCTCGAGCCCGAAGGCAGGGACCGCGCTGTCGAGCCGCAGCCCGGTGACGCTGCCATTGATGACGATCGGTGTGGGGTGGCCCACGGTCAGGATCTGCGCCATATCCTCGGGCAGCGACGTGACCTGGTAGCTGGTGCCCTTGCCATCGAGGCAGCGGACCTCGGGGGTGGGACGGGCACAGGAGAACGCCGCGGCGGTGGCCGGGTGCGGCTCGGCGGCGGCATCGAGCCATGCCAGGGCCGTGCGCACCGCAGCGGCGAGGTCGACGTCGAGCGGTCCGGTCAGGCGCACGACCAGCTGGGTCGGTCCGGGCCGTGCGGTGTGGATCCGGGCGACGAGCGGCGCGGTCGCCGGTTCGCGCTGGAGCTTGGCGAGCTGCTCGGCGACCGCCTGGGCGATGGGGTCGGCGCCGCCCGGCACGTCGATCGTGACCCAGGCATCGAACGGCTCGGGCTGCGCGGCGGCCAGGACGTGGAGGTCGCCGAGCGCGACGCCGGCGATCGGCGAGGTCTCGAGGTAGGGCCGGGCGCGCGCGAACCGCGGATCGTCGAGCACCGAGGCCGCGGTGGCCGGGCCGGCGCCGAGCGTGGCGATCCACAGCCCGGGCTCGCGCTGGCTGAGCGCGGCGCAGCGCGGCGGCTGGCGCAGCGCGACGAGCGCGGTGATGTTGCTGGCGCGATCGATGGCCACGCCGACGGCCTCGCTGGCGACCGCGGCGTCGACCAGGCAGCCCAGGCTGGCCGGCAAGCGCGCGGCGAGGACGTCGAGCACGCCGCGGACCCGAGGATGGGACAGCGCCCGGCCATCGGCCACGGCGACGGCCTCGACGTCGGCGGGGAGCCCGGCGAGGACACGCTCGCGCGGCGTGGGCGCACGGCCGTGGCACCCGGTGCCCGCGGCTACGAGCCCAGCCGAGGCGAAGACCGACACAGCCATCGAGATGCGCATCGCGCTGACGGGGAACATGCTCGCCTGCCGTCTTGAGCATGCCCGTAACTTGCGCAAAAGCCTGCGCCGCATGAGCGAAACCTAACCAATTGGCCGGGCGCCGGGCGCGCTCCCGGCGCTATGTTCGAGTGATGGCGACGACGATCAACGACGGCCGGCTGCGCGAGATCTTGACGACGTCGCCGACGATCGCGGTCCTCGGCATCCATCACGAGCCGGAGAAGGCGGCGTTCTACGTCCCCGAGTACCTGCACGACGAGGGCTACCGGATCATCGGCGTCAACCCGCAGCTCCGGGGCCAGGAGCTGTTCGGCGAGCCGGTCCGCGGCACGCTCGCCGAGATCGCCGAGCCGGTCGATCTGGTCGACGTGTTCCGCCGCGCCGAGCTGATCTCGCAGCACGTCGAGGACATCCTCGCGATGAAGCCGCGTCCCAAGGTGGTGTGGCTCCAGCTCGGGATCAAGAACGACGACGTGGCCCGTATCCTCGAGGCCGCGGGGATCACGGTGGTGCAGAACCGCTGCACGCTCGCGGATCACCAGCGGCTCGGGCTCGGCGCGCCCGCCCGCAAATAGCGCCCGATCCGCGCGGCGGCGCACGCAATCATTGCCGATCGGCCGTGATTCAACGGTCTTGGGCTTGGCACGGGCGATGCTGTAGCTCAGGTCATGCTGGACTCAGACACAGCGCACGAGCTGATCAAGCCGCACATGCCCGTGGTGTGCTCGAACAACGGCCAGTTCGCGGTGGTCGATCACGTCGAGGGCCGCGACTTCATCAAGCTCGCGAAGGACGCGAGCGGACAGCACCATTATATCCCGCTGATCTGGGTGTCGTCGGTCGATGACAAGGTCCACGTCGATCGCCCGGGTGACCAGGCGATGCGGGAATGGACCACGACGCCCCCGTCGCCGCCGAAGGCCTGACGCCCAGATCCGCGAGATCGACAGAAAGGAAGTCTGCCGTGAGCGCCGTGCTGCAATGGAAGATCGAGAACACGACCGATGCCACGCGCGGTCAGCCGCTCGCGGCGCGCGTCCTGGCGCGCAAGGTCGAGCTCGAGGACGCGCTCGCGGACTGCGGGCCGCACGAGGTGCTCCGGCGGACCGGGCTGCAGATCGCCCTGACGACGGTCTATGCGCTGATCACCGGCGACCTGGCGCATCCCTCGGACGTGATCGCGCGCGCCCTCAGCAACTGGCTCGAGCGCAACAAGCACCTCGCCTGAAGCACGGGAGTGTGGCCTGACCACGCCAGACGACGCCGGACGACGCAACGACGCCAGACCCCCGCACGTTCCGCGGACGGGCGCGGCTCCGTCCGGCCGGAACTCACCGTGAGAGCCAGCACAGGCAGAAGTCCGCCCCGGTGGGCCATCCCGGGAATCAACATGTGCGATATTCCCGCGCACTGTAATGATCGCCAAGAAAACCACACTTTTATGGGCGGTGCTCGGCGCGACGCTGCTGGCTGCGCGCGCGAACGCTCAACCCCAAACTGAACCTGAAGGCGAGGCCAAGCCAGCGGCCGGAGACACCGGCACCGACGGTGCCGCGCAGCTGACCCTGCCCAAGGGCCGGCTCGTGCTCGACGTCTTCGTCCCGATCGGTCTGTCGACCGGTGCGGCGTTCAAGCCGATCTCGATCAGCCCGGACGTGTGGTATGGCGCCACGCCGGATCTGACCGTCGGCCTGGTCCACAGCTCGGTCGGCGCGTCGGGGTTCATCGGCGGGGTCGGCACCTCGCTGTGCCTGTCCGGCACGGCCAATGGCTGCCCCGACGTCTATCGCGGCTTCGGGCTCGACGCGCGCTACAAGCTCAAGACCGGAATGTTCGCGTGGGCGGCCGACGGCGGGCTGTTCTTCAGCCACCTCTCGGATCCGCTGCTGCTCTCGCTCAAGCTCGGCGCGGTCGGCCGCTGGGAGTCGGGCAAGCTCGCCGTCGAGCTCCAGCCCAACCTGTTCATCGGCGTGACCAACCGCTCGCAGACGGTGGCCATGGTCGATGTCACGACCAACCCCGATATCCTGTCGATCCCGGTGACCGTGCTGTACGCCGTGACGCCGATGATCTCGGTCTCGGGCCAGGTCGGCGTGTCGCTACCGCTCGAGAACGCCGGCGACAACTACGCGATCCCGCTGTCGATCGGCGGGCACTATCACGTCAACGAGAGCCTGAACGTCACGCTGGCGTTCAGCCTGCTGCGCCTCGCCGCCGGCGCCGACCCCAAGGGGTTCGACGCGCGGTCGCTGACCCTCGGAGGGACCTATGCGTTCTAGCGCCCTGCTCGTGATCGGTCTCAGTGGTGCGCTCGTCGCGTGTGCGAGCGCCCAGGACAAGGCGGCCTGTTACCCGGTGGCCAGCTGGGCCGCGCCGGTGATCAAGTGCGCCGCTGCGTCGCCGCCGCCGGTGGCGATCGCGCCGCCGCCGCCGGAGCCGGCCAAGCCCGAGCCGCCGGCCGAGCCCCCCCCGCCGCCGCCGCCCACCGCCAAGGCGACCGCCGAGAAGATCGAGCTGTCCGAGACCGTGCAGTTCGAGACCGAGTCCGCCGTGCTGGTCGAGCGCTCCAAGCAGCTGCTCGACGACGTCGCGCGTGAGCTCGCCGATCACCCCGAGATCAAGAAGGTCCAGATCGAGGGCCACACCGACTCGGTCGCGTCCCCGCGGCACAACATGAAGCTGTCGCAGGACCGCATCGCATCGGTCAGGGCCTACCTGCTCAGCAAGGGCGTCGACGCCAAGCGGCTGACGACCAAGGCGTTCGGCGAGACCAAGCCGATCGCCAGCAACAAGACCGAGGAAGGCCGCGCCCAGAACCGGCGCGTCGACTTCCGCATCCTGCGCAAGTAAGAGCCCGCCCCATCGCGATCGCACGCGCCGCCTGGTAAGAACCGGCCGTGCGCGTCGTGATCCAGCATCGCAGCCGTTATCTCTACCCGCGTCCGGCCTTGCTCGGACCCCAGGTGGTCCGGCTGCGGCCCGCCGACCACGCCCGCGCGGTGATCGAGCGCTACCAGCTGGTGATCGAGCCCGAGCACCGGCTGCACTGGCAGCGCGATCCGCACGGCAACCACGTCGCGCGGGTCACGTTCAAGCCCGGCCAGACCACGACGGCGTTCGACCTCCTGGTCGAGCTCGCGGTCGACATCCGGCCGGTCAACCCGTTCGATTTCCTGATCGACGATCGGGTCAAGCAGCTGCCGTTCCGCTACCCCGACGAGCTCGACGCCGAGCTCGCGCCGTACCTCGACACCGGCGACCCGGCGTACCGGCTGGGCCGCAAGGCCACCGAGCTCCTGGCCCAGCTGCCCGCCGGCGGCGACACGCTGGGCCTGCTGGTCGGGCTCAACGCGGCGGTGCGCGAGCGCGTGGCGTACGTGATCCGCGACGAGCCCGGGATCTGGACGCCCGAGGACACGCTCGGCCACGGCCGCGGCAGCTGCCGCGACAGCGCCGTGCTGCTGGTCGCGCTGATGCGGGCGCGCGGAGTCGCGGCGCGGTTCGTGTCGGGCTACCTGGTCCAGCTGACCGACGAGGGCATGATCCCCGACGAGCCGCGCGGCGTCGGGCGCGACGTGGTCGACCTGCACGCCTGGGCCGAGGCCTACGTGCCCGGCGCCGGCTGGATCGGCTTCGACGGCACCAGCGGCCTGCTGTGCGGCGAGGGCCACATCGCGCTCGCGGCGACCGCGTCGCCGTTGCACGCCGCGCCGGTCGACGGCACCAGCGACGTCGCGGCGAGCGAGGTCGGGTTCACGACCCGGATCGCGCGGCTCGGGCACGAGGCCCGGCCGACCGCGCCGTACACCGACGAGATCTGGGCCGCGCTCGAGGCCGGCGGCGATCGCACCGACGAGCTCCTGGCCGCGGCCGGGCTCGAGGTCTGGATCGGCGGCGAGCCGACGTTCACGGCGCGCGACCCCGGCACCCAGGCCCGGCCGGAGTGGCAGGGCGACGCGCTCGGCGCCGACAAGTGGCAGCGTGGCCTGCGGCTCGCCCGCGAGCTGCGCGATCGGCTGGCGCCGGGCGGCGCGATCCTGCACCGCATGGGCAAGCACTACCCAGGCGAGAGCCTGCCGCGCTGGGCGCTCGACGTGATCGCGCGCCGCGGCGGACCGGCGCTGTGGCCGGCGCGCGAGCTCCGCGTCGACGCCAGCCGGGACGCGGCGCACCGCTTCGGCGAGGCGCTGGCCGCGGCGCTCGGCGTGCCGGCCGAGCTCCACGCCGCCTACGAGGACCCGTGGGAGCTGCTGCGCGCCGAGGCCAGCCTGCCGGTCGACGTCGATCCCCGGTCCGCCGGGCTCGACGATCCGGAGGAGCGCCGCCGGCTCGCCCGGATCCTCGATCGCGGCGTGGGCGGGGTGGTCGGCTGGGTCCTGCCGCTCGCGGCGGCCGAGGCCGGCTGGCGCACCGAGCGCTGGCAGCTGCGCCGCGACCACCTGTTCCTTTTGTGGGGCGACAGCCCGATCGGGCTGCGCCTGCCGCTCGGCAGCATCACGGCCGCGGCGGCGCCGACCTGGGCCGAGGCGCTCGACCTGCCGGACCCCAGGCGCGATCCGGCGGCCGGCGCCGGCGACCAGCCCCGCCGCGACACCACGGCCGCCGCCGCCGCGGCCCCGCGCCGCGAGCCACCGGATTCGGCCGAGCCGCGCACTCCGCCGCCCGGGATCCGCACCGCCGTGGCGATCGAGCCGCGCGACGGCACGTTGTGGGTGTTCGTGCCGCCGGTCGCGCGGTTCGCCGAGCTCTGCGCGCTGATCGCCGCGATCGACCGCGCGCGCGAGGCCACCGGGCTCGCCGTCGAGCTCGAGGGCTACGCGCCGCCGCCGGCCCCGGACCGGATCCGGTTCGCGGTGACGCCCGACCCCGGCGTGCTCGAGGTCAACCTGCCGCCGGTGGCGAGCTGCCGCGAGGCGACCGCGCTGTACCACACCGTGTTCGACGCCGGGCTGGCCTCCGGGCTCACCGCCGAGCGCTACCTGCTCGATGGCCGCGCCGCGGGCCCGGG
>DASWRS010000463.1:0-5373 GCA_036403075.1 Kofleriaceae bacterium
CTGACCGACGCCGCGGCGCTGTCGCGCGCGCTCGCGGTCGGCGACACCACGCGGCTGTTCGAGCTCGCGCAGCGCCACCTGGCGCGCCGCCGCCGCCGCCGCCCTGCCGCGGGCGCCCGCTACCTCGTCGGTCGCGGCCTCGCGCACCTCCTGCGAGGCGAGCACGCCGCCGCGCTCGCGGCGCTCGACGCGCTCGACGGTGCCCGGCCGGCACCCGACCTCCAGCCGCTCGCGGCCACGCTGCGGCTCGTTGCGCTCGTCGAGCTCGGCCGGTCGTCCGGCGCCCCGACCGGCACCCCCGCCGGAGCCCCGCCCGGCACCCCCGCCGGAGCCCCGCCCGGCGAACCCACCAGCGCCCCGACCGGCGCCCCGACCGGCGCCCCGACTGGCGTCCTGACCGGCACCCCGGCGATCCGCGCGCCCCGCGCCCCGACTGGCGCCGTGACCGTCGCCCCGGCGATCCGCGCGCCCCGCGCCCCGTGGCTCGCCTGGCTCGCCGACGGCCTGCTCGCCGCGCGCGCCGGTGACCTCGACGCCGCGGCGCCGCTGCTGGCGCGCGTCACCGACGACATCCGCGCCGGCAGCGCGCTGCGCGCCATCGCTCATGTCCACGTCGCCCGGATCGCCGAGGCCCGCGGCGAACCGGCGACCGCAGCTCGCCACCGCGCGGCCGCCACCGCCCTGGCCGCGCCCGACGCGGCCTGGCTACGCGGCGACACGGCCCGGCCGGCGCCACCACGCTGAGCCGAGGCATGCGCCGGCGCGCACGCGATCCGCCGGCGCATGATGTCAGCGCACCACTGTGCGCTACGGCCGAACCTGGTACCTCGTCGCCGTAAATCTGACCTCCTCGCCGTAGATCTGACGCCGACGGCGCGGCCGGGCCTGCACCCGGACGCCGGCGACCGCGAGGCTGCTGAGCTCGTGCACCACGACGCTGGCGACCGCGTCGCGATTGCCGATCGATGGCAATCTATTGATTTTCAACAATTAATTGGCCTCGAGTCACATTTCGCTCCCAGTGGGCTGGGACCCGAAGTTCGCGAAGGACGCTTCGCGCGGCCCTTGCGGGCGATATCACTATTGCTATCATGATCCCTGTGGCCAGCAGAGGCGTGGATCAAATCGTGGCGGACATGCGCGCCGGCCGAGAGATCCACTTCGCTGATCTTGCCAAAGTCTGCGAGCACTACTTCGGCAAGCCGCGTCAGAGCGGCACGAGCCATCGCGTCTACAAGATGCCGTGGCCTGGAAATCCTCGCGTGAACATTCAGAACGAGAAGGGGAAGTCGAAGATTTACCAGGTGCGGCAGGTGTTGGCGGCGATCGCGAAGTTGAAGGAGATGGCTGAGGCGAAGAAGAAGTGACTCAACTCGACCCCGACCGAGATTTGAGATGGAGATGACCATGGCGCCCCCCGAGAAGTACACCTATCGCGTAATGTGGTCCGAAGAAGACCAAGAGCACGTCGGCCTATGCGCGGAATTCCCGTCGCTGAGCTGGTTGTCCGAGACGCAGGGGGAGGCGTTGAACGGAATCACCAAGCTGGTTGCGGACGTGCTCAAGGACATGGCCAAGAGTAAGGAACCGATTCCGGAGCCGTTATCCCTCCGCCAGTTCAAGGGAAGCATTCTGCTCCGCGTTCCGCCTGAACAGCATCGCGAGCTCGCGATGGAAGCTGCCGAACAAGGCGTATCGCTGAATCGGTTGATCAGTCAGAAGCTCGGTTGATCTCGGCCGCGAGCGCGCCAAATTTACGGAGAGCCAGGAATCGGCTCCCTGGGAGGCGCGCACGGTAGGATCTTCGCGCCGCCGCTCGTCGCACGGGGGGATACCGCTCAGCGCGCGGCGATCCCGCGCAGTAGCTGCCCGGCGGCGTCGATCGCGGCCCGCGGGATCTCGTGGCCGCCGGCGAACGGTTGCCAGTCGACCGCGGCGCCGGCCGCGACGAGCCGGTCGCGCAGGACCTCGGCGATCGAGAACGGCAACAGCTGATCGTTGCGGCCGTGCGACAGCATCACCGGGACGCCGGCGAGCTGCGCCATGCGCGGCTGCCACGCGGTCTCGGCGATCAGCGTGCCCGACATCAGCACCAGGCCCGCCGGCGGCGCCGGCAGGTGCAACGCGACGTCGAGCGCCAGCATCGCGCCCTGGGAGAACCCGCCGAGCACCAGGCGATCGGGCGCGACCGCGAACCGGGCCGCGAGCTGTTCGATCAGCCGGATCACCTGCGCGCGGACCTCGGCCAGCCCATCGGGGATCTCGGCGCGCCGGTCGCGCGGCACGCCGCGGCGCAGCTCGTCCTCGAGCCGGGCGAGGTCGAGCAGCCACCACGCCCGCGAGTCGCCGTACAGCCCGCCGAGCGACAGCGGCGCCTCGGGGAACACCAGGCGGGCCGGCGCGTCGAGCTCGGCCGCGAGGGCGACCAGATCATCGCCCGGCGCGCCGAAGCCGTGGAACAGCACGCACGTGACCGGCGCGTCGGAGGGACCGGTGATCCGGATCGTCAGGTCGGCGAGCTCGAGGCGGGTCGGCGTCACGTGCGCAGCGTGGCACGGCCGGGCGCGGCGCACCATCGCCGGCCGGCGCGGCACGCGCCTGAGCTATCCTGCCGCCATGCACCCGACGCGGCGGGAGCTGCTGCGGCTGGCAGCGGCGAGCACGATGTCCCGGCTGATCGCCTGCGGCGACAACCAGCCGGTGGTCGCGGCCAGCGCCGTGCTCGATCCCGGCGAAGACTCCGCGGTGGTCGCGATCTGGAGCCGGCTCGCCGGCCGCCCCGCCGAGGTCGCGGTCCGCGCCGCGGGCCGGCCGCCGATCCGGACGCCGGTCACGCTCGATGGCGAGATCGGCCGGCTGGTCGTGACCGGGCTCGCGCCGGACACCGCGTACGAGATCACGGTGACCATCGCCGGGCTCGCGCTCGGCCCGCACCGCGTCCGCACCGCGCCCGGCGCCGGCGATCGCCGGCCGGTGCGGCTCGCCGTCACCGCCGACTGCGATCCGAGCCCCGCGTTCGCCAGCGGCATGATCGACGCGGTCGCCGCCGCCGCGCCCGACCTGGTGATCTCGATCGGCGACTTCCCGTACACCGACAACGGCCCGCCGGCGCACACCGTCGCGGAGTACCGCGCGCGCCACGTCGAGCTCCGCACCCACCCTCCGGTCCGCGCGCTGCTCGCGGCCGCCGGGATGTACGCGATCTACGACGACCACGAGGTCCGCAACGACTGGGACGGCCGGACCCGGCTCGACGAGCCCGAGCGCTACGCCGCCGCGATCCAGGTCTGGGACGAGTTCTTCCCGCTGCGCGAGGCCGCCGGCGAGATCCGGTATCGCCGCTGGCGCTGGGGCGCCGACCTCGAGTGCTTCTTGCTCGACTGCCGCCGGTTCCGCAGCGCCAACAACGCCGCGGACGACGCCGCCAAGACCATGCTCGGCGCCGACCAGCGCCGCTGGCTGATCGACGGCGTCACCCGCAGCACGGCGACCTTCAAGCTGGTGCTGACCAGCGTGCCGCTCGATTACGGCGAGGGCGACGACCACTGGGCGGCGTTCAAGACCGAGCGCGACGCGATCTTCGCCGCGCTGGTCGGCACGCCCGGCGTGCTGTTCGTCAGCGGCGACCAGCACTTCTTCGCGGTCCAGCGCCACGCCTTCGGCATCCGCGAGGTCCAGATCGGCCCGCTCGCCCGCGGCCTGGGCAGCCCCGGCGCGCCGCGGCCCGGCGTGATCTTCCGGGCGGTGCGCTACAACGCCGGCCTGATCGAGATCGACGGCGACCGGCTGACGCTGATCGGCCTGGGCGACGACGGCGAGGCGTTCTATCGCGAGATCTTGTCGCCCGCCGACCTGACGCCGCGGGCCTGAGCGGTGGCCGGTGGACGCACATCGCGGCACGAGTAACCACCCCGGCACCTGACGAAGCGGGATCGGAGCGCTATCGTTGCTGCCGGAGGTACCGCATGGCGAAGTTCGACACCGACGAGATCGGCAAGCCTGGGAAACCGCCCAGGGCCAGACGGTTCCCCTGGCGGCTGTGGTTGTTCGCGCTCGTGATGACCGCCGGCACGGCCGCCGGTGGCTACTACGCCTGGCAATATCGCCACGCGGCCCAGACCGCCGACGAGACCGTCGCGGGCTGCCGCGCCGACCTCGCCAAGGTCAAGCCGCAGATCGACGAGGCCACCAAGAAGTACACCGGCTGCAACGCGCTGCTCGACTCCAACAACAAGCTGATCGACGCCAACAAGAAGAAGGCGGCCGAGCTCGACATCCAGCTCACGGCGATCTCGAACAACCTGAACGCCTCGAAGGACGAGCTGGCCGCGCTGACCGCGCAGCGCGCCGAGGCCGAGAAGCGGCTCACCGCGATCAGCGACATCCAGAAGCAGTTCGCCAAGATGATCGACACCGGCCAGCTCAAGGTCACCGCGCGGCGCGGCAGCCTGGTGCTGTCGCTGCCCTCGGAGGTGCTGTTCCCGTCCGGCATCGCCGATCTATCCAAGCCCGGCGAGCTCGCCGTGCTCGAGGTCGGCATCACGCTCAAGCGGTTCCCCGAGCGCCGCTTCCTGGTCGTCGGCCACACCGACGACGTGCCGCTCAAGAGCAGCACGTACAAGGACAACTGGGAGCTGTCCACCGCGCGCGCCCTGACCGTGACCCGGTTCCTGGTCCAGGCCGGCATGGATCCGCGAAACCTGGTCGCCGCCGGCGCCGGCGAGCACGACCCGGTGTCCAAGGATCGCGCGAAGAACCGCCGCATCGAGATCGCCCTCCTACCGGCGATCAACGAGCTGCCGCCGCTACCCGCCTCACTCGGCGACGACTCCGCGCGGGCGGCCATCCCTGCCGAGAAGCCCCCCGCCCCTCCGGCGGCCTCCCCGGCTGCGGCGGCCCCCGCCCCTCCGGCCGCCGCCCCGACCGCCGCCCCGACCGCCCCAACCCCGGCCGCCGCCGCCCCGACTCCATCGGCCGCCCCAGCTCCGCGCGCCTCGGCCCCCGCCTCGGCCCCACCCGCCGCAAAGCCGCCCGCGCCCAAACCGTGATCTGACCCGGTCGCGGTGCTTGCGGGTGCCCGCGGGTGCCCGACCGCGCCGACCGCGCCGACCGCGCCGACCGCGCTGACCGCGCTGACCGCGCCGATCAGCATCTGGCGCTCCTCGCACCCGAGATCTCGGTCGCAGGGTACCAGGGCTTCATCGCAGGAGATCTGCCCGTCAGCGCGCTGGGGAGAACGCAAACACGCGCGCTGGCGACGCGGGTCTGGGCCCAACGCTCGTCTGTTAACGGCCGGATTGCGATCGGAGGTCCGCGCCATCCCCACGACGGGCCGGCGAAGGACCACCCGGCCTGGGAATCTATCTCGCGTTG
>DASWRS010000464.1:0-4102 GCA_036403075.1 Kofleriaceae bacterium
TTTTTCCGCCTGAACCCTGCGTGTGACGAAGGTCGGCCGTGGCGCACGCAAGCGCTACGGTCCGTCGTGTCCGCCCTGTTCGCCGTGTCCGCCGTGTCCGCCGCTGCCGCCGGTCTCGTCCGGTGACGCCGCGTCGTCCGGCGTTGCGGGCGCTGCCGCCGGTGGCGCCGCTGCGGCGCCGGCCGTGCCCCCGGCGAGCGGCGTCATCCGGACCGCCATCGTGATCTCGACCGTCGAGCGCGCCGCGCCTGGGCCGGCGTCCGGCGCGATCACCGTCATCGACGACGAGAACGTCGAGCGCGCCATCCCGTCGAGCGTGTAGCGCGCCAGGTCGATCGAACCCTGGACCTCGGAGCGCCCGTGCGTGTCGGCGACCTCGATCTTGACGCCGTCCTGCTCGACGGTCTGCGGCGTGCCGCTCGATTGTCCCGCGCCGGTGTACGCGAGCGTGGAGCCGGTGATCGACACGAGCGTGTAGCGGATCTCCGACGTCGCTCGGATGCCGCCCTCCGGAAGCGTCCTGCGCTCGCTCCAGGTCGCGCCGATGCCGACCGGCTCGGCGGGCAGGCGCATCGCCATGCGCTCGAGGCTGCGTAGCAGGCTGTCGAGCCGGCCGGAGGCCTTGGCGGTGACATCGGCGGCGCTCGGCCCGCCGGCGGGGCGCGTGGCGGGCACGGGCGGGATCACCTGCGCATCGGACACCGCGCCGTCGGGCGCCAGCGTCTCGGTGAGGACAACGCCGCGCATCGCGGTGGCCTGCGCCTGCATCACGTCGCTCGCCACCTGGCTGCCGGGACGGTCGCGAATCCGGGTGTCGACGACGGTGATGCGCAGCCTCGCCGAGCCGTCGCCGAGCACGTCCTCGACGGTGGTCTCGAGGTCGACGACCAGCGTCGGCATCGGTCCGCTCCGGTCATCGCTCTTGATGTCGACATCGCAGACCAGCTCGGCGGCGGTCTTCGTCCCCCGGGTCAGGTGATAGCGCAGCGGCGCGAGCGGCGGCGCACCGGCCTGGAGCAGCGTGACGCCGTCGTGCGGCGGGGGCGGCGGGGGCGGCGGCTCGGGAGCCTTGTCGCGGCACGCGACCAGCGCCACCAGGATGAGGTAGGTACGACGCATCCACGCGGGAGCGTCGCGCAAAGTTGCGGGATCGGCCAGAATTTTCATCTGCCCGGTACGCCGAGGCGAGGGCCTTGACGAAAGTGGATTTGAAATGCATTATCAATTGAAACCCAGTGCTGATCTGCATCTGCCACCCGACGTCCGAGCGCGACCTCGCGGCCGTGATCGATGACGGGGCGCGCACGGTGCAGGAGATCGGTCAGCGCTGCGGCGCGGGCACCGGCTGTGGCGCGTGCGTCGACGAGCTTCGAGATCGCCTCGTGAGCCGAGGCGCAAATGGTTGCCCGCGCGATTGTGCCGGCGATCTCGTGTCGCTAAGGTCGAATCGCTAGTCCCACGCGCCGGTGGCGCAGCGAGGCGGTCCCGATGAAGGGCAACGAAGAGGTGCTGACGCTCCTCAACAACCTGCTCACCAACGAGCTCACGGCGGTCAACCAGTACTTCATTCACGCGAAGATGTGTGAAAACTGGGGGTTCGAGCGGCTCGCGCACAAGATCCGCGAGGAATCGATCGACGAGATGCGGCACGCGGATCAGGTGATCAGCCGGATCCTGTTCCTCGAGGGCGTGCCCAATCTGCAGCGCTACCACAAGCTCCGTGTCGGCGAGACCGTCAAGGAGCAGCTCGAGAGCGACCTCCAGGTCGAGTACGCGGCGATCGCGTTCCTGAACCAGGGCATCGAGACCACGCGCAAGGTCGGCGACAACGCGAGCGAGGATCTGTTCACCCGGATCCTCGTCGGCGAGGAGCAGCACACCGACTGGCTCGAGACCCAGCTCGAGCTGATCCGCCAGGTCGGCGAGCAGAACTACCTCGCGCAGCAGATGAAGAAGTGACACGCGGCGGCGGCGGTCGCTGCCAGTCTGGCATGGCCTGCTCCCCACACGGCCAACCCTGTCAGGTAACGCTGCGAACCGCCGCCGCCGCGCGCCATGGCCGAGCCGTTGCAAGGCTCCTGGCGCATGATCCTGCTCCGGCTGCTCACCACCGCGCTGTGCGTGACCTGCGTGGTCCTGATCGCCACGTTCCCGCCGATGCGGATCGTGGTGATGCCTCCCGCGGCTGCTCCGCCGATCGCGAGGCCGAGCGCCGCGCTGCCGGCGGCGGCGGCGGCGGCGGCGTGCGATCGCGGAGCTCCGCTCAGCGTCATCGATGTTGCCGAGGGCATCGCGCCGTCGCAGCTCGCGGCGCTGATCCCGCTGCGTCCCGACGAGCACGTCATCGCGGTCAACGATCGCGTGGTGACCGGTGATCTCGAAGCCGGCGCGGTGATCGCTGCACGGGCGCCGCTGCGCGGCGGCTTCGTCGACCTCACCGTGTCGAGCCCGAGCGGTGAGCGTCGCGTGCTGATCCTGCTGCACGGCCCGCCGTTGTGATGCGCGGCGCGCCTCGCCGCGCCCGCCCCGCCGCGTGCCGAGCTACGGGCGAGCGTGCAGGGCGTAGGTTGCGTCGGGGAGAGCGCGTACACGCGGCTCCCGGGGGCTGCTGCGCGGATGGGTGTCGGAGCCGCGCCCGCCGAATAACCACCGGCGCCTGCGCGGGCAACGCGAGGTATGTGCGGAGCAAGGCCTGCCAATCCTGGTCACGGTCGCGGCCGCCGACCCCATCCGCTCGCGGTCGCCCCCGGCGAGCCGCGTTGACGTCTCGCGAACGCGTTTCGACAGTCCCCTTCGGCCGTGCGCGACGCCGACTCCGCTTCGGCTACTGGCCGCCGCGGCTACCGGCCGCCGCGGCTACTGGCCGCCGCGGCTACTGGCCGAGGATGCCGTGGTTGCGGCACACGGAGAGGAGCTTGGTCCGGAGGGCGCGGAAGCCGACGAGGTTGCGCAGGTCGATCTGCGCGGCTTCCTGGTCGTTGCGTGCGACGCACTGGACGGTGCCGTGGACCAGGCGCGCGGCGGCGCGCTGCCGCGGCCCCGCTGACGAGTTGATCACCGCCGTGGCCAGCCGCTCGGCGGCATCGTAGTCGCGCCGCTCGAGCGCAGCGTTGGCCTGGGAGAGCTTCTCGCGAGCGTCGTCGTCCTCCTCGCCGGACGGCACCGCCGGCGGGCCGTCATGCACCGGCGGCCTGGCCACCACGCCGTGGTCCTTGCGGCCCGCGCTGGGACCCGGCCTGCCGGGCAGATGCGCTGCGCCCGGATCGGAGGGCTTCTGGCCGACGGCTTTTGGGTCGGTGGCTTTTGGGTCGGTGGCTTTTGGGTCGGTGGCTTTCGGGTCGGTGGCTTTCGGGTCGGTGGCTTTTGGGTCGGTGGCTTTTGGGTCGGTGGCTTTTGGGTCGGTGGCTTTGGGGTCGGTGGGAATCACCGTCGCCACGCGATCGCCTGGCCGCCGCTCTTGTTGCTCGGGGCGCGCCGGTCCGTGGTCGCGCATTACCAGGTACATCGCCGCGGCCGCCGCGGCGCCCGCCAGCACGATCGCGGCGATCACGCGGGCGGATCGCCCGGGCGGTCTCGGCGCATCGTGGGTGGACACGTCGACCGTGGCCGCCACGGGTGGCGCGACGGGCGTGACGGGCGTGACGGTGGCGAGGGGCGGGGAGGCCGCGGCGCCCGGCGCAGCGGCGATCGCTCGCGGCGCGGACCGCGCGGTTCCCACCGCGATCGGCGCGTTCGCCGTCGGCGGGTTGCGAAGCATCGGGCTGCCGGGCACACCGGGCGCTGCGGTCGCGATCATGGCGAGCGGCGAATCACCGTGATCGCCCGAGCCCATCGTGCGCGCGAAGGCCTCGTTCGTGGCGACCCGGCGCGCGGCGCTGGGCGAGTCTGCGCCGGCCGGCACCGGGACCTGGCCGCGCGTCAGGGTCAACGGCTGGCCGGTGATCGCCTCGGCGAACGCGGTCACGGTCGCGAACCGCTCGTCGGACGGCTTGGCCATCGCCTGGGTCACGGCGGCCGCGATCGATGGCGGCACCGACGGCAGCCGCTCGGTCAGCGGCACCGGCTGCTCGTAGACCACCTTGAACACGACCTCGGGGATCGA
>DASWRS010000465.1:0-7827 GCA_036403075.1 Kofleriaceae bacterium
CCGGCGCCGGCCCCGAGATCGGCAAGGCGCTGGCCCGGACCCGCGGCTCGGTCGAGCGCGCGATCGGCAAGCTCGCCGGCAAGGTCGAGCGCGCGGCGCTGTATCGCGACGCGGCGCTGGTCGACGCGGTCCAGCGGCTGCGCGCGCGGCTGGTCCCCGGCGGCGCGCCCCAGGAGCGCACGCTCGGCCTCGCCGGGTTTGCGGCGCGGGCCGGAGACCGGACGATCACCGCGCGCGTGGTCGCCGCGATCGATCCCGGCGATCTCACCCGCTGGCCCACGCTCCAGGAGCTGGCATGACCGGCCACGGCGTCGACGTGCTCGCGTTCGGGCCCCACCCCGACGACGTCGAGCTGTTCTGCGGCGGGACGCTGATCCGGCTCGCCGAGCTCGGCCACACCACGGCGATCGCGGATCTGACCCGCGGCGAGAAGGCGAGCCACGGCACGCCCGAGGAGCGCGCGCGGGAGACCGAGGCCGCGAGCGCCGAGCTCGGGATCGGGTTCCGCGACAACCTCGAGCTGCCCGACACCGAGCTCGCCGCGGTGCCCGACCAGATCACCCGCGTCGTCGCCGAGCTGCGGCGGCGGCGCCCGGAGATCGTGCTCGCGCCGTGGCTCGAGGATCGCCACCCCGATCACGCCGCGGCCGGCGCGCTGGTGACCCGCGCGGTGATGTTCGCCGGCGTGCGCAACTACGCGCCCGAGGCCGGCCCCCGGTTCGTGCCGCGGCAGCTGCTGTACTACGCGATGCGCCACCGGATGACGCCGAGCTTCGTGGTCGACACCTCGGCGGCGGCCGCCCGCAAGGCGCGCGCGATCGCGTGCTACGGCAGCCAGCTGGCGCGCCGCGGCGGCGCCGGCCCCGGCGACGCGGATCCGACGCTGATCAGCGCGCCCGGCGCGATCGCGGCGATCGAGGCCCGCGACCGCTACTACGGCAGCATGATCGGCGCGAGCCACGGCGAGCCGCTGCGCAGCGCCGCGGTGCTCGGCCTGGTCGATCCGGTGCGCCACTTCCGCGACAACCCGTTCACCGAGGCCCACGCCTTCGAGCCGGTATCATGAGGGCGCTGACCCAACCCCTGCGACTCGCCACCGTGTGCTACCCGGCGCTGGGCGGCAGCGGCGTGATCGCGTCCGAGCTCGCGCTCGCGCTCGCCCACCGCGGCCACCGCGTCCACCTGGTCGCGACCGCGCTGCCCGAGCGGCTCAAGGCGACCGCGGTGCGGTTCGAGCACGTCGACGTGCCGAGCTCGCCGGTGTTCGAGCACGCGCCGTACGGCGAGGCGGTGGCGAGCCGGCTGATCGAGCTAGCGCGGCGCGAGCCGCTCGACCTGATCCACCTGCACTACGCGGTGCCGCACGCCGCGAGCGCGATGCTGGTCACCCAGGTGCTCGGCGCCGCCGCGCCGGCGATGGTGGTCACGCTGCACGGCACCGACGTCACCACGCTGGGCTCGCACCCGAGCCTGCACGCCGTGACCGCGTTCGCGCTCGAGGCCTGCGCCGGGCTGACCACGCCGTCGCACTACCTGCGCGGCCAGGCGGTCGATCACTTCGGCCTCTCGCCCGATCGGATCGAGGTGATCGCCAACTTCGTCGACCTCGAGCGCTTCACGCCGCCGGCGCGCCGCGATCGCGCGCAGCTCGCCGGGCTGTTCGGCAGCGCGGAGACCGGGCCGGTGCTGTTCCACGTCTCGAACTTCCGGCCGATCAAGCGGCCGCTCGATCTGATCGAGGTGCTGGCGCGGATCCGCCGCACACTGCCGGCGCGCCTGGTCCTGGTCGGCGACGGCCCCGAGCGCGCCGCGGTCGAGGCCCGCGCCCGCGAGCTGCGCGTGACCGACGCGGTGTGCTCGCTCGGCCGGCGCCGCGACTTCGCCGGGCTGCTCGCCCACGCCGACGGGTTCCTCCTGACCAGCGAGAGCGAGAGCTTCGGCGTCGCCGCGCTCGAGGCGATGGCGAGCGGCGTGCCGGTGTTCGGCTACCGGGTCGGCGGCGTCCCCGAGGTCGTCGGCGACGCCGGCACGCTGGTGGCATGCGGCGACGTCGACGCGCTGGCCGCGGCGGTGATCGCCGGGGTCCGCGATCGCCGGACCCACGACACCATGACCGACCTCGCGCGCGCCCGCGCCGAGGCCCTGTTCTCGATGAACCTCGCGGTCGAGCGCTACGAGATCTACTTCCGGCACGTGCTCGCGGACCGAGACGCAACCACAGGACGTTCACTATGATGCGATGGCTCCTCGTGATGATCTGCGCAGTCCTCGGCCGACCCGCGCTCGCCGCGGCCGACCCCGGCGCCGGCGCGCTCGCCCACGCGGTCGACCGGCTGGCGACCACCGGGCGCGTGCTCTACGTCGCGGCGCACCCCGACGACGAGAACACCCGGCTGCTGGCCTACCTCGCCAACATCCGCCACCTCGACGTCGGCTACCTGTCGATGACCCGCGGCGGCGGCGGCCAGAACCTGATCGGCGGCGAGCAGGGCATCCTGCTCGACGTGATCCGGACCGAGGAGCTGCTCGCGGCCCGCCGGATCGACGGCGCGCGCCAGTTCTTCACCCGGATGCGCGACTTCGGCTACTCCAAGCGCGCCGACGAGGCGCTCGCCCAGTGGGGCCACGACGAGGCGCTCGCCGACGTGGTCTGGGTGATCCGGACGTTCCAGCCCGACGTGATCATCACGCGGTTCTCGGAGAAGCCGCCCAACCACGGCCACCACACCGCGTCGGCCCTGCTCGCCCGCGAGGCGTTCGCGGCCGCCGCGGATCCGAAGCGGTTCCCCGAGCAGCTCAAGCACGGCGTCCGGCCGTGGCAGGCCGATCGCCTGCTGTGGAACACCGGGAACTTCGGCGGTGCCGCGCCGCCCAAGGACGCCGTCCACCTCGAGGTCGGCGTCTACGATCCGCGGCTCGGCCTGGCGATGGGCGAGCTCGCGGCGCGGTCGCGCAGCCAGCACAAGAGCCAGGGCTTCGGCGTGCCCGAGGATCGCGGCGCGGTGACCGAGCACTTCGTGGTGCTCGAGGGCCAGCGCCCGGCCGGCGAGGCCCCCGGGCCGTTCGACGGCATCGAGCTGACCTGGAAGCGCTACGGCGCGGCGGCCGCCGGCTACGCGCGCGCGATCGCGGACGCCCAGCGCACGCTCGATCGCGATCACCCCGAGCGCGCCCTGCCCGCGCTGATCCGCGCCCGCGGCGAGCTCGACCGGCTGGCCGACGAGCCGCGGGTCTCGGACACCCGGCGCGCGCTGGATCAGGCGATCGCCGACGCCGCGGGGTTCTACGCGCGCGCGACCTCGGCGAGCCCGGTCGGCGCGCCCGGCACCACGGTCGACGTCACCGTCGAGCTGGTCACCCGCAACACCGCAGTCACCGTGCAGCGGATCGAGGCCGCCGGGGCACCGCCGGTCACCGCGGCGCTCGCGCTGGCGGTCGGCGACAAGCACCCGGTCAAGCTCGCCGTGGCGCTGCCCGCGCAGGCGCCGCCGTCGCTGGCGTACTGGCTCGCCCGGCCGCCGACGCCGGGGCACTACGTGGTCGCCGATCCGGCGCTGATCGGCGCGCCGCACGAGCCCGCGCCGCTCGAGATCGCGGTCGAGGTCGCCATCGCCGGCCGCACCGTGCACCTGGCGCTGCCGGTGGTCCACGCCTGGACCGATCGCGTGCTCGGCGAGCGGGTCCGGCTGTTCACGATCGTGCCGCCGGCGACGGTGACGCCGCTGCGCGACGCGGTCATGGCGCCGGGCCGCCACGCGCCGCTCGCGCTCCGGGTCCGCGCCGGGCGCGACGCGGTGACCGGGCGGGTCGAGCTCGAGCTGCCGGCCGGGTGGACCGCCCAGCCGGCGAGCCAGCAGGTCACGCTGGCCAAGCTCGGCGACGAGGCCACGGTGGAGTTCCAGGTCTCGCCGGGACCCGGCGCCGCGGCCGGCGAGGCCCACCCGGTGGTCCGGATCGGCGATACCGGGTGGTCGCTGCGCGAGGACGTGATCGATCACCCGCACATCCCCGTGCAGGTCGTGCTGCGGCCGGCCGCGGTCGCGCTGGTCCCGCTGTCGCTCAAGCTGCCCGCCGGCCGGATCGGCTACGTCCGCGGCTCGGGCGACTCGATCGCCGCCGACCTCGCCCACGTCGGCATGGCGGTCGACGAGCTCGACGACACGGCGCTCGGCACCGGCGACCTGTCGCGCTACGCCGCGATCGTGCTCGGGATCCGCGCGTACAACACCCGCGCCGCCGTCCGCGCCGTCCACCCGCGCCTGCTCGCCTACGTCGAGCGCGGCGGCACGTTGATCGTCCAGTACAACACCACCGACTTCGAAGGGCCGATCGGGCCGTTCCCGCTCGAGCTCGGGCGCGACCGGATCACCGACGAGACCGCGGCCGTCACGTTCCTCGATCCGAAGCACCCGGTGCTGCACCACCCCAACGAGATCTCGCCGGCTGACTTCACCGGCTGGGTCCAGGAGCGCGGGATCTACTTCGGCGCCAAGTGGGATCCGCGCTACACGCCGATCCTGCGGTTCTCCGATCCGGGCGAGGGCCCGCTCGACGGCGGCCTCCTGATCGCGCGCCACGGCAAGGGCCGCTACATCTATACCGGCCTGGTGTTCTTCCGCGAGCTGCCCGCCGGGGTGCCCGGCGCCTACCGGCTGTTCGCGAACCTGCTCGCCGGGGGCAGCGGCGCCCGATGACTGTGCCGACCGCGCCGGCACAGCCGCCCGACGAGCCGCCGCCGTTCTGGGGCCGGTGGGGCCGGATCTATCTCCTGGTCGCCGGGCTGCTCGCCGCGGAGACGGTGGTGTTCTGGTGGCTGACCCGGTGGGCGTCATGACCGGGCTCGCCGCGCTCGACTGGGGGGTCCTGCTCGTCACGATCGCCGCGATCGTGGGCTACGGTGCGTGGCGCTCGCGCGGCGTGCGCGACGTCGATTCCTATGTCCGCGGCGAGTCGCTGCGCTGGCCGACGATCGGCCTGGGCATCATGGCGACCCAGGCCAGCGCGATCACGTTCCTGTCGCTGCCCGGCCAGGCATATGCCGATGGCATGCGGTTCGTGCAGTTCTACTTCGGCCTGCCGCTCGCGATGATCGTGATCAGCGCGGTGTTCGTGCCGGTCTACCACCGGCTCAAGGTCCGCACCGCGTACGAGTACCTCGAGCACCGCTTCGATGTCCGGGTCCGGATGCTCGGCGCCGGGCTGTTCCTGATCGGCCGAGGCCTGGCCGCCGGGATCACGATCTACGCGCCGTCGATCATCCTGTCGCAGATCCTGGGCTGGCCGCTGCACGAGACGATCTGGGGCATGGGCGCGCTGGTCGTGTTCTACGTCCTGCTCGGCGGCAGCCGCGCGGTCAGCCAGACCCAGCGCCAGCAGATGATCGTGATCATGGTCGGCCTGGTGATCGCCGCGGCCGTCGTGATCTCGCGGCTGCCCGCGCAGGTCTCGCTCGGCGGCGCGGTCCGGGTCGCCGGCGCGCTCGGCCGGATCAACCCGGTCAGCTTCGAGCTCGACTGGAGCAGCCGCTACAACTTCTGGTCGGGGATCACCGGCGGGTTCTTCCTCGCGCTGTCGTACTTCGGCACCGATCAGTCGCAGGTCCAGCGCTACCTGTCGGGCCGCTCGATCGCCGAGAGCCGGCTCGGCCTCCTGTTCAACGGCCTGTTCAAGGTCCCGATGCAGTTCCTGATCCTGTTCATCGGCGTGATGGTGTTCGTGTTCTACCTGTTCACACGGCCGCCGATGCACTTCGACGCGCCCACGCTCGCCCGGGTCGAGGCCGCGCGGCCCGCCGAGGTCCACGCGCTCGAGGCGCGCTACGATCGCGCGTTCGAGGCCGAGCGCACGGCGGCGCTGGGCTACCTCGCGGCCCAGGGCCGCACCGACGAGCCGGCCGCCCGCGCCACGCTGACGGCGGCCGCCGGCCAGATCGCCGAAGTCCGCCGCGACGCCAAGGCGCTGATCAAGCGCACGCTGCCGGACGCCGAGACCCGCGACACCGACTTCGTGTTCCTGACCTTCATCCTCTCGCACCTGCCGGTCGGTCTGGTCGGCCTCTTGCTCGCGGTGATCCTGTGCGCCGCGATGAGCTCGGTCGCCGGCGAGCTGGTCGCGCTGGGCTCGACCACCACCGTGGACTTCTACCTGCGGATCCGGCAGGCGCTCGGCCGGCCGCCGGGCCCCCGGACCCGCGACCTCCGGGTCTCACAGCTGGCGATGGTGGCCTGGGGCGTCGTCGTGCTCGGGTTCGCCAGCGGCGCGTCGCTGTTTGCCAACCTGATCGAGGCGGTGAACATCCTGGGCTCGATCTTCTACGGCACGATCCTCGGGTTGTTCGTCGTGGCGCTGTTCCTGCGCCGGATCACCGCCACCCCCGTGCTGATCGGCGCGGCCATCGCCGAGGCGCTGGTCGTGACCCTGTTCTTCTCGTCCGGCCTGGGCTTTCTGTGGTTCAACGTGATCGGCTGTGCCACCGTCGTCGGGATCTCGGCGCTGCTCCAGGCGGTGCTGCCCGCGCGGGCGGCGGCGGCCTCGGGTTGAGCGCGACACGGAGCGACTGGCCTGCGGCGCTCGCGCGTCGAATCTGCAAACACCTGCCATCGCCAGACGGGATTATTCGGCCCGGAACAGCGATACTGCCGCGCATATGAGATCGCTTCTCACGATTGCAATCATGCTCGGCTCCGCGACGGCCTACGCGCAGCTGAAGCTCCCCGAGCCCAGCCCCGCCGCGACCACCGAGCAGACGATCGGGATCACGGAGATCAAGGTCGTCTACCACCGGCCGGCGGTCAACGGCCGCACGATCTGGGGCCAGCTCGTGCCGTACAACGAGCCGTGGCGCGCCGGCGCGAACGAGAACACCACCGTGTCGTTCTCGTCCGACGTCAAGGTCGGCGGCAAGCCGCTCAAGGCCGGGACCTACGGCCTGCACATGATCCCGACGGCCAGGGAGTGGACGATCGCGTTCAGCAACATGACCACGGCGTGGGGCAGCTTCACGTACGACCAGAAGGAGGACGCGCTGCGCGTGACGGTCACGCCCCGGACCGAGACCACCAGCGAGGAGCGGCTGTCGTACGGCTTCGACGATGTCGCCGACACCAAGGGCACGCTGGTGCTGCGCTGGGAGAAGCTCGCGGTGCCGATCGCGATCGAGGTCGATACCCCGAAGATCGTGATGGCGAACGTGCGCGGCGAGCTCCGCGGCCTGGCGGGCTTCCGGCCCGAGACCCTGACCCAGGCCGCGCGCTACTGGCTGCGCAACGGCGGCAACCTCGACGAGGCGCTCAAGTTCGCCGACACCGCGCTGCAGCGCGGCGGCCAGTACCAGACCCACATGGTGCGGGCCCAGATCCTCGAGAAGAAGGGCAACGCCGCGGGCGCCGCCGAGGAGCGCACCAAGGCCCAGGCGCTGGCGACCGAGACCGACCTGCTCGGGACCGCGTACGGCCTGCTCAACGACAAGAAGGTCGACGACGCGATCAAGCTGTTCGTGACCATCACGCAGCGCTTCCCCGAGTCGTGGAACGCCCAGGACAGCCTGGGCGAGGCCCTCGCGCTCAAGGGCGACAAGCAGGGTGCCCTGGCCGCCTACAACAAGGCGCTGACGCTGACCAAGGACCCGGTCCAGAAGAAGCGGATCGAGGCCGCGATCGCCAAGGTCAAGTAGCGCGATCAGCTGGTCTTGATCGGGAAGCCGACCGGACCGCGGTGGCCGGCGGTGTCGACCGCGCGGACGCCGAACTGGAAGTTGTCCTTGGGCGCGAGCGGCAAGGTCGCGCTGTTGACGTTGCCGACCGGGATCGCGTTGGTCCAGTCCGGCGC
>DASWRS010000466.1:0-9742 GCA_036403075.1 Kofleriaceae bacterium
GCCGATGCGGGCGACCGCGCCGATCGAGAGCCGGGCGCTCGCGCGGTAGCTGACCTCGGGCGAGATCACGACCGGGCTCGTGCCCAGGCAGCACTTCTGCACCATGTTCTCGCCCTCGGTCTTGCCGGTGACGTAGCCGACCCCGGTGCCGATCGACGCGGCGATCACGATCTTCGCGCCGCGCGGGCCCGGGGTCGCCGCGCCGACGATGCCCGGGGTATCCGCGTGCTCGGGCGAGCTCGGCGGAGGGCCGCCGCCGCCGGGCTCGGCGACGCCGTGGCTCGGCTCGGCGGTGCCGTGGCCCGGCGTCGCGGCAGCGCCCAGGTCGAGCGCGAGCGGCGATCCGGACGAGCCCCTGGCGGCGAGGACCTTGTTGCCGGCGTCGTACGCCGCGACGTAGTAGTGGACCAGCGCGCCGTGCATCGCCGCCGCCGGGATCGTGCCGGTGTAGCGGCAGCCGGCCTGGCGGGTGAGCCGGACCTCGGTGAAGTCGATCGCGCCCTCGGGCCGGTACATCACGACGACGCGCGCCGGGGACAGCTCGCCGCCGACCAGCGCCTCGACCGGCTGAGCGACGCCGGGGTGAGCGCCGTCGATCGCGGCCAGCTGGAGGCCGCGGACCGACTTGCAGTCGTCGCTCGCCGGCTCGCCGGAGTCGCCGGCCGCCGCGCGGGCCTCGTCGAGCATCCGCACCAGCTCGGCGGACTTGTACGCCGGATCGATCGCGATCCGCGGATCGATCTGCACCGCGGACAGGAACGCGACCTTGGCGCCCTCGGGATCCGAGCCGGCGAGCTGGGCGATGCCGAGATCGAGATAGACCCGCGCGACGATCGGATCCTTGTCGAGCTTGGCCTTCTTGGCGATCGCCAGGGCCTGGTAGAGCTGGCGCCGCGCCGCCTCGTAGTCCATCGCGTCGTAGCTCGCCATCGCCGATCGGGCCTTGGCGGCGACCTCGGCCCGCGGATCGGCATGCGCCGGCGCGGCGAGGCCGAGGGCCACCCCGACGATCACCGCGACATGCCAGCGCGTGCGCATCCGGGTTTCTATACCAAAGCCTGCCGCGCGTGCGCCAAGGCTTTCGCCGCCCGAACCGGTCCTCGGATGCCGCGGAGAACCCGTCATCGTGCGGTGATCACGAACTCGACGCGGCGGTTCTGCGACCGGCCCTCCGAGGTCCGGTTGTCGGCGAGCGGGACGCTCTCGCCGTACCCCCTGGCGACCATGCGGTCGCGGGCGACGCCCTTCTTGACGAGGTAGCTGCGCACCGACTCGGCGCGTCTCTGCGACAGCTTGAGGTTGACCTTGTCGTTGCCCTGGCTGTCGGTGTGGCCCTGGATCTCGACCCGGATCGTCGGGTTGTCCTTGAGCGCCTGGGCGACGTCGCTCAGCAAGGCAAACGACACGCGCTTGATCGTCGCGTGGCCCGTGTCGAAGAACACGGTCTGCTTGAGCTCGATCTTGGTCTCGGTGACGACGACGAGGTTGTACTTCTTCGGGCAGCCATCGGGCGGCACGCCGGGCTCGTTGGGGCACTTGTCGGTGACATCGGGGACGCCGTCCTTGTCGTTGTCCGGATCGGGGCAGCCGTCCTCGTCCTCGAAGCCATCCTTGTCCTCGGGCTCATTGGGGCACTTGTCGGCCGCGTCGAGGATGCCGTCGTTGTCATTGTCCGGATCGGGGCAGCCATCGGCGTCCTGGAACCCGTCCTTGTCTTCGGGCTGATCGGGGCACTGGTCGGCCTTGTCGGTGATCCCGTCGCCGTCGTTGTCCGGATCGGGGCAGCCGTCCTCGTCCTGGAACCCGTCCTTGTCCTCGGGCACCCGCGGGCACTGATCGACGTCGTCGAGCACGCCGTCGCCGTCGAGGTCGCCGGGCCCCGGAAGCGGGGCGTCCTTGTCGACGCACCTGTCCGCCGGCGAGCGGTCGATCGCGAGCCGGGCGTTGGTCTCGGCGAGGTCGGCCTCGCGCCGCGCCTCGCCGTGGTTGCCTTCGTCGAGCGCGTGCTGTGCGAAGTCGTTGTGCGACTCGGCCATCGCGAGCTCGACCGGGGCGCAGCGCTGCGCCCCGTTGTGCCGCGCGGTCGCGATCAGGCCGACGGTCGCCGTGGTCTGGGCGCGGACGCGGTTGCCGGCGCAGCCCGCGGCGAGCGCGATCGCCAGCGCGAGCACCGCCCGGGCCAGCGACGTCACGGCGGGTCCTTGGCCGGGGCAACGGGCCGGGGCCGAGCGTCCCTGGCCTTGGCCGGCGCGACCGGCGGCGGCCTGGCCGGCGCGACCGGCGGGGGTCTGGCCGGCGCGACCCGCGGGGGTCTGGCCGGCACGGCGGGCGGCAGATCCCGGGCGGGAGCGATCGGCGCGTCGGTGGTCCGGGTGGGCACCGCGTCGGGCGCGAAGCCGCGCGGCCGCTTCGACGGGTCCTTGGCGGCGATCCGCGCATCGGCGGCGGCCTGGGTCGCGGCCTCGGCGGCGAGCCGGCCGAACCGGTTGGCGCCCTGGAAGTCGGCATGGGCCGCGACCTCGCGCGCCTTGTGCAGGTACTCGGTCGCGCGGGTCCACCAGTACGGCGCGTACCGCTCGGCCTGGGCGGCGCGCGCGGCGTCCACGGCGTCCGTGGCACGCCGGGTGACCTGGCCGACGTAGGTGACCGGCCCGCAGCCGGCGGCCAGCGCGACGGCCAGCGCGACGGCCATCCCGACGACGAGCCCGAGCGCGGCAGGCATCGCGTGCGCGACGCACACTCGGCACACCCGGCGGCGCATCGCGGCCGAGCTTATCATCGGGCTCACCCTCGGGCTCACGATCGAGCTCACGATCGGGCTCGTCATCGCGACCGCACGCGGCGACCATCACGGCCAAGCTCGATCGCGACGTAGATCGCAGAGCCGAACAGCGCGAGCAGCGACACCACGAACGCCCAGCCGAGCTGGACGGCGAACAGCGACGTGCCCTGGCGGGCCTGCCATCCGGGATAGTCGGTGGCGGTCGACAGCCGATGGATCGCGGCGACCACCAGGACCAGCAGGACCAGCGCGATCGCGCCCGCGACGTAGAGCAGCGCGCCCTGGTGGCCGCGGCGCAGCAGCATGCTCGCGCCGTACCAGCCGCCGATCACCAGCGCGGCGTGGCCGACCATCAGCGGCAGCACCGCGACGCCGGCGAGCTTGTGCGGGTTGATCCAGTACATCCAGCTCCACGCCGGGTGCACGGCATAGAAGTACAGCGCGACCGGCGCAACCACCGCGGCGGCGTGCAGCGCGACCAGCTGGAACGCCGGCGCCGCGAACGGGCCATCGGCGCGGACCCGATCGCGGGCGATCAGCGCGAACCCGATGCCGAACAGCAGGTTGACCAGCGCAACGACCGGAATGACGGCCTCCGCGGACACGGTAACACGGCGCTGCCGCCGCCGCCGGTGGATCGAGGGCGGGCCGGGTCCGCAACCGGCGCTCAGCGCCGCTCCATGGGCGGGGTCCGCGAGCCGGTGTCGGGATCGGCGTCCGGCGAGCCGCGCATCGCGCTCGCGGCCGTGAGCTCGACCGCCGGGGTGTCGTGGTCGCGCGCGGGCGGCCGCGGCGGGGTCGGCACGTCGATCTCGCCGGCGACGAACGAGGTCTCGACCATCGGCGACGGCGGCGCGATCGCGACCACGCCCTCGATCGGCGTGCCGTCCTCGATCAGCATCTCGGCATCGACGTCCTCGGCCTCGATCACGCGGACCGCGTGGGCGACGCTGGTGACGACCCAGTCGTCGTGGCCCGACGGCAACGGCGGTGCCGCGAGCAGCGACACCGTCCAGCCGCTGGCCTCGCGCGGCTGCGCGACCGGGGCCCGCTCCATGGTCTCGTCCGGCGGCGGTGGCGCGATCACCGATTCGCTGCTCGTGGTGCCGGTGCCGGCGCCGTCGCCCTCGGCGAGCGACTGCAGCGCGTCGTGGAGCGGATGCAGCTTGTTGAGCGCGGTGTCGACCGGCGGCGGCGCCGGCGCCTCCTCGAACACCGTGGCCTCGAAGTCGTCGTCGGCCAGGAGCTCGATCCGGGGCGCGTCGTCGGCGCCGGCGTCGAGCAACGCCACCCCGAACCGCTCGGCCAGGATGTGGTACGCGGACCGCACCGCGCGCCGGGTCGCGCTCGCGGTGAGCTTGCGCCGCACCCGCTCGTAGGCGTTCTGGGCGATCCGGGTGCGCAGCAACGGCTCGCCGAGCAGGCGCAGCACCTTGCGCGCCAGGTCGATCGGATCTCCGGGCGCGAACAGCAGCGCCTCGCGGCCGTGCTCGACCACGTGGGCCAGGGTCTCGCGGCGGGGCGCGACCACCGCGCGGCGGCACGCCATGTACTCGAGCAGCTTGGTCGGGAACACCACGCTCGGGCTCGGCGTCAGGTCGGCCGCGGCCGGGACCACGCACACCGTCGCGGTCGCCAGCAGCGCCGGGAGCTGGTCGTGATCGACCGGGCCGGTGACCTCGACCTTGTCGGCCAGGCCGAGCTCGCGGATCTGGGCCTGCAGCGGCTGGTCGAACGCGGGCGCCATCGAGCCGGCGAGCACCAGCCGGGCGTCGACCTCGCGGACGATCGCGGCCATCGCGCGGACCAGGACGCGCACGCCGTGGCCGGGATCGATCGTCCCGACATAGAGGATGCGCGGCGGGCCGCCGGCCGGCGGATCGTCCCAGTCGAAGCGATCGACGTCGACCCCGAGCGGCGACAGCACGACGCGCTCGGGCTTGCCGCGGGCCTGCAGCGCCTTGACCGCCGCGGGCGTGGGGGCGAGCACGAGGTCGGCGGCGGCCAGGCAGGCATCCTCGTCGCGGGCGTACTGCGCATCGAGCTCGGGATCGAGCGTGGTCTCGCCAAGCGGCGACCGGGCGAGGTCGTAGACCATCGCGTAGCCGAGCCGCTCCCGGGCCTCGAGCACCGGGATCCCGCTCCAGCTGTCGCGGCAGTGCACGACGTCGTAGTCGGCGCCGTCGAGCTGGCGCTTCAGCGCGCGCTGAAACGCCTGGATCTGCGATCGCAGATCGGCCTCGTGGGTCGGCACGCGCAGCACGCGGACCGAGCCCTGGCGCTCGACATACGCCTGATCGCCTTCGCGGACCACCAGCAGATCGACCGAGTGCAGCGGGGTCAGCGCGCGGATCACGTGCCGGAGCTGGACACCCGCGCGGCGCGGCCCCGGCACCGCGCAGAATCCGGTCAACAGCACCCGGGGCATGGCGGCTCGATCCTCGGGCAACTCGCGGGCACGCGCAAGGCCGATTGCTCGATCGTCGTCGGTCGGGTGCCTTGATCCGGATCGGCGGCTGCGTTATGCCCCGAAGCGTGAATCGGTTGATCGAATACCTCCGGCAACATCTGATGATCGATTTCCAGGGTGATCTGACGGTGGCGAAGGTGCGGGAGCTGCTCGCCGGCGACGATAGCCGCGAGACCAAGGTGCTGCTCGCCAAGCTCGTGGCCGAGAACAATGTCGAGGACATGTTCCTCGCGGTGGCGGACTGCCTGCTCGAGCACGTCCAGCGTTCCCTGACCGACGACCTGGTCCGCGAGCAGATACGGATGTACGCCGAGAGCTAGCTGTAACCTCGATCACCGGTGGGGCGCATCGCGACACCGCGATCCGCAGCGCCGCGGTCGTCTCCTGACCGGCTCGTGACCGGCTCGTGACCGGCGCGACGTGGCGCCGTGCCCGTTCCTCGGGGCGCGCCGCGCGGCGCCGAGCCTTGTGCTACGGTCTGCGGCATGGGGAATGCGGTGCCCGATAGCAAGACACCTGTGATCGTGGCGTTCGTCATGGTCGCGGCCGGGATCCTGATCGCCGCGGCGCAGGGCCTGCTCCACGGCTCGATCCTGGGCGGCGTGATCGCGGCCGCCGGCGCGATCCCGGCGTGCTTCGGGATGTGGAAGGGCATCCAGCAGGAGACCCAGGGAACGCTGGCGCTCAGCGTCGCGGCGGTGCTGGTCGCGCTCGCCGTCGGCGCGATCTTGATCGTGCTCCGGTTCGTGTCGTTCCTGCACTGAGGCCTGGTCGAGATGTCGAGGCGAGCGAGCGAGATCGGACGTTTCTGCTTGTGGCCGAGCCTCGTGCTCGGCATCGCGATCGGCGTCGCGCAGGCCGCGCCGCCGCCCGGCCCGGCTCCGGCCGCCGCCCCGGCGCCGGCCGCCGCGACGCCGTCGAAGATCCAGTACACCGACCACGCAATGGGGACCAACGTGACGGTCTGGCTGTGGACCGCCGACGAGCGCGGCGCGGCCCAGGCCGCCGAGGCCGTGTTCGACGAGATGAAGCGGCTCGACAAGGTGATGACCACCTGGGACCCCGCGTCGGAGGTCTCGCAGGTCAACACTGCCGCCGGCGAGCGGCCGGTCAAGGTCTCTGCCGAGACCTACGCGGTGATCGAGCGGGCGATCGACGTCTCGAGGCGCTCGAAGGGGCTGTTCGACATCACCGTGGGCGCGTTCAAGGGCCTGTGGAAGTTCGACGAGGACATGGACGGCACGCTGCCCGATCCCGCCGCGGTCAAGAAGCGGCTCGCGCTGGTCAACTGGAAGGACATCGTGCTCGATCAGCGGCAGCACAGCGTGTTCCTGCGCCGCCGCGGCATGTCGATCACGCTCGGCGGCATCGCCAAGGGCTACGCGGTCGACAAGTGCGTCGCGATCCTGCGGGTCCGCGGCTTCCACGACTTCATGATGCAGGCCGGCGGCGACATGTACATCGCCGGCAAGAAGGGCGACGAGCCCTGGACGGTCGCGATCCGCGATCCGCGCGGCGAGGCCAACTCGTTCTTCGCGGTCGCGCCGGTCGAGGACCACTCGTTCTCGACCAGCGGCGACTACGAGCGCGGCTTCGTCAAGGACGGCGTGCGCTACCACCACATCCTCGACACCCGGACCGGCCAGCCGGCGCACGCGTCGCGCTCGGTGACGATCCGCGCCCGGGACGCGTTCACCGCCGATGCCTGGTCCAAGGTGATGTTCATCATGGGCCCCAGGGAAGCGCTCGAGCTGATCAAGCGCGAGAAGCTGACCGACTTCGACGTGGTGTGGGTCGACGACAAGAACCAGATCGTGATGACCGACGGGATCAAGGGCGCCCTGCGCGTGCTCAAGGAACCGACGCCGGGTCCGTGACGCCGGGTCCGTGACGCCGGATGGGCTCGCTACCCGGGCGCGACGGCGCCGCGGGCGGCCGCGACGGTCTCGACCTCGACCATGCGCGCCGGCCCCAGCCAGCGCGCGATCGCGCGATCGATCGTCTCCGGCGTGACCACGCGGTAGCGCGCCAGCTCGGCCGCGAGACCGTCGGGCTCGTGGCGGTACAGCATGTGGCGCTGGATCAGCGACGCGCGGCGCGGCAGGCTGGTCAGGCCCCAGATCGCGCCGGCCTCGCGCCGGGTCACCGCGCGATCGATCGCGCGCGGGTCGATGCCGGTCCGGCATTCCTCGTCGAGGATCGCGCGCACCGCGGCCGGGTCGGCGCCGCTGCGCAGATCGATCGCGACGTGGACCTCGCCGCCGAGCCGGCCGTTGCTGGTCCACGACGACACCCGCTGGGCGAGCTGGGTCTCGTAGACCAGCCGTCGCCAGATCGCGCCGGTGCCGACCGCGGTCCACGCCGCGGTGAGGACGTCGAGCTCGGCCTCGTCGTCGCCGAACGCAACCGGCCCGAGCCAGGCGCGGTGGATCCGGCCGAGCGCCGCGAACCGGTCGACGACCCGCTCGACCACCGGCCCGGCGACGTCGGCCGGCGGCGGCACCGGGCGGACCGGGCGGAGCGACGCCGGGAAGCTGCCGAAGTAGCGGTCGATCACCGCGTCGAGCGCGCGATCGTCGCCGACGTCGCCGGCGATCACCAGCGTGGCGTTGGCCGGCACGTACCAGGTGCGGTGGTACGCGAGCACGTCGTCGACCGTCGCGGCCTGGATGTCGTCGTGCCGGCCGATCGTCAGGTGGCGGAGCGGGTGGCCCTCGGGGTAGAGCGCGAGCCCCACCGCGAACCGCTCGGCGCCATACGGCACGTCCTCGTAGCGCTGGCGGCGCTCGGCGCGCACGACCGCCTGCTGCGCGATCAGCCGCGCGACGTCGAAGTCGCGCGCGAAGTAGCCCATGCGCTCGCTCTCGAGCCACAGCGCGAGCTCGAGCTGGTGCGCCGGGACGACCTCATGGTAGGCGGTGCGATCGATGCTGGTCGACGCGTTGGCCTCGGTGGCGCCGGCGCGGCGCAGCACCTCGTAGTGGTGGCCGCCGATCCGCTCGGGCGAGCTCTTGAACAGGTGCTCGAACAGGTGGGCGAACCCGGTGCGATCGGCGCGGTCGTCGGAGCTGCCGACGCGGTACCACACGCTGACCGCGACCTGCGGCGACGCCGCGTCGCGGTGGACCACGACGTCGAGCCCGCACGGCAAGGTCCGCGTCCGGGTCGCCAGGTGCGGCGACTCGCCGTCGAACAGGACGGTCGGTTCCACCGTCGATTCGACCGTCGGCTCCGGCGGCGGTTCCACTGTCGGCCGCGGCTCCACCATTGGCTCCGGCCGATCGCCCGCGGCGTCGCGCCCCGGCTCGGTCACGGGGTCCTCCGCAGCGCCAGCGCGAGCTGGTACAGCACGCGGCGCGGCTTGCCGGTCTTCACCACCAGGCGGGCCGCGGCGTCCTTGGGCCCCAGGCCGGCGTCGAGCAACGCGCGGAGCTCGGCCTCGATGTCGATCGCCGTCTCGGCGCCCGCCGTGCTGCCCGCGATCACCAGCGTGCACTCGCCGCGCGGCGGTCCGCCATCGTAGCGCGCCGCGAGCTCGCCGAGCGTGCCGCGCACGTGCTCCTCGTGGAGCTTGGTGAGCTCGCGCCCCAGGCTCGCCCGGCGCTCGGCGCCGAACGCATCACCGGCGTCGTGCAGGGTTGCGGCGACGCGGTCGGGTGCCTCGTACAGGATCATCGTGGCCGGTTCTGCTCGCAGCGTACCGAACATTGCGCGCCGCGCACCCCCTTCGCGCGGCGGAAACCCCAGAAACAGGAAGCGCTCCGCGGGCAGGCCGGAGCCGACCAGCGCCGCCAGCGCCGCCGAAGGCCCCGGCACGACCTCGACCCGCGCCCCCGCGGCGATCGCCGCCGAGATCGCGTACGCGCCGGGATCGGACACCCCGGGCATCCCGGCCTCGCTGATCACCGCCACCTGGCGGCCGCCGCGCAGCGCCTCGACCAGCTGCTCGGCGCGCCCGGCCTCGTTGCCCTCGAAGTTCGAGACCACCTTGCGCTCGGGGTTGACCGGCCCGAGCGCGTCGACGTGCCCGAGCAGGAACCGGGCGGCCCGGGTGTCCTCGGCCGCGACCACGTCGGCCTCGCGCAGCACGCGCGCCGCCCGCAGCGACAGGTCCTCGAGGTTACCGATCGGCGTGCCGACGATGAACAGCGTGCCGGTCACGACGCGATCGATCCTACTCGCGGCTGAGCGCGCCGATGTCGACGGCGGTGCCGAGCTCGGCCTCGAGGTACTTCTTGAGCCGGTCGAGCATGCGCTTCTCGAGCTGGCGGGCACGCTCGCGGCTGACCTGGTAGCGATCGCCGATCTCCTGCAACGTCAGCGGCTCTTCGGTCAACCAGCGCTCGCGGAAGATCGTCTGCTCGCGACCCTCGAGGGTCTGGGCGAACGCCTCGAGCTTGCCGCGGAGCAGCTCGGAGAACTCGCTCTGCGCCACCGCGCGATCGGGGCGAACGTCCTCGCTCGGCAGGTAGTCGAGCCGGGTGCGCGAG
>DASWRS010000467.1:0-29546 GCA_036403075.1 Kofleriaceae bacterium
CGGATCAACGGCCCGAAAATAGGTCGGCGCAGCGGCTTTCACCGCTGCGCCAAAATGAGCACGACCGTCCGACCGTAGGGCTTTCTATCCCCTACGCATGTGCGTAGGTGGGCTCCACATAATCCTTCGGGCTTCCCGACGAGCGGGCGTGCACACCCAGAACAGAGGCAGATCCCTGGATAGCAATTGTAGGAGACAGAGTCGCCCCGGGTCTCGCATCGAACCGCCGGTGCTCGATTCTGAGACTAAGGATCGCCGTCGCTTCCGTCAACCCCAAAAACCTCGGCTCACGTTCGCGTCCGTGGCTGCGGCAAAAATCGTCGTCGGAAAACGCTCGCCGTGGCGCGATCGCTCAGAGATTGAAGTTGTCCTTCTTGCCAGATTTCGCCTCGGCGGAATCGGCGTGGCTGCGCCAGTCCGGCCCTTCGCCGCCTTGCCGCGCGATCGACCGGATCCCGCGGTTCATCATCGATTCCTTGGTCTCGATCGCGACGGCGCGATCCTCGACCGGCCGGGCATGCTCGCCGGTGTCCATCCGGATCGCGTCGCACGGGCACGCCTCGACACACAGGCCGCAGACCACGCAGCGCAGCTCGTCGATCTCGAACACCGCAGGGCGCTTCTCGATCGAGGTGTTGCTGGTCTCCTCGGGGATGATCGTGATGCAGTGGGCCGGACAGACCGTGGGACAGCACATGCATGCCACGCACCGCACCGCGCCATCTTCGCGCAGCATCAGGCGGTGCAGCCCGCGGTACCGCTCCGGATACGTGACCTTCTCCTCCGGGTACTGCACGGTCTCGATCTCGTTGCGCCACGGCTCGTCGGTCGGCGCGCCGGCCTTGCTGCGGGCGGCGGCCTTGCGCAGCGGCAGGAACAGGTTGCGCGCGAAGTGCTTGATCGTGATGCCCAGGCCCTTGGCGGTCGCGGCCAGGAACGAGGTCTCCTCCGGCGTGGGCCGGACGACCTGGATCGTGCGCGCCCGCGGGTGGCGATCCGAGACCGAGAGGACCTTCGGCCCCGGGGCGGCGTCGCCGTCGCCGTCGCCGCCATGGCCGTGGCCGTGGCCGTGGCCGTGGGATGAGCTTGCGTCGTGTGCTGCGGACATTCAGGACCCCATGCCCATGACGATGAGCTTGATGAGCGCGGTTACCATGACGTTGCCGAGCGCGAGCGGGAGGATGATCTTCCAGCCGAGGTTCATGAGCTGGTCGGCGCGGAACCGCGGCAGCGTCCAGCGGATCAGCAGCTGGAACACCGCGAGCAGGACAACCTTGGCGCCGAATGCGCCGAACTGGAGCAGGACGACGGCCCAGTGTGGCAGCGGCAGGTACCAGCCGCCGACCCAGGCGTGCGTCATCTGATCGAGGTAGCCGCCGTAGCGGAAGCCATCGACGTTGAGGAACGGGACCTGCCAGCCGCCGAAGAACACCGACGCGATCACCGCCGAGATGAACACGATCTCGATGAACTCGGCGAGGAAGAACATGCCCCAGCGGATGCCGGAGTACTCGACGAAGTAGCCGATGATCTCGGGCTCGCCCTCGGGGATGTCGAACGGCGCGCGCTTGGTCTCGGCGATCGCCGCGGTGAAGAACAGGAGCAGGCCGACCGGCTGCCACAGCCACATCCAGGCCAGCGGGTTGGACGGCGACAGCTGGTGGTCGATCGCCAGCGACGGGTTGATGCCGTGCTGGACGATGTAGCCCGGCTCGAGGTTGCCGGTCAGGAGGAACGTCCCCATCAGCGCGAGGCCCATCGCGACCTCGTACGACATCATCTGCGACGAGCTGCGCAGGCCGCCGAGCAGGGCCCACTTGTTGTAGCTCGCCCAGCCGGCGATCGTGCCGCCGTAGTTGGCGAGCGTCAGCACCGCGAAGTAGAAGATCAGGCCGAAGTCGATCGAGAACACCTGCATCCGGATCGAGTCGGCGAACTGCGGCGCGCCCGGGTTACTGGCGAGCTGGGTCGCGTCGATCGTGCTGGTGAGCTGGTGGGGAAAGATCGTCGGCCCGAACGGGATGATCGCGAACGCGACCAGCACCGGGGCGAGCGCGAGGATCGGCGCGAGCGCGAACAGGCCGCGGTGGACGCTGGCCGGGATGAAGTCCTCCTTGAAGATCATCTTCAAGGCGTCGGCGACGAAGTGCAGGACGCCCTTGAGCTTGATCGGGCCGATGTTGGCGCGGTTGGGCCCCAGGCGGTCCTGCATCATCGCGCTCTGCCGGCGCTCGGCCCAGGTCAAGAGCGAGGCCAGCGGCATGACCAGCGCGAGCACGAGGAACAGCCACTTGACCGCGGCGAAGTCCAGGATGTCGTAGATGCTGGGAATGCTCATGTCAGCCTCGCATCCCGGCGAACCGCAGCGCCAGCGGCCGGGCCTCCCGCGCCCAGGTCAGCGCGCTCCAGGCGGTCACGGTCTGCGTCATGTCCTTGAACACCTCGCGGGCGTGCGTGTAGCTGAGCTTGCTGGCCGCGCCGGCCGCGGTGGCGTGGGCAAGCCGGACCACCGCCTCCCAGCCCGGCAACGCCTGGCCGGGCGGCGCGAACGCCGCGTGCATCCGCTGGACGAGGCCGGCCGCGTTGGTCACCGTGCCGGCGAGCTCGGCCCACGCCGCCGCGGGCAACGCGACGCTGGCGGCCGCGGCCGCGGCGCGCTCGTGAGGGGTGATCGCGATGATGCCGACCTCGGCGAGCTTGGCGTCGGCGATCCCGGGCAGGTCGGCGCCGAGCATCACCAGGCACCGGACCTCGGGCGAGAGCTCGGCCGTGGGCCGGGCCGGCAGGCCGAGGGCCTCGGCGATCAGCTGGACGCCGCGGCGGTTCGGGTTGACGTCGGCGACGCGGAGCCGGCCGTCGGCACGCCCCGGCACGTCGGGCTTCTCGGCGACGTAGACCTGCGTGACGCCCCAGGCCTTGGCGAGCTTGGCGAGCGCGAAGTTGTCCTCGTTGCAGGCCTCGGCCGACAGCACGACGCCGACCGATGGCCGGCTCGACGCCAGGAGCGGCATCACCAGATCGGCGGCGGCGCGGATCGCGCGGTCCCAGCCGGCGGGCAGGCCGGCGACCGTCGCGCCGGCGAGCCGGTGCTCGCGCAGCGGGTGATAGGTGAACCGGCCCTCGTCGCACATCCAGAACTGGTTGACGTCGGGGTTGTGGCGCGGCACCAGGCGCCACGCCCGGCCGTGCTTGTGGTGGATCTCGACGTTGCAGCCGGTTGCGCAGCCGTTGCACACGCTCGGCGTGGCCTCGAGCTCCCAGGCGCGCATCGTGAACCGGAAGTCCTTCGCGGTCAGCGCGCCGACCGGGCAGACATCGACGGTGTTGAGCGAGTACGGGTTGTCGAGCTGGGCGCCCGGCGCGGTGGTCAGGATCTGGTGGTCGCCGCGGTATGCGAACTCGAGCTGGTGCTCGCCAGCGACCTCGTCGCAGGTCCGGATGCAGCGCGAGCACAGGATGCAGCGCTCCTGGTCGAGCACGATGTGCGGGCCGAGATCGACGGCCTTGGCCTTGTGGACCTTGGGCACGTCGACCCGCGAGTCGTCGTTGTTGTGCTCGAAGTACAGCCGCTGCAGCGTGCACTCGCCGGCCTTGTCGCAGATCGGGCAGTCGATCGGATGGTTCAGCAGCGTGAACTCGAGCTGCTGCTTGCGCGCCAGGGCCGACTGCGCGTCGGTCGTGTGGACGACCATGCCCTCGCCGCAGGTCTGCTGACAGCTCGGCTGGAGCTTGGGGTTCTTCTCGACCGAGACCAGGCACTGGCGGCACTGCGCGACCACCGCGAGCCCGGGGTGGTAGCAGAACGCGCTGATGTCGATGCCGAGCGTGCGCGCGGCCTCGAGCACGTTGGTGCCCTTCTTGACCGAGACCGACATGCCGTCGATCGTCAGCGTGACCTTGTCCGAGGGCGGGGCCTGCGGCTGCGGCGCGGGCTGGGCCATGTTGGGGCCGGCCGAGGCCGCGCCACCGGGCGTGGCGGTCTTGGCGATGTCGGTCACTTGTCGCACTCCCCGCCGATCATGTTGATCATGCCGAAGATCGGGACGACGTCGGCGATCAGGTGGCCGTGGATCAGCTGCCCGGCGGTCGACAGGTGGACGAACGACGGCGACCGGACGTAGGCCTTGTACGGCCGGCCGGTGCCGTCGGCCACGACGTAGAACCCGAGCTCGCCGTTGCCGCCCTCGACGAACGCGTAGGCCTCGCCGGCCGGGACCTTGATCCCGTCCATGATGTGCTTGAAGTGGCGGATCATCGACTCGATCGTGTTGTACGTATCCGCCTTGGGCGGCAGCGCGACCCGCGGGTCGTCGACCATCACCGGACCCTCGGGGATCTGCTTCAAGCACTGGCGCAGGATCCGGACCGACTGCTTGATCTCCTCGATCCGGACCAGGTAGCGGTCGTAGCAGTCGCCGGTGGTGCCGACCGGGACGTCGAACTCGACCTCGGGATAGATCGAGTACGGGTAGTCCTTGCGGACGTCGTAGTCGAGCCCGGCCGACCGCGCGATCGGCCCGACGCAGCCGGTAGCGATCGCGTCGTCGCGGGTCATCGCGCCGATGCCGGCCATGCGGTCGTGGAAGATCTTGTTGTTGTTGAGCATGTCCTCGACCTCGACCATGACCTTGGTGGTCTGGTCGAGGCACAGCGTCAGGTCGGCGTCGAAGCCCGGCGGCAGGTCCTTGCCGACCCCGCCGACCCGCACGTAGCTGTGGGTCAGCCGGGCGCCCGAGACCTTCTCGAGCAGCTCGTAGAACCACTCGCGGGCCTTGAGGGCGTAGAGGAACGCGGTGAACGCGCCGAGCTCCATCGCCGAGGCGCCGACGCAGGTCAGGTGGTCGGTGATCCGCGACATCTCGCTGACGATCACGCGCACGTACTCGGCGCGCTTCGGGATGTGCGCGGTCAGGCCCATCAGCTTCTCGACCGCCATCGCCCAGCCGCAGTTGTTGATCATCGGCGAGACGTAGTTCAGCCGATCGGTGTACGGGAACACCTGGGTGTAGGTCGCGTGCTCGGCTTCCTTCTCGAAGCAGCGGTGCAGGTAGCCGGGCTGGACGTCGGACGCGACGATGCGCTCGCCGTCGACGGTCAGCACGATCCGCACCGTGCCGTGCATCGCCGGGTGCGACGGGCCCATGTTGACCGTCATCAGCTCGGGCGGGAGCTCCTGCTCGGTGTCGGACAGGTCCTGGACGTCCTTGCGGCCCAGCACGAGCTGCTTGAGCGACCGGGCGCTCGGCTCGCCCGGCGTACTCGGCGGCGTACTCGGGTTCGTCGTCGCGGCCATCAGCGATGCCCTCCGGTGGTCGACTTGATCGGGTTGATCGGCAGGTCGTCGCGCCGGACCAGCGGCTGGCGCTTCTCCTTGGGATAGTCCTTGCGCAGCGGGTAGCCGACGAACTCCTCGTAGAGGTAGATCCGGCGCAGGTCGGGGTGACCGTCGAACCGGATCCCGTACATGTCGAAGGTCTCGCGCTCCTGCCAGTTGAACGCCGGCCACAGCGAGGCCAGCGACGGCACCCGCGGGTCGTGCTCGGGGACCGCGCACTTGAGGCGGATGCGATGGCGGTGCTGTGTCGAGCGCAGCTGGTACACGACCTCGAACCGCGGGTGGTCCTCGGTCCAGCCCGCCGACATCGGGTACACCGGCGGGCCGGGCGGGACGTCGATCGGCCGCCAGTCGACCCGATCGATGCAGGTCACGAACACCGGCGCGTCGAACGCCATCGCCGGATCGTGCCTGAGCCAGGTCGCGACCGCGAGCAGCTGGTCGCGCTTGACCCAGGCGATGGCGTCGCCGTGCTGGGTCTCGACCGAGTCGATCGCGCTGGCGTGCGCAGCCTGGAGCGCCTCGAGAACTCTTGTCGACATAAGTAGCCTTACTCGCTGGGTCCGGCGTCGGCGATCAGCTGCTCGCGCTTGGTGCGCAGCTGGCTGTGGCCGCGGCCCGACTGGATGCGATCCATCAGCATGATCAGCGCGTCGAGCACCTGCTCGGGCCGGGGCGGGCACCCCGGGATGTAGACGTCGACGGGGATGACCTGGTCGGCGCCGGGCATCGCATGGTAGTTCTGGTAGAACCCGCCGGTCGACGCGCAGACGCCGAACGCGATCACCCACTTGGGCTCTGCCATCTGGTCGAACACGCGCTTGAGCGCCGGGCCCTGCTTCTCCGTGATCGTGCCGACGATCATCAGCAGGTCGCTCTGGCGCGGCGAGAACCGCGGGAACTCGGCGCCGAACCGCGCGATGTCGTACTTGGGCCCCGCGACCGACATGAACTCCATGCCGCAGCACGCGGTGACGAACGGGTACGTGAACAGCGAGAACTTGCGCCCCCAGTTACTGGCGCGCTCGAGCGTGCTCAGCTTCGCCCACTTGGCGGCATCCTCGAGACGCGTGGTGGTCAGCTCTAGTCCCATCCGATCGCCTTCTTTCTCCAGACGTAGGCGAGCGCGACGACGAGGATCGCGACGAACACCAGCATCTCGGCAAAGCCGAACACGCTCACCATCTGGGCGCCGGGCGGGCTCCCCGGCGGCGCCGGCATGAGCGACAGCTGCTTGTAGAGGATCGCCCACGGGTACATGAACGCGGCCTCGATGTCGAACACCAGGAACAGGATGGCGACCTGGTAGAACCGCACCGAGTAGCGCCCGCGGGGGGTGCCGATCGGCTCGCTGCCGCACTCGAACGGCTTGAGCTTGTCGGGGTTGGTCGCCTTGGGGCCGATCAACACGGCGAGCGCGGTGAACAGGCCGGCGAACCCGACGGCGAGCACGAGCGCCACTCCTGCTGGCATGTATGCCTGTAGCTGCAAAGCGAGGCGAGTATATGGCTCGCGCGCGAACGGTCAACGCGCGCGCGCCGGTTTTGGGTGAACGATCGCGCGCTTACCCGGCGAGGCCTACGATGTGTGCGCAGCTCGGATGGGCGGGCGGGCGAGCGCCGCTCAAAGGTTCGCCTGGGCGTTGCGGAGCGCTTCCTCGAGCGCGAAGATCATGTCCTCGCTGGTGTCCACCAGGTAGATCGTCTCGGGGTTGGGCCGGCGGTGCGCGCGGATCTCCTCGACAATCGCGCGCGCGGCCTCGTCGACCGGGACCTCGCCGAGATCGGTGCCGATCCCCGGCATGGCGATGACCTTGAAGTGGTTGCGGTCCGCAGCGATCAGCGCGGCGCGGGCGGCGCGGCGCACGTTCTCGGCCCCGATCTTCATCCCCGGCTCTTCCATGGTCGGGACATGGATGACGTGCTTGGCCGGCAGCTGACCCGCGGTCGTCACGATCGCGGCGCCGACCGCGATCGGGGCGACCTGCATCGCCGCTTGCTGGATCACGTCGCCACCCTGGCGGCGCAGCGTTCCGCCGATGCCTCCGCCCATGATCCCTAGCGAATTCGCCGGGTTGACGATGGCATCCACCGGCAGGGTCCAGAGCTCCGCGCGCGCTACGTGAACTTGCACGCGCGATGCCCTAGCACGGGTCTTTGCAGGAGCACAACACCGTCGAGATAAGACGGCGGTTAGGCGCAGGCCTTCTCGAGCTCGGCCTCGACCTTCTCCTCGGTCCACTTGCGGGCCACGGCGAGCTCCTTGACGATGAGCTGCTTGGCGTTGTCGAGCATCTTGCGCTCGCCGAACGACAGGACCTTGCTGCTCTTGAGCCGGTACAGGTCGCGGTAGACCTCGGCGACGTCGAACAGCGATCCGGTCTTGATCTTCTCCATGAAACCCCGGTAGCGGCGGTTCCAGGTCTGCTTGTCGATGTGGACGTCCTTCTCGCGCAGGATGTCGAAAACCTCGTCGATCTCCGACGCGGTCGCGACGTGCCGGAGCCCGACCTGATCGGCCTTGTCCTTCGGAACCAGGATCTGCATCCCGGTCGCGAGCACCTTCAGCACGTAGAAAGCGCAGACGGAGGTGTTGATCTCCTTCTTCTCGATCCCGATGACCTCTGCCACGCCATGCGCTGGGTAGACGGCTTTCTCGCCGATTCTGAAGTCGTTAGTCACTGTCGTGTTCTCCTCTGCGTGGTTCGGGGCCCCCCTCCGATGAAGCAATGTCGGTGCCACGCCGGTGTGGCTCCGAAAAAGCCTTGCTTATTCTAAGCTTATGTAGGTAAGCGGAGGGAAGGTCCTCGCAAGCTTCGTGAGACATGCTGTCACACAAAATTCTCCGTCGGAGAATCGCGGTGACCGGGAGTTCCCAAAGGGCAGCGGAGGATATCAATGTCGACGACAATGGCCAGAGTATTCTTCCTACGGCGGATCGGGTTCCGGCTGTCGGTCGGGATCTCAACTACTTGCAGACCGAAGAAAATGTGACGTCGAGCGAGGTCTGATACCCTGCAGAGCAAGTGCGCGGCTCGCTCGGTCAGATCCTGGTGGCGCAAGGCGCGATCGACGCGAGCGCGTTGGCGGATGCGCTCGCACATCAGAACGGCCGACATCCGCTCGCCTCCGAGCTGTACGTGCTCGGATATGCGAGCGAGCGTCAGCTGTGCATGGCGCTGTCGGCGCAGACCGGCTGGCCGGGCATCGTGCTCGATGAATCGGTGATCCGGCTCGACGTGCTCGAGTACGTCTCGCTGGAGTGGGCGCGGATCTACGCGGCGCTCGTGGTCTACGAGGACGCGCAGACGCTCGTGGTCGCGGCGGCCCGGCCCGAGGACGCGATCGCGCCGGCGCGCGAGCTCGCGGCGTCGCGCGGCAAGGCGGTCGAGCTGCGGATCGCGCTCGACATCACGCTGGCGCGCACGATCCGCGTGGCGTTCTCGCGGTGGAAGACCGGCGAGCTGTTCCTCGCCGGCCCCGAGGCCGATCGCGCGGGGCCGTTCATCGCGGTGGTGCACTCGGATCGCGATGACGACGAGCACCGCCGCGCGCAGCGCGCGCTGGCCGAGGAGGCGGCGCGCAACATCGAGCGCGACGAGGAGCTGCCGTCCGAGGAGTCGCTCGGCGGGGCGACCTCGACCGGCGACTGGCAGGTCCACACGACGACCTCGACCGGGGTCGAGGAGATCGAGGCCGAGGAGCGCACCAGCGAGATCGCCGCCGAGCTCGATCGCGGCGGCGATCGCGGGGTCGGCGATCGCGACGCCGGTCGCGGCGAGGAGCCCGACACGCACGGCGGCCGGCTGCGCGCGCTGGTGGTCGATCCCGATCCGCCCAACCGGATCCAGATGGTGTCGCAGCTCGAGCAGCTCGACTACGAGTGCCAGGCCGCGGCGACGGGGATGCAGGCGCTGTCGCTGCTCAGCAGCCTGTACTTCGACATCGTGTTCGCCGACATCGCGACGCCCGAGCTCGACGGGCTGCGGCTGTGCCGGGCGATCAAGCGCAGCAAGCGGCTCGGCCGCTGCCGGGTGATCGTCACCACCGCCGTGGTCGACTCGGGGCAGATCGCCGACGAGGACCTCCAGCGCCACGGCGCCGACGGCTACCTCGAGAAGCCGCTGGACTCGCGCCGGCTGCGCCGCCTGCTGCGCGACCTGTCGACCGAGGAGCGCGGCGATCACGAGGCGCTGCTCGCCGATGCGCTCGGCCGGTACCACGCGGGTGACATCGAGGGCGCGATCTCGCGGCTGCGCGGTGCGCTGATCGGGGATCCGTCGAGCCCCAAGCTGCACTTCATGCTCGCCAACATGCTGCAGCGCGCGTCGCGCTGGGCCGAGGCGGTCGACGAGTACGAGGCGGTGGTCGAGCTCCAGCCGGCGTACTTTCCGGCGCTGACGCGGCTGGCGTACCTCTATTTTCGGCAGGGGCTCCATGCGCGCGCGGTCGAGACCTGGCGGCGCGCCCTGCCGGTGTGCGATGACCCGGCGCTGCGCAGGAACATCGAGCTGTTCATGCGCAAGCTCGTCGCGGATATGACCAAGTCGTCGGCATAGCGCTCGCCCACGAAGCCGCGCTCGCCCACGAAGCCGCGCTCGCCCATGCACGGGCACGCTCGCCGCGACCGCGGGCTGCGCCTCTCGCTCGTCTGTCGACGGCCGTATTGCGACCCACGGTCGGTGCCATCCCCGCGACCGGCCGGCGCGTTACCACCCGGCCTGGGAATCTATCTCGCTACGAGACGCAGCCCGCGTCGCTGTGCTCGCGCTGGCGAGAGCACGGTAGACGGTTCATGGCGGCAGCATCGCTGTGCTCGCTAGGCGGCTGTGCTCGCTAGACGGCTGCGCTCGTTGTCCTCAGGCGAGCGTGCCGGGGTTCATGATCCGGTCGGGGTCGAGCGCGTCGCGCAGGGCGCGCAGGTAGCGGTCGAGGGCGGGGGCGCGGGCGCCGAGCAGGCAGCCGCCGGCGATCTCGGCGGCGTGCTCGGCCGAGGTCACCGTCGCCTGGTCGGCCGGAGCGCCCGGGTCGCCGGGCTGGGCAGGCTGGCGGGGCTCGGGAGGCTGGGTCAGGGTGAAGAACACGACCGCGCCGTCGGCGTCGAAGCGCGAGATGTGGGCGCGAGCGGCGCCGCCGACCTCGGCGACGTGGGAGGTCACCGCGTGGTAAACGGCGCGCAGCTTGGAGGGCGTGGCCATGACCTGGAGCGTGGGCGGGGGGCCGGGGGTGGGCTCGCCGGCGTGGAGCCGGCGCCACCACAGCTCGGCGAGGGCGAGATCGGTGGTCGCGCCGCCCTCGGCGAGGACCGCGCTGGTGATCAGGTCGCGGTCGCACGCGGCGAGATCGGTGGGGCCGGCGGTGCCGGCGCAGAGCAGGGCGTGGCCCGCAGGCAGGGTGAGGCCGTCGAAGTGGACGGCGGCCTCGGCGGTGTCGTAGATCCGCAGGCCCGAGGGAGCGACCTCCTCGCGCAGGGCGAGGTAGACGGCGCCGACGGCGGCATCGATCGAGGGCAGGAGGTAGGCGGCGACGAGGCGGGCCTCGGGCCGGACGTGGATCCGCAGGACCGCCGAGGTGATGAAGCCGATCGTGCCCTCGCTGCCGCACAGGGCGCGCGCCAGGTCGGGGCCGGTCGAGCGCCGGGGCGCGACCCGGGTGTGGACGGTCTTGCCGTCGGCGAGCACCGCCGAGATCCCGACGACGGCGTCCTCGAAGAAGCCGTGCCGCGCGCTCGACTTGCCGGGGGTGCGCACCGCGAGGATGCCGCCGAGCGACGAGGTCAGGACGACGGGCGGGTAGTCGCCGATCGACAGGTTGCGGGGGCCGAGCACGCGCTCGAGGTCGAGCCCGGTGAGCCCGGCCTGGGCGTGCACGAGCAGCGAGGTCTCGTCGAGCTGCAGGACCTGATCGAGCCGGCGGGTCGAGATGTAGATCCGGGGCCGGTCGTCGGTGACGCGGGCCGGCCGGCCGCCGGCGCCGAGCGGGTGGACCGCCGCCTTGTGGCCGCGCGCCCGCCGGATCACCTCGGCGACCTCGGCGGCGGAGCCGGGGGTGACCCGCCAGCTCGCCGCGTCGAGCAGCTCGACGTGCGCCGGGCCGACGCTGTCGGTCAGCTCGCGCTCGATCGCGTGCGGCGCCGGGTCGGGCGTCATCGCGCTGCCCCGGGACCGCGCGGCGCCAGGCCCATCTTGCCGGGGTTCATGATGCCGTCCGGATCGAGCGCGGTCTTGGTGGCCTCGAAGATCGCCATCGCCTCGCGGTGCTCGGCGGCCATGAACGGCGCCTTGAGCAGGCCGACGCCGTGGTGGTGGCTGATCGTGCCGCCGACCTGGATGGTCGCGTCGAGCCCGTCGCGCCAGATCGCGTCGTACAGCCGCTCGGCGGCCGCGGCGTCGCGCGCGGTCCCGACGAAGGTGAAGTAGATCGAGCAGCCGTCGGGGTAGGCGTGGGAGAAGTGCGCCATCACCAGCGCGTGGCGGCCGATCGCCGTGCGCACCGAGTGGTAGAGGTCGATCAGCCGCTCCCAGCTCGAGGCGACCTCCATGGTGTCGACGAACGCGCCGTCGCGGAACACCGGCGACATCCGGTACGACACGGCGTAGCGGTGGCGCAGCCAGGCCCAGCCCGGGTCCTCGCCCTTGTCGCGCGCGCCGGCGGCCTCGAGCTCGTGGAACGTGAGCGCGGCCTCGACCTCGGTGCGGATCCGCGCGCCCTCGAGGCCGATGATCAGCCGGCAGCCGCGCCGCGCAAGCTTCTCGGCCACGGTGCCGGCGAGCCGGTTGACCAGCTGGCTCTGGCCGAGCGCCGCGTGCATCGCGTCGCGCCGCAGGTGCTTGCCCTTGGCGAAGTCGATCAGCCGCGCGACCAGCCCGTCGGGCTCCGGGGGCGGCGGCCCGGGCCACGCCGGCAGCGCGCCGGTCTCGATCGGCGGCCGGGGGCCCAGCACCGCGCGCCGATCCTCGTCCTCGTGGTGGCCGAGCGAATTGATCAGCGTGTCGAGCTCGTCGTAGAGCCGCACCACCGCGGGCCGCAGCCCCTTCTGCAGCACGCGACGGATCGCCGTGACGCCGGCCGCGACGTCGTCGACCTCGAAGCCGCGGAACACCCGGAGCTGCGGCGCCGGCGACAGCCGCAGCCGCGCCGACGTGATCACGCCGAGCGTGCCCTCGCTGCCGAGCAGGAGCTGGGTCCAGCTCGGCCCCCGCAGGGCGCGGCTCGGCCCGTCGGTCTCGATCACCTCGCCGCGGCCGGTCACCACCGTCAGCCCGGCGCAGCGATCCTCGACCTTGCCGTACTTGGTCGACAGCTGGCCGGCCGCGCGGGTCGCGAGCCAGCCGCCCACCGTCGAGCAGTAGATCGACGACGGGAAGTGGCCGAAGGTGTAGCCGCGGCGCGCCAGCTCGCGCTCGAAGCGCTCGCCGGACAGACCGGCCTCGACGTCGCAGATCAGCTCGGCGCCGTGCACGGCCCGCAGCTGCTGCATCCGCTTGGTGTCGATCGTGATGCCGCCGTGCACCGGCACCGCGCCGCCGCACACCCCCGATCCGCCGCCGTACGGCACGATCGGGATCCGCTGCTCGCGCGCCAGCTTGACCACCGCGGCGACCTCGCGGACGTGCTCGGGCCAGACCACGGCGTACGGCCGCGTCGCCGGCAGGTGGCCCTCGCGGTAGCCGAGCAGCATGCGCGGCCACATGTCGCGCGCGTAGGTCTCGAGGTCGACCGGCCGCAGCGACACCCGCCGCGGGCCGAAGATCGCTTCGAGCTCGCGCTGCAGGCGCTCGGCGTCCACCACGGCGTGCATGAGGAGCGCGAAAGGTTACCGCAGCAGCGCCTTCAGGGAAGCCGATGGCGGGCCATTCGGCCTTCGCCGAGCACCGCGACGAGCGGCACGAAGGATCTACCGATCAAGAGGACGGCGGCGAGATCGAGGCCGGGTCCGTGAGCCCGGGCGCACGAATGAAGCCGGCGCCTCCGCCGCCACCGCCTCCACCTCCGCCGTTGGTGGCAGCCCGTCCGCTCAGGCCGGCCGCGCTGCCCAGCGAGCCGTTTCCGCCGTTGCCGGCGGCGCCGGTGCCGTCGGCGCCGGCGCCGATCTGCATCGGGCCCGCCGATTCATCGCCATCGCTGCCCGCCACCGAGATCGCGCCACCCTGCGCGCCGCCGCCGCCGTTGGCCCACAGTTTGACGTGGGTACCGAGCGACAGCGGCAGCGGCGACAGGATCGCGATCATCCCGCCCGAGCCGCCGCCACCGCCGCCACCGATCGCGCCGGTGGCACCCCCCGGGGCTCCATGACCGCCGCTTCCGGATGCGTTGATCTTGGCGTCGAGATGGATCTGCGCTTCCACGGCGACGATCGCGACCGCGCCGCCGCCGTTGCCGCCGTGTCCCTCCGCGCCAGTGCCCCCGAACGCGCCGTTGCCTCCCGGACAGCCGCCGCGGAGCGTCGTGGGAACCCCATCCGCCATCGCGCCGGCCATCCCTTTCGTGCCAAGGACGGGCGACGCATCGCTGCCGTTACCGCCCATGCTGCCGAAGCTGCCGCCGAAACCACCGCCGCCAACCGTGGCGGCCGCGATGAACGTGCACGCATCGGTCTCGGTCGGGTTGGCCCCGGCACCAAGGACCTGAGTCCCGGTGCGGCGACTGCTGACGTCGATCTCGCCCGAGATGTCCATTGTGCCCGGGCCTACCGACAGCAGCACGAGCGGCTTGCTGCCGTGCGCGGAGAGCTTCTGGCCGGTGGCGAGCGTGAGCGGGGCGCCGACCAGGACACAGTAGCGGGCCTTCTGCTCGTTCGTGGATTCGCAGGCGGCGGCGCTGTCCGTGTCGATATCGGAGGTGGTCAGCGCCTGCGCTGCCCTCGGCGCGGCCGGAAAGCAGATCTCGGGAAGGTTGCCGTAACAGACCCGAGTGTCCCTGGAGTCGCTGCCATGTCCCCCATCGTCCGAGCTCGAGCCCGAGTTGAACCCACACGCGGCCAGCAGCGCCGGGAGCGCCATCCACAGTCTCATGCGGCGACTGTACACCGCCGGTCGCCGCAGTCGAACATCCCCGGCGCCGTGACGTGACCCACGCGCGCCGGCACGAGCCGTCGCCGCGGCGGCGCCTGCGATGACATCGCACACGGGGGCCGCCCGCACCCGCTACGCCGCGACCGACTCGCTGGCGCCGACCGGCGGCTTGTGGCGCAGGGCGAGCAGGGCGGGGACCAGGACCAGCGCGGTGGTGACGCAGGCGACCTCGCCGATCAGCGACGCCAGGCCGAAGCCGCGGATCGCCAGGTTCTCGCTGATCAGCAGCGAGCCGTAGCCGATGATCGTCGTCAGCGAGCACACGAACACGGCGCTGCCGCTGGTGCGCAGCGTCTTGATCGGATCGGGCTCGTGGTCGTGGCGGTGGGCGACGTTGATCGCGTAGTCGACGCCGATGCCGAGCGTGATCGGCAGCGCGACGAAGTCGAGGAAGTTGACGCGCAGCCCGAGCACCGCGCACGCGGCGACCATGAGCAGCGAGCCGGAGGCGGTCGCGACCAGCACGGCGACCGCGCGGCGGTTGCGGCCGACCAGCAGCGTCACCATCAGGATCAGGCCGAGGCTGGCGATCACCGTGACCCGCGGGCCGTCACCCGAGATCGACGTGACGATGTCGGCGAAGATCACGCTGGCGCCGGACGTCGTGACGGTCTCGCCATCGCCGAGCTGGATCGAGCGCACCGCGCTCGCGAACCGGATCAGGTCGTGGCCGTTCCATTCGTTGAGCCGCGGCGCCGGGCGGATCGACACGATGTAGCCGATCCGGCCGTCCTTCTCCTCGAGCTGATCGCGCACGATCGACGGCAGGCTCTGCGGGGTGATGATGCCGAGGTCGGCGGGCGGCCGGAGCTCGGCGAGCTCGGCGCGCTCGGCCTCGGTCAGGGCGTCGAGCGCGTCGTCGGACAGAAGCTCGCGGATATGGCCGAGGATCGCGAGCTTGCGGGGCTGATCGTCCGGCACGAAGTCGAGGATCGAGGTCACCGAGCCGACGGTCTGGCGCTCCGGCGGGACGTTGGCGTCGCGGGCGCGCAGCGCGCGGACGATCAGCGGGACCTGATCGAGCCGGTCGGCCGCGATGTAGGTCCGGCCCGAGTAGCCGCGGCCGAACGTGCGGTCGGACAGCCCCATCCACGACCGCGCGGTGATCGCGTCGGCGCCCTCGGAGCGCAGCTGGGTGATGTCGTACTCGAACGGATCGCTGATGACGTAGCGCGAGACCACCGCGGTCGCGAGCACGGCGCCGACCAGCGCGACGCCGCACACCACGCGCGGCCGGCGGAAGCCGAGCACGCGGACCAGCACCGAGCCAATCAGCGGATCGCGGGCGGTCGCGCGCGGCGCGGTGCCCCAGCGCAGCATCAGCGCGGGCAGCAGCACGTAGGTCGCGAGCCAGCACAGGATCATGCCGACCGCGCCGATCGCGGCGAAGTCGGCGAAGCCGCGGAAGCTGGTCGCCGCGAGCGAGCCGTAGGCGATCGAGGCGCCGAGCGCGGCCACCGCGGTCGGCCGCAGCGTGCCGCGGATCGCGATCGCGAGCGCGTCGGGGACGCCGTGGCTCCGGCGCTCCTCGAGGTAGCGCGCGATCAAGAGGATGCCGTAGTTGACGCCGTTGCCGGCGATGATCGCGCCCAGGAACGCGGTCGCCGCGTTGAGGTGGCCAACGGTGATGACCGCGACGCCGAACGACACGGCGGTCGCGATCGCGAGCGTGCCGATCAGGAGCACGAGCAGGGTCGCGCTGCGGAAGTACAGCGCCAGGACCAGCGCGACCAGGAGCGTGGTGATCAGGCTCGACAGCACCATGCCCTTGAAGATCGCGTCGTGCTCGGCGACCGCGGTGATCGCGCCGCCGGTGAAGCCGATCTGGACGCCGGGGAAGTGGACCGCGACCCGGTCCCGCATCGCGTCGAGCCGCGACACCAGGCCCTCGCCGCGGCCGGCGTCGGTGGCGCGGAAGCTGGTCCGGATCTGGATCATGCCGGTCAGGCCGTCGCTGCTGACGTTGGTCGAGCGATCGAGCCGGCTCTCGGCCTCGCGCCGCCGGGCGCGCAGGTCGTCGAGCTCGCGCCGGTCGCGGTCGGCGTCGGGCGCGGGATCGTCGAGATCGATGTACAGCGGGTTGGCCGCGAGCTTGGCGGCCTTGATCCGGCGCTCGAGCGCGGCCGAGGCGGCCTCGAGATCGGGGAGCGGCACGAACAGGTGGCGGCGCGCCCGGAAGAACGCGCGGGCCTCGGAGTCGTCATCGAGCACGCGCTCGACGAGGTCGGGCGGCAGCGTGCGGACCTGGTCGGCGAGCTCGCGCGCCGCCGCCGCCCGGGCGCCGGGGCTGGGCGCGGTGATCAGCGCCAGGACGGTGTCGCTGGCCTTGACCCGGGCCTCGAGCCGCCGCAGGTCGCGTACCGCGGGGGCGTCCTGCGGCAGGAGATACGAGAAGTCGGCGTACAGCGGGAGATGGAACGCGATCAGGTCGACGGCGCCGGCGAGCAGGACCAGGTGCGCCACGATGATCGCGAGCGTGTGGCGCTGGAGCCACGCGACATAGCGACGAGCGACCTGACTGCGAGACACGGCGCGAACTATGGCACGAGAGCTACCAGAGAACCTGCGCGCGCTTGGTCCGGCTGGGGCGCTCGGGACGCTGCGCCGGTTTCGCACGCTGCTTCGGGGGATCGACATCGGACTCGGCCGCGGCTTGCAGCTCCGGCGCCAGCGACAGTGCGGCCAGGCGCCCGGCCAGCGGGTAGTCGCGCTGCAGGGCTCCGATCGCCATCGCCGCGATCGGACTGACCGGTGCGCCATCGAGGCGGACCTCGAAGTGCAGGTGAGGGCCGGTGGTTCGGCCGGTCGAGCCGACCTGGCCGATGGTCTCACCGGCGGTGACCGCCGCGGCCTTCCGGGTCTCGATCTTGCGCAGGTGGGCGTACCGCGTGAGCACGCCGCCGCCGTGGTCGATGTCCACGACATTGCCGTAGCCGCCGAGGCGGCCGCAGAACGCCACGACGCCGTCGCCGGCCGCGACGACCGGGGTGCCGGGGTGGCCGCGGAAGTCGGTCCCGCTGTGGAAGCTGCGAGTATGACGGATCGGGTCGTCGCGCCAGCCGAACCCGGATGACTCGGTGTGGGCGACCGGCTCGATCCACAGCACGGTCAGGTCGGGGAGCACCATGCCGGTCTGGTCGGTCAGCGCCATCAGGCCATTCCGCAGACGGTCCCGAACGCCGTGGATGCGGTCGCGCAGGTCATGCTGCCAGCGCACCATCGGCTCGATCATCCGGTCGGCGAACGGGACCTCGAGCACATCGGCGATCCGGGCCAGCGCGACCATCGCGTGCGCGTCCTCGGCCGTGGTGACGAGCGGCGGCGCGGCGGCAGCCGGCGGGGCGGCGGGCGCCGTGGGCGGCCCAGCGGGGAGGCTGGCAGCGCACGCGGCGGTCGCCAGCGCAGCCAGGCATACACAATGCAATCCGGTCCACCGCACGGACCTCGAGTGTTTTGTGATCCGCGGGCACCGTGCAATGTAGGCAGGCGGATTTTGTCGGTTATGTAAGGGAGTGCCAGGGCGGCATTGCGAACGCACGATCCGCCGACCAGAATGCGCGGATCGCATGCCCGGCCCCAAGCATCGCTGGTCCGTCGTCGGCGCCGCGCTCGTCGCTGCGTCGAGCTTCGCGCTGTCGGTGCAGGGCGGCCGGTGGTGGTCGATCGGAGATGTCGAGATCGGGCCGCTCGGGGCGAAAAGCCCATTCGGTGGGATGGGCGGCCTGTCGTGGGCCGGTGGTAGTGCACGGTGGGAGCGCTTCGGCGCCGCGACCTGGGCCGCCGGGCTGATCGCGATGTTCTTGCTGATCGTGGTCGCCGCCGCGGCGGCCGCGAACCGGACGCCGCGGCTGGCGGCGCGGACCGCGCTGGTCGCGATCGCCACGGCCGCGCTGGCGGCCGCGGGCTTCGTCGCGGCCCGGCCCGACGGCGGCTTGCCGTTCGAGCTCGGCCGGGGCGTGGCGCTGTTCGGCGTCGCGGTGATCGCCGGCATCGGCGCCGCGGTCGGGCTCCCGCGCTCGCCGCGCTAGGCCGCGTCAGGCCGGCAGCGCCGATCGGGCCGCGACCCGGACTGCCTCCGCGTCGTCGAGGCGGAGCGCGGTGCGGGCCATCGAGCGCAGGACGAAGAACGCGAGCAGCGTGAGCGCGACCGGGACCACGAGCAGGACGTGCGCGAGCGTGTCGCGGCCCTCGAGGTGCAGCGGCTGCTGCAGGAACACCGAGACGTCGTAGGCGCCGTGGAACGCGACCGCGAGCAGGTAACCGCCGAACAGGCCCAGGCCGGTGCCGTCGAACCGGCGGCGCGCCGCCATCGCCCCGATCATGCCGGTCCACATCGCGTGTCCCGGGATCGCCAGCAGTGCGCGTTCGACCCACACGACGATCTGGCCCTGCAGCGAGTGCTGGCCCAGCAGATACAGCACGTTCTCCACCAGGGCGAAGCCCAGGCCACCGCGGCTGGCATAGACGATCCCGTCCATGCGCTCGTCGAACTCCGGCCGCCGCCACACGACCCAGTAGACCATCGCGATCTTGCAGGCTTCTTCGACCCCCGCGGCGACGACGAAGGCGTGGAAGCTCGACCCCTGGTACGTGATCTGCGGCTCGATCCGGCCGGCGACCAGGCCCGAGATCACCAGCTCGAGGATCAGCGCGGGGATGACCGACAGCATCCCCACCAGCACGACCAGCCGGCGGGTGCTGCGTGGCTCGGGGCGCTTGGCGTCGAGCCGATCGACGAGCCACATCGCGACCAGGGCGGGGATCGCACCGGACAGCGCAACCTGAACATGGGTGTTCATCGGGGCGGCCGAGTATACGCGCGGCGTCGGGCGGCCAGCTTGACACGCTATGCCAGGCAGCCGATCCTTCGCGGGTGGCGCCGCCGGAGCCCACGACCGCCGATCCCGTGCGGATCGGCCGCTACGAGGTGATCGGTCACCTCGCGACCGGCGGCATGGCGCAGATCTATCTCGCGCGCCAGACCGGGCTGGGCTCGTTCGAGCGCCACGTGGTGCTGAAGACGATCCTGCGCGAGCGCGCGACCGATCAGCGCTTCGTCACGATGTTCCTGGACGAGGCCAAGCTCGCCGCCACGCTCAACCACCAGAACGTGGCTCAGGTCTACGAGGTGGATCATGCCGACGGCGCGTACTTCATGGCCATGGAGTACGTCCACGGCGAGAACACGCGGGCGATCCTCGAGACCACGATCCGCCGTGGCTGGACGATTCCACTCGAGCTCGCGGTGATGATCATCAGCGGCGCCGCGGCGGGGCTGCACCACGCCCACGAGCGCCGGGGTAAGAACGGGCAGCCGCTGCAGATCGTCCACCGCGACGTGTCGCCGGCCAACATCATGGTCGGCTACGACGGCAGCGTCAAAGTCCTCGACTTCGGGATCGCCAAGGCCGAGGAGCGCGCGACCAAGACGATCGGCGGCACGATCAAGGGCAAGTACGGGTACATGTCGCCCGAGCAGTGCAAGGGCAAGCCGATCGACCGGCGCAGCGACATCTTCGCGCTCGGCATCGTGCTGTACGAGCTGTCGACCTTGCGCCGCGCGTTCAAGGGCAACGACGACTTCGAGACCATGAAGCGGATCGTCGCGGGCGACCTGGTGCTGCCATCGACGGTGGTGCCGGGGTTCCCGCGCGAGCTCGAGGCGATCATCCTGACCGCGCTCGCCGCCGATCCGAACGCGCGGTTCCAGAATGCGCAGGAGCTGATCGAGGCGCTCGACGCTTTCACGGTGCGCGCCAAGCTGACCGGCTCGAACACCGCGATGGGGCGGTTCATGCTCCAGCTGTTCGGCACCAAGAAGGAGCCGTGGCTCGACGCTGCCGTGCAGAGCACCGATCACACGCTGGTCACGCCGCAGGAGCTCGACGATTACGAGGACGACAACGACGAGACCCTGGTGATGGGCCACCGCGAGGATGTTCAGCGCGCGCTCGCGCAGCTCAACATCTCGGTGCGCCCGGCGACGATCCCGCCGCCGCTGGTCGCCGCGCCGCCGGTGGCCGCCGCGCCGCCGGTGGCCGCTGCGCCGCCGGTGGCCGCCGCGCCGCCACCGGTGGCCGCCGCGCCGTCGCCGGAGCCGGTCGTGCGGCCGCCCGCGAGCTCCGAGCACCCCAAGCGCCCGAGCGTGCGCCGCACCGGCGAGCGCCCGAGCCTGCCGTTCGCGAGCCCGGTGAGCCCCGACCGCGCGACGGTCAGCGGCGCGGTGCCGGTGCCGGTGCCGGTGTCGGGGCCAGTGCCAGTGCCGCGGCCGGTGCCAGTGCCGGCGCCCGACACGCGTCCGTCGAACCCGAACCTGGCGATGACGCTGATCGGCACGGTGCCGCTCACTCCCGAGGCCGCGCCGGGGGCGCCGATGGCGATGGCGCCGATGGCGATGGCGATGGCGCCGATGGCGATGGCGATGCCCGGGGCGCAGGCGGCGATGGCGATGCCACCGGTGACGATGCCGCCGGCGACGATCGCTCCGGTGCCGGCGCCGCCGGGCCTGGCCGCGCCGCTGGTCCCTCCGGGCGTGGTGCTCGCTCCGAGCGGCCTGCCGGCGCTGGTCGCCGACGACATCAGCCAGGTCGGCGCGCGGCCGCTGGTCACCGATCCCAAGCTCGGCTGGAACACCTCGATCCAGCTGATGGCGCCGACCGACGGCAGCTCGACGCGGCTGATGAGCGATCAGGTCGACTTCCGGATCCGGTCGAACACCCGCTGGGTGATCCTCGCAATCGTGCTCGCGCTGGTCGTGATCGCGATGGTGATCGCGATCGTCGAGACGTAGCCGGAGATGCGGCCGAGATGCGGCCGAGATGCAGCCGACGCAGCTCGAAACGTAGCTCGATCTACCTTGAGGCTCCCCGACCCGGGTGCCATGGTGCGCGCATGGCGACCGCAACGAGCCCGTCCGAGCGTCTGTCGAGCTACAACCCCGCGACCCAGGAGGTGATCGGCACCGTGCCGATCCACAGCCAGGCCGACGTCGACGCCGCGGTCGCGCGGTCGCGCATCGCCGCCGAGCGCTGGGGCGCGCTGTCGTTCGAGGCCCGGCGCGAGGAGCTGGCCGCGTTCCGCCGGGCGATCGCGGCGCACGCCGACGAGCTCGCGGACCTGCTGCGCCGCGAGAATGGCAAGCCCGAGATCGAGGCGCTGACCGAGATCATGATGGCGCTCAGCCACCTCCAGCACGCGCCCGCCTGCGCCGAGGAGGCGATGGCGCCGCGCCGGGTGTCGTCCGGGATCCTGGCCAACTTCCGCGCGACGATCAGCTACCACCCGCTCGGCGTGGTCGGCGTGATCGGGCCGTGGAACTATCCCTTGTTCACGCCGATGGGCTCGATCGCCTACGCGCTGGCCGCCGGCAACGCCGTGGTGTGGAAGCCGAGCGAGCTGACCCCGCTGATCGCGGTCAAGATCGCCGAGATCGCGCAGCACAGCCTGGCGCTGCCCGATCTGCTCCAGGTCGTGACCGGCGCGGGGGCGACCGGCGCCGCGCTGGCCCGGGCGGCGATCGACAAGATCGCGTTCACCGGATCGGCGGCGACCGGCCGGCGCGTGATGATCGCCGCCGCCGAGCGCCTGACCCCGGTGCTGCTCGAGCTCGGCGGCAAGGATCCGATGATCGTCGCCGAGGACGCCGACCTCGAGAAGGCCGCCGAGGCCTGCGTCTACGGCGCGCTGACCAACGCCGGCCAGGCCTGCATCTCGGTCGAGCGGGTCTACGTCGCCGACGCGGTGCACGACAAGTTCGTCGACGAGGTCGTCAAGCAGGTCCGCGCGCTCAAGGTCGGCGGCGACGACGGCCACCTCGGCGCGATGACCAGCACGGCGCAGGTCGGGATCGTCCGGGACCACCTGCAGGACGCGATCGCCAAGGGCGCCAAGGTCCTGACCGGCGGCCCGGACGCGATCAGCGGCAGCTACATCCAGCCGACCGTGCTGACCGACGTCGACCACCGCATGAAGGTGATGAGCGACGAGACCTTCGGCCCGGTGATCCCGATCAAGCGGGTCGGCTCGCTCGACGAGGCGGTCAAGCTCGCCAACGACTCGAAGTACGGCCTGGGCTCGTCGGTGTTCGCCGGCAAGGGTGCGCGGCAGCTCGCGGCGCGGCTGCGCGCCGGCATGACCTCGATCAACTCGGTGATGAGCTTTGCCGGCATCCCGTCCTTGCCGTTCGGCGGCGTCGGCGACTCCGGGTTCGGCCGGATCCACGGCGACGAGGGCATCCGCGAGTTCACCCGGATCAAGTCGACCGCCGAGCAGGTGCTGTCGCTGCCGCTCAACATGATGTCGTTCCGCCAGCCCAAGGAGATGCCGGGCCGGCTGCGCGGCATGATCAAGCAGCTCTACGGCGACGGCGTGGTCGCCAAGGCGGGCGACTGGATCCGCAAGCTGCGCAGGTAGCTGCCGCGGCGATCAGTGGCAGGCCGAGTCTTCGGCCGGGCACTGGAAGCGGACGTGCATGTGGTTATCGTGGTTGGGCTCGTGGCGGACCAGGCCCAGCCCCGAGTCGCGGCCGTGCGGGTACTGGAAGATCCGGTCGAGCCGGCGCTCGCTGACGCCCTGGTCGCGCGCCCAGTCGTAGAGGATGCCCTGGACGTCGAAGTCGAGGAAGATCATCTGGACGCCGCCATCGTCCTCGGCGGTGGCCAGGAAGCTCTCGAGCAGCTTGAACGTGGCGGCGCAGTCGAGGTTGTCGGCGTCGGCGTGGACGAAGCTGGCCGGGTAGCCGGCGGGCTTGTCGAGATAGAACAGGCCGACGTCGATGTCGCGGCCGGACTGGTGCGAGCGGTGCTCGGTGATCGTGCCGCCGGTCTCGGCGGAGATGTCGCCGATCGCCAGGACGTGCTCGTCGGGATACCCGTCGAGGGTCTCGGCGATCGCGCGCCGGGTGAGCTCGATCGTGGTCTCGGTGCCGAACGCGCGGTACGGCCGGCGGATGTAGTAGCCGTCGCCGGGTGGCAGCTGGGTCGCGTGCTGCAGCCGGCCGGCCCACGGCGCGCCGACGCTCTGGCCGAGCGCGGGCCCGCGGGGCTCGACGCGCTCGCGGTCGTGCTCGCGGATCGCGTGCAGCCGCGCCGCGCGCTGCTTGGGCCTGGCGACGTGGTGCTTGGTCGACTTGTTCGCCTTGGCGGTCCGCGGCGCCGGGTGGCGCGTGCCGGCGAACACCGGTGACACGGCGAGCGGAGCGACCGGCAGGGCCACGGCCAGGAACACGAGACCGACGAGCGCGCGCATCAGGCATGCAATGGTGCGGCAAGCGCGGGGCGTCGCGCCAGTTTCATTCTCGGGATTTTTTCGCCGGCGCGCTCCGCGCACGGCCGTGTCATCCGGCCGGCGGGCTCGGGGATCGGGACGGACGCGGCTGGGTGCAGCGCGCCGCCAGGAGCTTGCCGATCGGGGTCAGGTCGTCCTGGAGCGTCCGGGCGAAGTCCGCGCGGCGCAGGGTCTTGCCAGCCAGCACCAGGCTGCGCACATCGCCGCACGCGCGGTGCGCGTCGGCGATGGCGGTGAGCCCGCCGTTGTAGACCCGGGTCTCGGTCAACGACGCATTGTTGGGCCGGCGGCGCAGGTGGAGGTCGGCGACCAGCTCGTCGATGATCCGCGCCTTCTCGGCCAGCTTCCGGGCGCGCGGCTCGGCGCCGTCGTAGACCCGCTTGAGCTGCTCGTAGGCGTCGAGCAGGCGGGCGGTGCGCGGCAGCCGGGTCGCCTGGCCGAGCGTCCACGCCAGGTCCTCGGGCGAACCCGGCCCGAACCGCACGTCGATCCAGTGGTCGGTCATCGCGTCGGCGATGTACGACGCGAAGCTCTCGTTGAAGAACGGCTCGTCGGGGATCAGCACGGTCGCGTGGACCGATTCGTGGAGGATGACGTTGGCCAGCGACGGCAGCGCGTCGTCGCCGCCGCCGAGCATGGTCGACAGCACCGGATCGGGGAACCAGCCGCCGGTCGAGTACGCCGACGCCGGCCGGACGAGCGCGTCATAGCCGGCGGCCTCGAGCGCCTGCTCGTGGGCCACGCCGTCGTCCTCGTCGAACCAGCCCAGGCCGGCGAAGCAGCCGGCGATCGGAAAGCACCAGCGCAGCGGCTTGAACGCCAGCGGCTCGGCGGCGCCGACGAACCACACCGCGGCCGGCCGGCCGAGCGCCGAGTAGGTCGAGTAGTTGCGGCCGATCGTCAGGCCGTAGCTCCGGCCGTACCGCTTGATCGCCGGGATCTCGGACAGCAGCGCCGCGACCCGGAGCGGGGTGTCGCGGTCGCGCACGACCTGCTCGATCGGCCGCGCCTTGCCGAGCAGGTCGAGCTGGCCGTACGTGGCCTGCGCGAGGTAGCGGGTCATCAGGCAGCCCGGGGCGAGCGCGAGCGCCAGGGTCAGCGTCAAGGCCCGCAAGGCGCGTGGCGCGGCGGTCATAGCCGGGCCGCGATCGCGGCGGCGAGCTCGGCGCCGTCGGCGAGCTTGGTCGCCTTCCAGCCGATGCCCAGGCCGCTGCCGTCGTCGAGCCTGGGGATGATGTGGAAGTGGACGTGGAGCACGGCCTGGTGGGCCTCGGCGCCGTTGTTCTGGAGCAGGTTGAACGCGCGGGCCCCGGTCGCGGCGAGCACGGCGCGCGCGATCCGCGGCAGCACGCGGCCGATCGCCGCGGCGGCGTCGTCGGACAGCCGGTCGAGGGTCTCGGCCGGCTCCTTGGGGATCACCAGGGTGTGGCCGCGCGACAGCGGGTTGACATCGAGGAACGCGAGCACCGCGGCGTCCTCGTAGATGCGATGGCAGGGGATCTCGCCGCGCAAGATCTTGGCAAACACGGTCTCGGCCATGCCGCGAGCGTATCGCGGTTGCCGGCGCCGTGGTCGACGGCGTGGTCGCTCAGCGATCGAAGCGGTAGCCCGAGCCGCGCACGGTCACGAAGTGGCGCGGTTGCTCGGGGTTGGCCTCGAACCGCTTGCGCAGCTGGCCGACGAAGTTGTCGACCGTGCGCACCGAGCCCGCCGACTGGCCCCACACCAGCTGGAACAGCTGGCCGCGCGAGAACACCTGGCTCGGGTGGCGGACGAAGAACACCAGGAGCTCGAACTCGAGGTGGGTGAGCTTGATCTCGGCACCGCCGCGGGTCACCACGCGCTGGCCGAGCTCGATCGCGACGTCGTCGAACCCGAGCTCGGCGTCAGGAGGCGCCGCGATCGGGACGGCCGCGACGTGGTGGGTCCGGCGCAGCACGGCGTCGATCCGCGCGAGCAGCTCGGCGAGGGCGAACGGCTTGGTCACGTAGTCATCGGCGCCCAGGCGCAGCGCGGCGACCTTGTCGAACTCGCGCTCGCGCGCCGACAGCACGATCACCGGGACCAGGTTATCGGCGGTGCGCAGCGCGGTGAGGACCTCGAGGCCGGTCTTGCGCGGCAGGTTGATGTCGAGCAGGATCAGCGCGAAGTCCTCGGCCTCGATCAGCCCGAGCGCCTCGTGGCCGTCGCGCGCGATCGCCGTGGTGTGGCCGGCGAGCTTGAGGTTGAGCGCCAGGCCGGTGGCGATCGCATCGTCATCCTCGACGACGAGGATCCGGCCGATCACGACGCCAGCCCTTGCCCCACGCTTTGCTCCGCGCCGCCGGGCGCCACCGCGACCCGATCGCGCTGCCGCCGGAGCCGGATCCGGAACACGGTCTGGCCGGGCTGCGAGGTGAAGTCGAGCTTGCCGCGGTGGCCGCGCACGATCGCGGTGACGAACGACAGCCCGAGGCCCAGGCCGCTCGCGCCGCTGGTGTCGGCGGCGCGGCCGCGCAGGAACTGCTCGAAGATCGTGTGCTGCTCGGCGCGTTCGATGCCGACGCCGTTGTCGCTCACGGTGATCTCGATCCAGCGCCCGTTCTCGGCCGCGGCGATCTCGATCTGCTTGTCGTCGCCGGTGTACTTCCAGGCGTTGGTCAGGAGGTTGACGACGGCGCGCACCAGGGTCGGCCGGTCGCCGCTGACGATCAGGCCGGGGTCGATCCGGCGGGTGATCGGCGTCGGCCGGCTCAGGGTGATCGCGTCGAACGCCGCGATCGCCTCGTCGACCACCGCGGCGATCTCGACCGGGTCGCGGGCGTAGGCGTAGCTCGACTGCAGGCGCGACAGCTCGAGCACGCGGCCGACCAGGAGCTCGAGCCGCTCGGTCTCGCGGCCCAGCAGCGACAGGACCTGGGTGCGATCGATGGCCTCGAGCCGGCCGTCGCGCAGCGACTCGATCAGCAGGTGGATCGAGGTCAGCGGCGTGCGCAGCTCGTGCGACACGCTCGACACGAAGTCGTTCTGGATCCGGACCAGCGCCGCGCCCTTGGACAGGAACACGCTGCCCAGGATGTAGCCGGTGATGCCGGCGGTGCAGCACGTCAGGACCAGGACGCCCGAGACCACCGCGGGCACGCTGCCCGAGCTGGTCACCAGCAGGACGATGCCGACGACGATCATCATGATCGTCGGCAGCAGCACGGTGAGCATCAGCACGACCTGCGCGCGGCGCAGCTGCAGGATCGCTCGTGGGAACCGCACCTCGGGACTATGCCATGTCGGCGGTCTCCGTCGCGCCGGGAAGCACGGCGCGCGGGACCGCGAGCGGTGCGGCCACGGGCGGCGCGGCCGCGCCGGCGCTCGCCTGGGCACGGATGTGGTCCGGCACGCCGTGGACGTCCCAGACCACGCCGATCGCCGCGAGCGCGCGCAGCACGTAGTAGGTCGCGTCGAGCTCCCACCAGAAGAAGCCCTGACGCGCGGACACCTGGTAGTGGTGGTGGTTGTTGTGCCAGCCCTCGCCCATCGTGAGGATTGCGAGCACGAAGTTGTTGCGCGAGTCGTCCTCGGTGTCGTAGCGCCGGCCGCCCCAGACGTGCGCGAGCGAGTTGATCGTGTAGGTCGCGTGCCAGCACACGACCTGGCCGACGCAGAACCCCCACACGAAGCCGGTGGCGCCGCCGAGCACGGCGGTCGCGACGCCGAACGCGATCATCGGCACGACCCACCAGCGATCGAGCCACGCCATCTCGGGATAGCGCGCGAAGTCCTTGATCCGCGCCTGGTGGGTGTCCTGGAGGTCGCGGCTCAGGATCCAGCCCTGGTGCGCCCACATGAAGCCCGATTGCTTGACCGAGTGGAGGTCACCGGGAGTGTCGGACATCTTGTGGTGGATCCGGTGGTGCGAGGCCCACCACAGCGGGCCCTTCTGCCCGGTCAGCGTCGCGCCGATGCCGAGCACGAGCTGGAACCACCGCGACGTCTTGAAGCTGCGGTGCGAGAAGTAGCGGTGGTAGGCCGCGGTCACGAAGAACATGCGCGGCACGTGGAGCGCGAGCACCAGGGCCGCGCCGCGCCACGACCATCCGGTGATCGCGACGCCGACGATCGCCGCGACGTGGATGCCCCAGTACGGCAGGGTTCCCAGGTTCAGGTACGTGCGGCGCCAGCCCCTTGCCTGCGCGGCTTCGACAGAGGTCATTGCCATCGGTAACCCGACCCTACTAAGGCGCGCACCGGTGCACAGTCATGCTTTGGTCAGCGAATCGCCAGTGATGGGCGGAATTGCGGGAACTTGGGAGCTCAGGCGATCACGGCGACCGCGATCGCCGCCAGGACGGCGATCACCAGCATGCAGAGGCCGAGGGGCGTGGTCGGGGTGCGGCGGGGCTCGGCCGCGAGCGGCGGCGGGGCCGCGATCGCTCCCGACGGCGGAACCAGCAGCTCGCCGGACAGGGCGCCGCCGTCCTCGGGTCGCAGGACCGCCGGTGCGGGCGCGGCGTGGTCGGCGGGGCGCTCGAACCATGGCAGCGGCGGGGACGACGGTGGCCGGACCACCGGGGCGGGTGGCGGCAGCGCAGGCAGTGGCCGGACCATGGCAGCCGCTGCCTCGACCTGCGACGCAGCCGCGGGCGCCTCGGCCGCGACCCGGAGCGCGCGCTGCACCGCGCCCATGGTCTGCGGCCGCTGCATCGGATCCTTGGCGAGCATGTCGTCGATCAGGTCGTCGAGCACGGTCGACACCGCCGGCGCGAGCGATGCGGCACGCGGCGGCGCGGCGCGCTGGTGGCGCTCGATCAGCTGGCGGACGTCGCCGTCGAACGGCGGGCGGCCGGTCACCAGCTCGAACAGGACGCAGCCGAGCGAGTAGATGTCGCTGCGGTGATCGATCTGGGTCGCCGAGCGGCTCTGCTCGGGCGACATGTAGCGCGGCGTCCCGAACACGGTCTCGAGCTGGGTCTGACCGCCGGCGCCGAGCTTGGCGAGGCCGAAGTCGAGGACCTTGACCCGCTCGCCGCGCGGCATCGCCGGATCTGGGACCAGGTAGATGTTGTCGGGCTTGAGGTCGCGGTGCAGGACGTGGACGCGGTGCGCGGCCTCGAGCGCCGAGGCGACCTGGCGGATGATCTCGCACGCCTGGGCGGGGTCGAGGCGACCCGAGCGGGCGAGCCGGCTGGTCAGGCTCTCGCCCGACAGCAGCTCCATCGCGATGAACGCCGTCGATCCGCGCCGGGTCTCGACCTTGCCGCAGTCGTGGATCGTGACGATGCCGGGGTGGCCGATCCGGGCGGTGGCCCGTGCCTCCTGGAGGAAGCGCTGGACGATATCGTGGTTCGTGAGGTGCGTCGGATGCAGCACCTTGATCGCCACGCTGCGCTCGAGGTCTGGATCGTGCGCCGTGTACACGACGCCGAACGATCCGCGGGCGATCCGGGTGTGCAGCCGGTACTTGCCGACGCGGCCACGCGAGCGGGTGCCGGGGGTGCGGCGGTCGTCCGGCTGGGTCGCTGCCTCCCATAGCACCAGGTGCGACGGGATGGGCGTCGGGCGGATCGTGGTGGGCTCGTCGTCCGGCTCGATCGTGTCGGCCAGGGTCGCTTCGTCGGGATCGTCCGGATCGTCGAGCTCGGCGAGGCGGGTGAGCGGCACGCGTCTGCGCTGTGCACGGCGCATGCCTCTGTGCATGCGGCGTTCGTCGTGGGGTTGCGCGCGCCGGGTGAGGAGACCAGGCCCCAGCCGCGCCGGCCCTGGACCGGCGGTGTTACCTTCCGCGCCGAGGTAACACAGATGAAATATAGAAACCTTGGATCGTCCGGCGTGAAGGTCTCGAGCCTGTGCCTCGGCGCGATGACCTTCGGGGAGGCCGAC
>DASWRS010000468.1:0-26462 GCA_036403075.1 Kofleriaceae bacterium
ATCCGATGCTGACACGCTGAGCCCAGCCCGGGGGAGCACGGAGGCGAGCGGGTCCGAAGGGGGACCCCGAGCGCCCGGCAGCCGCGCGGAGCACGCGCAGGCGCCACTGCACGCGTTCTATGCCCTTCAGGCTCCTAGCGCCGGGTCGCGAGCAGGACGACGATCCAGATCGCGTTGGGGCCGATGTGCGGGTGCGGCCCCTGGGCGATCCCGAGGCCGAACTCGTTGCCGGTGGCGCTGCCGAACAGGCCGGCGCCGTCGAGCGTGTCGAGGTCGGCGACCGTGTTCACCACGGTGCCGACGCGGTCGTAGACCCGGGCCATGGTGTTGAGCCGGCGGGTGACCACCTGCTGGGCGGCGATGGCCGGCTTGCCCGCGGCGAGGTCGTCGGCGAGCTGCTGGGCCGGACCGTCGAGCCGGGCCGCGGCCGTCATCGCCGGGCGCGCCGCTGCGAGCTTGCCGCGCACCGTCGCCACGGCGCGCGCCGGGTCGATCTTCGGCGGCACCCGCGTGAACACCTGGGTGACGAACATCTCGCGCCGGCCCGAGACCTCGTCGCCGAACGCGACGCCGATGCCGATGTGGGTCGCGATCGGCGACAGCACGTTGGCGCGGTGCCCCGGGCTGTTCATCAGCCCGTCGTGCGCCTCGTCGACGCCATAGGCCAGGGCGACGTTCTCGAGCACGACCGCGGTCTTGATGCCGGCGGCGCGCACGCGATCGGCGGCCGAGCCGGTGGTCGGCGAGATGTGCGCGACGACGTGGGTCCGGCGCATCTCCTCGGAGTAGCCGCGCGCGACCGCCGCGAGCGTGTCGTCCCGGGCCAGCTCCGGCAGCCCGGCCGCGGCGCGATCGCGGTTGACGCTGGCGAGCAGGCGGCGCTCGGCCTCCTCGGGGCCGGCGGGCTCGGCGTCGTTGCGCACCGGGTTCACGGTGACCGACACCGGCGGCTCGACCGCGCACCACACCGGGAAGTTGGCGAGCACGGTGGATCCGGCAGCGTCGCTCGCGGCGATCTCGATCTGCAGCCGGCCGCGGTGGGCGCCGCACGCGACCTGCGCGACGAAGCCGCCCGGCCGCCCCGGCCGGAGCTCGAGCCGCTGGGTATCGCCGCCCTGGTAGGTCACGAACACCTCCGGGTCGCGGTAGCGGGCGTCGATCACGGCGTCGAGCGCGACGCTGCTGCCGGCCGGGACCGCCCGCGGGATCGGCGTGGTCGACACCGCCGAGCCCTGCAGCGCGAACACGATCGCCCCGGTGCCGTCGGGCTTGCGCCGCGCGGCGCCGATGCCGAGCCGGGCGGTGGCGCCGTCGCCGAGGATCTCGGCGAGCCGCGGCTCCAGCTCCTGGACGATCAGCTCGGGCGAGCTGATGTCGCCCCACACGACAAGCAGGTGCGGTGACGGCTCGATGATGCCGTTGCGCTGCAGCGCGAACTCGACCGCGCTGTAGCCGATCACGCCCTCCTCGGGGACAACCGCCGCGAGCTCGGCGCAGGCGCGAAACAGCCGGGCATCGGCCACCGGGGCCGGCAACCCCGCGCGGGCGGCGGCGTCGCGCACCGCCGCGGTCATCGCGTCGCCCAGCGCAGTGTGCGGCGGCGGGGGGTGGGCCTCGTTGTAGCGCGCCGCCGGCTCGCTGGTCGGCGCGAACGTGACCGGGCCGGCCGCGCTGACCCGCGCCGGGCCGTGGCGCCAGCTCGGCGATTCACCGACGCGCTGCGGCCCTCGGCTCGCGCACGCGGCGAGGCCGGCGACGAGGGCGGCGGCGACCGTCGACGCGACCACGAGGCAGCGCATCGACGGTGAGCGTAACATGGCGCCCGTCGCCACGCTCACCGGCGGGCCGTGGCGACCGCGGCCGCGAACAGCTCGGTGATGAACAGCTCGCGCCGGCCGCCGATCTCGTCGCCGAGCGCGACGCCGACACCGACGTGGGTCGCCATGGCCGACATCAGGTTGGCGCGGTGGCCCGGGCTGCTCATCAGCGCCTGGTGCGCGTCGCGGACGCCGTAGGCCCGCGCGACGTTCTCGAGCACGATACGGCTCCGGATCCCGGCGGCGCGCAGCCGATCGACGGCCGAGCCGGTGGTGGCCGAGACGTGCGCCACGGCGCCGGTCCGCCGCATGTCCTCGGCGTGGCCGCGCGCGACCGCCGCGATCGCGTCGTCCCGGATCAGATCCGGGAGCCCGGCCGCCGCGCGATCGCGGTTGATGTCGGCCAGGAGCCGGCGCTCGGCGTCCGCGGCGTCCTCGGGCGGCGCGTCGTCGAGCATGCGATCGATCGTCAGCGCCCGGGGCGGATCGGCCGCACACCACACCGGGAAGTTGGCGAGCACGGTCGCGCCGGAGGCATCGCTCGCGGTGATCTCGATCTGACGCCGGCCGTGGCGCGCGCGGCACGCGATCTCGGTGACGAAGCCATCGGGGCGTCCCGGCCGGGTCGCGACCTGACGCGTGTCGCCGTGCTCGTCGGTCACGAACACCTCCGGATCGTGGAACCGCGGATCGATCACGGCGTCGATCGCGATGTCGCCGTCCGGCGGCACGGCGCGCGGGATCGGCCGGGTCGAGACCGCCGAGCCCTGCACGGCGAACACGATCGCGCCGGTGCCGTCGGGCAGGCGCTGCGCGACGCCGACGCCGAGCCGCGACGGCGCGCCGTCGTGAAGCAGCTGCGCGAGCCGGGGCTGCAGCTGGTCGACGAACCGCCCGGGCGCGCCGAGGTCGCCCCAGCCGAACAGCAGGTGCACCGCCGGCTCGATGATGCCGTTGCGCTGCAGCGCGAACTCGACGACCGCATCGTCGAGCCGGCCGCCGGCGATGTGGTCCGGAACGAGCTCGGCGAGATCGGCGCAGGCCCGGAACAGTCGCGCGTCGGGGCGCGGGGCCGGCAGGCCGGCGCGCACGGCCGCGTCGCGGACCGCGGCGGTCACCGCATCGCCGAGCGCGGTGCGCGGCACCTCGGCCTGCGGCTCGTTGTAGCGGTCCGCCGGCTCGCCGGCCGGCGCGAACCGGACCGGCCAGCGGATGACCGGCGCGACCGGCGCGGCCGCCAGTGCCAGCGGCGAGCTCGGCGCCTCGCCGGTGCCGTGCCCCGCGTGCGCCGCGCACCCGATCAGCGCGACCCCGAGCCAACGCATCACTGCAGATCGTAGCACGCGGCCTCGAACGCGCTCGGTGGCCGCAGCGGAGGCGCGGTGTCGCAGCGAGGTCAGCGCGGCGCGCTGCCGCTGGCGCTGCCCGACGCCGGCGCTGGCACGGGCGCTGGCACGGGCGCCGGCGCTGGCACGGGCGCCGGCGCTGGCACGGGCGCCGGCGCGGGCACGGGCGCCGGCGCGGGCACGATCGATCCGGCGGTGTCGGCGAACACCACGGTCAGCATGCGGTCGAGCGCGTGGAAGTCGGCCGAGGTGATCCGGTTCCACGACGACGCCGACGGGTTCTTGTCGCCGGTCTTGACGTCGACCCGCACGACGTTCATCCGCCAGCGGTCGCCGACCTGCGGCGGCAGCCGCACCGCCATCGCGTCGTCGCGGCCGCGCACCGCCTGCCACGGGATCGCGAGCTCGGCGTCCCAGCCCTGGTCGGTGTCGCCGGGCGCGGCCGTGCCGTGCAGCTTGACCGCGGTCTGCATCCCCGAGTCCCAGCTCGGATCGCCGGGCTGGGCGCGCGTGGTCGCGAACCACGAGTCGAACGTGGCGTTGTTCGGGTTGACCTGGAGCTCGACGTAGCCGCGCCGGTTGCCATCGGCGTCGATGAACAGCTCGACGCAGTCCTGCTTCCACAGCGGATCGTCGTGGTTCTTGTAGTCGCTCCACACGTCGCTGTCGGTGACGCTGACGAACGCGTAGAGGAACTGGTCGTCCCAGGTCAGCCGCGCGATCGCCTTGCCGACCGGATCGACGCTGCCCTCGGCCGTGACCAGCTCGGGCGAGGTCGCCGCGCCGTTCCACGCCGGCTCCGCCACGCCGTCGATCAGGATCGGCCCGGGCGCGCGCGGCACGTACACGGTGCCCGGCGGCGGCGGCGCCCGCGACAGATCGACGTCGATCACCCGCGCGATCACCGCGCGGTCCTGGGTGTGTGGCGCCGAGGTCGCCATGCGATCGCCGACGCCGTGGTCGCCGACCGCGATCAGCCCGACCGTGAGCGTCGCGGTCGCCGAGCGCCAGTCCGGCCGCAGCGTGATGTCCTGGACGTCCTCGATCACCTCGCCCGCCTTCCACCGCGCCGGCCCGTGGCCGATCTGCATGTCGCTTGGCGCCAGGTTCATGAAGTCGGCCGTTCCGGGCGCGCCGCGGACCAGCGCGAACACCCGCCAGGCCGGGCCGACCGGCGCGACCACGCGCCAGTAGTGGGTGACGCGCAACGTCTGCCCCGGCGCGACCGAGCTGCGATCCAGGGTGTTGCCGAGGTAGATCACCCTGCCGCCGATCGAGACGTCGAGCCGCGGCGCCAGGCCGGCCGGCGGCCGCGCCAGGACATGCTCGGCGATGTAGCTCGGCTCGATCTTCTTCGGCTGCGGCCCGGGCCCCTGGTCGACACACCCGGCCCACCCCACGCACCCGACCCAGGCGATCCAGCCGGCCACGACTGCGCAGCGCATCCCGCACACTCTACACAAACCCCCGGACCTTCGGTCCACGGCGGCGCGTCGGCAGCGGTCTGGCAGGAATGTCAGACCCGGCGGGCCGGATGCGGCGCACGCAACCACAAGTGGCGTGAATCCCATGCTGCGGCGTTGGCCCGCCGCGTGGAGTTCCCGGCTGCCATGCGATCCGCCGTCCTCGCCACCGCGCTCGTCTCGGCCCTGACCGGCACCGCCGCCGCGCAGCCCGGTCTGACCCCACCGGCGCCCTGGCCCGCGCCGATGCCGTATCCAGCGCCGGCGATGCCGGCCGTCGACACCGTGAGCGAGAGCACCGCGCTGTGGCTGTCGCTCGGCGGCACCGCCATGTCGTGGACGATACTGATCGCCGGCCTGAAGGCCGACGATGGCAACCCCGCCGCGGGCCGGATCGCCGAGATCGGCGCCTTCGGCACGCTGTTCGCGCCGACCCTCGGGCACTGGTACGCGCGGGAGATCGGCACCCGCGGCCTCGGCCTGCGCCTCGCAGGCGTCGGCGCGCTGATGTTCGGAGCGATCCTGGTGCTCGGGTGCGAGGACGAGTGCGGCAGCTCCGGGCCGGCCGCGGGCGCGCTGCTGCTCGGAGCCGGGCTCTACGTCGCCGGCACGATCGACGACATCGCGACCGCCCCGAGCGCGGCGCGGCGCTACAATCAGCGGTTCAGCGGCCTGGCGATCGTGCCGATGGTCCGCCGCGACGCCGCCGGGGTCGTGCTCGGCGCCCGGTTCTGAATCACCAGTGCAGCAGCGTGAGCCCACCGGGCTCGGTGACCGCCTTGCCCATCGGCAGCGTGCGCGCGGTCCTGGTCTGCGAGTCCGAGTTCACGAGCTGGTACACGACGTAGCCGCTGACCGCGACGACCGCCCAGAACCACCACTTCTTGTAGACCGGGTCCTCCTTCTTGGGCTGATCGGAGCCGGCCGGCTGGACGTTCGGGGCCGCCGGGGGTGGCGGCTCCTGCGGGCCGGTGTCGCCGGTAGCGGCGGCGACCGCGGGGCCGCGATGCTCGGTCCGGCCCGCCGCAGCGCCCCGGCCGGCGCGCTGATCGCGGACGTCGTCGATGTTGATCGCGTCGACCCGATCGAGCTGCGCGTCGCCGCTTCCGACCGGCGTCGCGGTGCTCGGCGTGCCGATCGATCCGGCCGTCCCGCCGATCGCGCCGGCCGGCGCCGGTGGGGGCGGCGGCGGTGCTGCCGTGGCGGGCCCGACGTGCCGCCGCTCCGGCGCAGGGGCGATGCTCGGTGCGGGTGCAGGCGCAGGCGCCGGTGCAGGCGCGGGCGCGGCCGCCGGTGCAGGCGGCGGGGTCGGCCCCGCGACGGGGCCCGCGGCCGGAGCGGGTGGAAGCGTGGGGCCCGCGACCGGACCTGCCGGCGGCGGGGGCGCGGCCGGCGGCGTCGGTCCGAGCACCGGCCCTGCCGCTCGCCTGGCTTCGTCGGCGCGGCGGGCTTCGTCGGCCTTCTTGCTCGCCGCCGAGCGCACCGCCGCCTCGAGCCGGTTGATGCTGGCCTCGATCTCGGCGCGCTTGTCGGTGCCGGGCTGCTTGTCGAGGAACGCCCGGTAGTACTGGATCGCCGGCTCGGCGTCGCCCAGCTTGTCGTAGCAGAGCGCGAGGTTGTAGTTGTTGAGGTCGGCGGGGACCATCTGCTGCGCCGCCGAGAACTCGCGGATCGCGCCGCGGTAGTCACCGCCCGCGTAGAACTTCACACCGGCCTGGTAATGGGCGCGCGCGTCGCTTCGATCATCGGCATGGGCACGCGCCGCGAAGCACAGCGCGCACAGGATCACGAGATATCGCAACCCCCGGGCTAGGCGGTGGGCGGAGACGCGGGGTACGCGGGCTGGCTGGCGCATTGGCGGTTCCTCTCGGGCATTGTGGCGCCGGCGGGCTGCCACATGCGGTGATGCACGGCACCTCGACGGGTCACTCCATGTGACACTTGTCCTCCTCGGGGTGCTTCTCGCAGTACTGGGCGACACAGGCCTTGTTCCTGGGCTCGAGGATCTTGTACGAGCAGTCGGGGCCGGGCGGCGGCGGGGGCACGACTACGTGCCCGGAGCCCGACCCGGTGTTCACCACCACCGGGATGCGCGAGAGCGCGAACTGGACCTTCTTCTTCGCGGTGTCGATGGTCAGCGTCTTGTCCCGGAAGCCGGGTGCCTTGATCACCACGGTGCGCTTCTCGCCCCTGGGCACGGGCAGGTTGTCGGGACCATCGAACAGCTTGATCCCGTTCTCGTAGACCTCGAACGACATGAGATTTCGCGCAAACAACAGCACCGGTACGACCTCGACCGGCGGCGGAGCGTTGCTTCCCGCCGAGCCGTCGTGGGGCTCGCCGCTGGAGCCCGGGCGATCGGAGCCGCCGGCAGGATCGGTCTGGTTCGAGCCGGAGCCCGGACCGATCGCGACGTCTGATCCGGATCCGGCCGCGGCGTCGGACGCGGCGACGATCACGGCGGCGTCCTGTGCCACCGTGACCTGCGACCCGGCGGCCGACCCGTGCTCGTTGCTGCCGAGCTGCGAGCCCGCCCCCGAGCCCGGGCCTGGTCCGTTCTTGCCGCTGACCACCACGAACGCCGCGATCCCACCGGCGACGGCGAGCACGGCGACGAGCGCGACCACCACGCCGAGCTTGCTCCTGGGCGGCGCACCGACCGTCGTGCCCGGATAGACGCCGGAGCCCGATGCGGACAGGGCCTGCGCCGATCCGGACGGCCCGCTGGCGGCAATCGTCGGCGGGTACGGGCGGCCGATCGGCACTGCCCCGGTCATCGGCGGCGGCGTCTGCTGGACCTGGTGCGCCGCGCTCGGCATCACCGGGAACGCCTCCATGTACGTCGACATGCCCGGGCCGACCACGCCGCGATAGATCTGGATCAGCGCGTTGACCAGATCGTCCATGGTCTGGAACCGCTGCGCCGGGTTCTTCTGCATGCAGCGCGTGATCACGTCGGCGAGCCCGGGCGGCAGCTGGCGCCCGGCGCGGGCCGCGCGCTGCGCCACCGGCTCGGGGTCCATCGTGATGTGCTGGGTCAGGATCCCCATGAACGAGTCGCCCTGGAACGGCAGCGAGCCGCCGAAGCACTCGTACATGATCACGCCGACCGCGTAGATGTCGGTGCGCGCGTCGACCGGATTGCCGAGCGCCTGCTCCGGCGCCATGTAGAACGGCGTCCCGAAGATCGTGCCGGTCCGGGTCAGGTGGTTCTGGCCGTCGTTGCCCGAGACCTTGGCGATGCCGAAGTCGAGCAGCTTGGGGACGTCCTCGCCGTTGGGGCCGATCGTGACGAAGACGTTCTCCGGCTTCATGTCGCGATGGATGATCCCCTTGGCGTGCGCCGCGGCCAGGCCGTGGCCGGTCTGGATCAGGATGTTGAGCAGCCGGTCGATGGCGATCGGCTGGGTGATCATGTCGTTGAGCGCCGCTCCGTCGAGCAGCTCCATGCACATGAAGATCCGGCCGTCGGCGAGCTGGCCGAAGTCCTCGATCGCGATGATGTTGCGGTGGCCGATCGACGACGACGACCGCGCCTCCTGACGAAACCGGGTCACGGCCTCGGCGTTGGACACGATCTCGGGGCGCAGGAGCTTGATCGCGAACCGCTTCTCGATGTGGATGTGCTCGGCGGCGTAGACCTCGCCCATCCCGCCCTCGCCCAGCTTGCGGACGATCCGGTAGCGGCCGTCGATGATCTGGCCGACCAGCGAAGGAGACTGCGGCTCGGGGATCGACCCCGACGCTGGTGGACCGTCAACGCTCATGAGGCAGCCATTATAACGCGTTACACCGCCGCGGGGTCTGCGCCGCCCCTCGAGCTGACGGGCACCGGCGGCGCTAACTGGCCGAGATCTGGGTGACAACGTCGCCGGCGCCGTCGTCGATCAGACCCTTCTCGTAGCGTGGCCGCGTCGATGGGCGCCAAGATCATCACCAAGACCGACCGCCAGATGGAAGATCGGATGCACGAGGTCGCGAACGACCCCGAGCGCGCCGACACGTTGCAGAAGGCGCGCGCGTTCAAGCGCACGTGGCTCGAGCTCGCCGAGGCGCTGTGCCGCGCCAACGAGCGGCGGCTGTGGGAGCGCTGGGGGTTTCCCGACTTCGACGCGTACTGTCGCAAGGAGCTCCACCTCCGCAGCTCGACGGTGGCCAAGCTGCTCGGCAGCTACCGCTTCCTCGAGACCTCCGCGCCGCGCGTGATCGAGCGCGCCCGGACCGATCGAGACGAGGCCCCGATCCCGAGCCTGCCGGTCGTCGAGTTCGTGCAGCGCGCGACCGAGACCGGCGCGGCCGACGCCGAGACCCTGCGCACGATCCATCGCGCCGCGTTCGAGGAAGGCGCCGAGACGCCGGTGCTGAACCGCCAGTTCGGCAAGCTGGCCTTTCCCCAGACCGACCGCGATCGGCGCGACAAGCTGCGCGGCTCGATCGCGCAGGCGGCGCGCCGGCTCTCAGCGCTGATCGCCGAGGACGGTGCGCCGCTGCCCAAGAAGCTCGCGATCAAGGTCGAGGAGACCATCGGTGAATTGCTCGAGGCGATCGAGAACTGACCGAGCCGAGACGAACTGACGCCGCCCCAGCGCTCGCTCGCCGGCAGATCCCAGATTATCCTCCCCCGGTCGACATGGGATCCCAGGGAGATAGCGAGCTTGCCGCCGCGCCGGGCGCGAGCTCGTGGACCTGTCCGACCTGCCACAACGTGTATCCGGCCGACTTCGCGGTGTGCCCGCGCGACGCCACGCCCCGGGCCGACCAGCTCGCGCCCGCGACCGATCCGCTGATCGGTGAGGTCCTCGGCCGGACCTATCGCGTGCTCCGCGTGCTCGGCGAGGGCGGCATGGCGCGGCTCTACGAGGCCGAGCACCTGCGGATCGATGCGCGGTTCGCCGTGAAGGTCATCCACGAGGACCTGTCGCGCGATCCGGATCTGCTGGCGCGGTTCGAGCGCGAAGCCCGCGCCGCCGGCCGGATCCACTCCGAGCACGTCGTCCAGGTCGTCGACGTGCTGCGCACACAGGACAACCGGCCGTGCCTGGTCACCGAGCTGCTCGAGGGCGAGGACCTCCAGGCGCTGCTCGATCGCGCCGGCAAGCTGTCGGTCACCGACGCGGTGCCGATCGCGCGCCAGATCTGCCGCGCGGTCGCCGCGGCGCACGCGGTCGGCGTGGTCCACCGGGACCTCAAGCCCGCCAACGTGTTCCTGTGCAAGCCCGCGACCGGCGACGGCCCGCCGTGGGTCAAGGTCTTCGACTTCGGCGTCGCCAAGCTCGAGGACGACGACAAGCTGACACGGACCGACGCGGTCATGGGCACCGCGGCGTACATGGCGCCCGAGCAGGCCCGCAGCGCCGCCGGCGCCGGCCCCCTGTCCGACGTCTACTCGACCAGCGCGGTGCTCTACCACATGCTGTGCGGCCAGCCGCCGTACGGCAACGTGCCCGCGTTCAGCCGGCTCGCCCTGGTGCTCCACGAGGAGCCGGCGCGGCCGCGCGCGCTCGAGCCGTCGATCCCCGCCGGGATCGAGGCGGTGATCCAGCACGCGATGGCGCGCGATCGCCAGGTCCGGATCCAGAGCGCGATCGAGCTCGAGGCCCAGCTCGCGGCGTTCGACCCGCCGGTGCCGGCCGCGCCCGAGCCGCAGGCGCCGCCGCCGCGGCCGTCGCGCGCGCGCAGCGTCGTCACCGGCGCGAGCCCCGTCGCCGCGCCGCCCGGCGGGCTCACCGCCGGCGATCCGGTCGCGACCCAGATCGTCGTGCGCGCGCGGCTGGCCCGGCCGCTGGCCACCGTGGTCGCCGCGGCGTCGAGCCTGGCCGCGGGCGCGTGGATCGCCGCGCTGCTCGGCGTGGTGATCGCGCCGTCGTCGAGCGGCGAGCACGCGCTGATCGGCCTGTTCGCGATCGCCGCGATCGTCGCCGTCGGGCTCGCGCACATCCGCGTGCTGCGGCCGAGCTGGCGCAGCCCGCCCGCGGTGCTGACCCACATCCGGCCCGCGGCGCGCGCGATCGTGGCCGGCGGCCTGACGTTCGGCGCGCTCGAGCTCGCGGTCCAGGGCACGTTGGCGGTGTTCGGCGCGCCCGGGCTGGGCCTCGGGACCCGGGTCGCGCTCGCCGGCGTCGCGGCCGCGATCGGGCTGGGCTGGCAAACGCTTCGCCTCGGGGATCGGCTGCGCCGCCGGATCGGCTAACATCCCCGGCCATGGAATCCGGATCGATGATCGGTGGGCGGTACCAGCTCGTCGACATCATCGCCGAGGGCGGCCTGTCCACCGTGTGGCAGGGCGTGGCGCGGTCGAGCGAGGTGTTCTCCCGCCCGGTCGCGATCAAGGTGATGAAGCGGGCGTTCTCGACCGTCGGCGGCCCCTACCTGTCGATGTTCCTCGAGGAGGCCCGGATCGGCGCCCGGCTGCAGCACGCCAACCTGATCCAGGTCCTCGACTTCATCGTCGAGGCCACCCCGGCCGGCCCGACCTACTGCCTGGTGCTGGAGTGGGTCGATGGCATCGACCTTCGGACCATGCTGCGGGTCGAGAGCGCGGTCGGCCGCCAGCTGTCGTGGGCGCTGGTCGCCACGATCGGCCTGCGCGTGCTGCGCGGCCTGGCCGCCGCCCACGAGCGCCGCCTGCCAGACAACACCGTGTCGCCGGTGGTCCACCGCGACGTCTCCCCGCAGAACGTGCTGCTCGCGCTCAACGGCGACATCAAGCTCGCCGACTTCGGCATGGCCCGCGCCCGCGACCGGATCGCCGAGCACACCGCGCCCGGCTTCGTCAAAGGCACGCTGTCGTACATGGCTCCCGAGATCCTCGTCGGCAAGCCGGCGACCCCGATCAGCGACCTGTTCTCGCTGGCGATCACGATGTGGGAGTCGCTGGCGGGCGAGCGGCTGTTCCACGCCAGGTCCGACATCGAGGTCATCGAGCGGATCCGCCGCTGCGAGGTCCCGCCGCTGGCCGAGCGCCGCCCCGACGCGCCGCCGGCGTTCCTCGCGGCGATCCACCGCGCGCTGTCGCAGGATCCCGAGGCCCGGTTCGTCTCGGCGCGCCAGATGGCGCACGAGCTCGGCGAGATCCTGCGCGAGGGCGACTCGTGGGGCGACGCCGACGTCCTGGTCGGCAACGCGGTCGCCGAGGCCCGGATCGCCCAGCGCCAGCTGCCGCCCGCGCCTGTTCCCGGCTCGGGCTCGGGCTCCGGCTCGCGCTGATCCGCCGCCGGCGCGGACCGCCCGTCGTCCAGCCGGGTCGCGGCCGCGTGCCACGCGGCGGCGCTACGTCACGACGTAGTTGACGGCCTGCGCGATCAGGTAGACGGCGTAGACCATCAGCGCGATGCCGATGATCCGCGGGATCCACTGCGCCTTGTCGCCGAGCACGTTCTTGCCGCGCTGGGTGAGGTGCGCGACCAGCGCGAACCAGCCGAAGCTGCCGGCCATCACGCCCACGGCGAACAAGACGCCGCCCACCGGCGTGAGCTCTGCCAGGTGCTTGGAGATCTGCTCGGTGATCACGACCCAGGTCACGACCGCCGCGGGGTTGAGCAGGATCAGCAACAGGCCGGTCTTGAAGCCGAGCGACAGCTCGTTGATCCGCTCGTCGGCGGGCCGATTGTCGGGGTGGGCCGGCGCCACCGGCTGGCTGCGCGCGGTCAGGAAGCCGTAGACCAGGAGCACGATGCCGCTGACCGCGTAGAGGATCGGCGACACGATCGCGTACGAGCGCAGCACCGGCGTGATGCCGAGGATGCCCGCGGCCGAGTACAGGAAGTCGGCGCACGCGCCGCCGAGCCCGACGGCGATCGCGCGGCGCAGCGTGTGGCGGTACGCCGCGTCGATCACGGCGACGTTGACCGGACCGATCGGCACCCCCGTGAGCGCGCCGGCAAGAACCCCGGCCAGGATGAACATCAGCACGAAAGTCCCCGTGCTATAGCAGCACCGTGGCACCCGCTGCCAGAGAGCCGCCGCAAGGGTCGGACCAGAAGGCACCGAAGGCACAGAACGCAGAGACGGCGAAGACGGCGGGGGGTGGGACCACTGCGACGCGGCCGGCCCTCGCCGCGGGCCCCGGGGTGACCTGGCTCGGCCATGCCACGGCGGTCGCCGAGCTCGGCGCCGCCCGCGTGGTGTTCGATCCCCTGCTGCCGTGGCGCGCCCGCGCCGCCGGCCGGGTCGACGCCGTGCTGGTGACCCACTCGCACGTCGATCACCTGAACCGCTGGAGCCTCAAGGCGATCGATCGCGACACCCACCTGGTGGTGCCGATGGGCGCCCGGCACATCGTGGCCGATCTGGGGTTTCGCGAGGTCACCGAGCTCACCGCCGGCGGCGAGCTCGAGGTCGCCGGGCTCGCGATCACCGCGGTGCCGACCCGCCATGACTTCGGGCGCTGGCGCAAGGGCGGCACGCCCGAGGCGCTGGGCTACGTCGTCTCCGGCGGCGGCGTCACGCTGCACCACGCCGGCGACGTCGACTTCTCGGACCACGCGGTGTTCGACGACATCGGCAGGCGCCATGCGATCGACGCCGCGCTGCTGCCGATCGGCGGCATGCTGCCGACCTGGTACTACCGCTGGCGCCGCGACGTGTTCGATCGCGGCATCCACATCGATCCGGACTGCGCACTCGACATCTTCGAACGGCTCGGCGCCCGGGCGCTCGTGCCGGTGCACTGGGGCACCATGCACCTGCCGTTCGGCCTGCCCGGCACGCCGCGCCGCCGGCTGGTCAAGGTCGCGCACGGCCGCGGCAAGACCGACGCGGTCCGCGTGCTCGCTCACGGCGAGCGCCTCGGTCTGGCCGGTGCATCGAATCACTAGATCACGCCGTTGAAGCGAAGCGTGCCGACGATGCCGATGGCACCGATGATGATCCCCATCGCGTAGCCGAAGCGCTGGTCGGCGACCCGCGGATCGCGGCGGTCGGCGCCGCGCAGCCGCGCGATCAGCACGAGATCGTGGATCAGCCAGGCGGCGGCGACCACGCCGGTGATGAGGCTGAGCAACAGCCGGAACGTTGCGTCGGGCAGCTCGGTCATGAGGGCACCGGATCGATCAGCATGCGCTTGGCGTCGTGCAGCACGATCACGATCATGACCGGCACGAACGCCCAGTAGAAATACCTGACCTCCATGCCGGCGGTCGCGAACCCGATCAGATAGCCGGTGTAGGCGACGATGCGCTCCATCGCGTACGACTTGTAGTTGAGCGCCCGCCCGGCACGGCGGATGTAAACGAAGCGCAGACCGGTGTTGATCAGGCCCAGGCCGATCACGAACGCGACCGGCACCACGGGCGCCCAGCCGTAGGCCGCGACCAGGACGAGGCCGATGCCGTAGCAGATACCGTCGGTGATCGCATCGAACAGCTCGCCGAACGCGCTGCGGCAGTCGAACACGCGGGCGACCAGACCGTCGACCTTGTCGAGCAGCCCGCAGACCAGGATGAACAGCGTCGCGTGCTGGTGGTAGCCGTGCGCGATCGCCCACCACAGCGGCGGCAGCATCAGGAACCGCGACGCGGTGACCGCGTTCGCCGGGTTCCACCGCGACACCACGCGCGAGCGATCTGTCGTGCCGGGCGCCGGAGCGTTCGAGGTCGACGTCGCCGCCGCGGCCATCACGACGCCTCTGCGTCCGTCATCATCCCGGGCTGACCGGCCGGGCCGGCCGGAGCGGGCTCGTCATCCTCGCCGCGCAGCCCCGGATCGACGAAGCGGTAGCGCTTCCACGCGAACCGGACCCGCTGGAGCAGCGACACGTGGCTCATGATCGCGACTGCCCAGCAGCCGGCGAGCATCGGCCGCGGGTCGTGGAGCAGCGCGGTGAAGAACACGCCGAAGCCGTAATAGATCAGGAACTCCGCCGAGCCGAACAGCCCGACGACGTCGACCGGGTGGCCGATCTTGCCCTTTTCGCGCCAGATGTCCTGCTGGCTCTCGGCGTAGATCGACAGCTTGATGATCACGTTGGTGAGCGAGCCGGTGATGCCGAACCCGAGCACGATCAGGACGTGGGGATAGTCGTAGCTGAGGTTCAGGCAGCCGCCGGCGTACATGATGCCGAGCACCCAGCGGTCGCAGACGTCGTCCATGACCGCGCCGAAGGTCGAGCGCTGGTTGAAGTTGCGGGCCTTGAAGCCGTCGATGTGGTCGATCAGGCCGCGCGCCAGGAGCAGCACGAAGCCGGTCCACCAGTAGCCGTAATAGAGCACCACGCCGCCGACCAGACCGACCAGCGCGCCGGACAGGGTCCACGCATTGGCGTGGAGCGGGAGCTTCGCCAGCGAGGCCACGACCGGATACAGGAGCCGATCGACGTGCTTGCGAATCGCGAACAGGTTCATCTGGCGGGGAAGACTCTAGACGAAGTTGCCGGCCCCGGACAGTATGCCGAGAACCCACCGGGCCGCACCCTACTACGAGCGATCAGGCGCCCCGGATGGTGCGCAATGTATTTCGCAGGGCGGCGATGAACTGGTCGAGCTGCGCCGCCGTGATCGACAGCGGAGGCTGCAGGCGCAGCACGTTGCCGTGCAAGCCCGAGACCGTGATCAGCATCCCCTGGGTGTGCAGATGGTCCTTCACCTTACCCACCTCGGTCTTTCCGAGGATTTCGCGGGTATCTCGGTTCCTGACCAGCTCGATGCCGCCCAGGAGCCCGGTGAACCGAACATCGCCGATCCAGGGATCCCGGAGCGCCCACGCGGCCTCGGCGAAGTAGCGGCCCATCTTCGCCGCGTTCTCGATCAGGCCCTCGGCGAAGATCGTCTCGATCATCGCGAGCCCGCCGGCGGCCGACACCGCGTTGCCGCCCGAGGTCGGCGTGGTGCCGCCGAAGAAGTTGCGCGCGACCTCGTTGGACGCCGCGGTCAGACCGAGCGAGCCGACGCCGCCCGACAGCCCCTTGCCGCCGGTCAAGATCTCGGGCTCGAGCCCGTAGTGATCGCTCGCGAACATCTTGCCGGTGCGGCCCATCCCGGTCTGGATCTCGTCGGCGATCAGCAGGATGCCGCGCTTCTTGCGCGCAGCGTCGAGCCGATCCCACCACTTCTGCGGCGGCGCGAGCCCGCCGACCGCCTGGATCGGCTCGGCGATCAGGCCGGCGGTGCCCGGGTGCGCGTCGAGCAGCGCGTCGATGCCATCGAGGCACTCGACCTTGCACTGGGCGTGCGGGCCGAACTTGCAGCGATAGCAGTACGCGGTCGGCACCGCGTAGTTGTCGGTGCCGAGCGGCTTGCCCGCCGACTCGCGATACTTCTCGCTCGCCGTGACCTCGAGCGATCCCAGGGTCAGGCCGTGGTAGCCGTTCTCGAGGTATGCGATCTCGGGCTTCTTGCGGAACTGCCGCGCGAGCTTGAGCGCGAACTCGTTGGCCTCCGAGCCGCCGGTCGAGAAGAACGCCTTGTGGATCGTCCGCGGCGCGAGGTTGACCAGCTTCTCGGCGAGCCGGACCGCCGGCACCGTGCCGTGCTTGCCCGAGACCTGCAGCACCTGGTGCAGCTGCTGGGTCACGGCCTCGATGATCCGCGGGTGGCAGTGTCCGGCGTTGTTGACGAAGTACCCGGCCGTGAGGTCGAGGTAGTCCTTGCCATGGACATCGGTGACGACGCAGCCGCGCGCCTTGGCGATGATCACCGGCTCGCCCGCCGGGTGCGCCCAGGGGCGCATCACGTACTTCTCGTCGGCTGCGTCGATCGCGTCGGCGTCGGGCATCTGCTCACCCATGGCTTCTCCGTTCAGTGGTGTCCTCGGTACCGCACGTCGCAAATCCAAGTCAAGTTCTGGGTTTAGGTAACGGCCCGGGCCGGAGGCTCGGCGGGCACGAAGGCGCGGTGGCCCTTGTCCCAGACTCGCACGGTCTCGGAGATCGCCGCGCCGCCGCCGAGCTCGTAGATCCGGTAGCGCGCGATCCGGTCCGGCTTGTTGTGAAGGTAGGTGCCCGACGCGATCCCGCGCACCGGCACCGGGCCCGAGGGACCGGGCAGCGCCTCGGTCATATCGCGATGCTCGTGGCCGTGGACGATCAGATCGGCCCCGGCCTCGGCGATCACCGCGGCGAACCCGGCGTGGTCGCGCAGGCCGCGGATCCGGTTCTCGGCGCGCTTACCCGCCGGCGGGTGGTGGATCGCGACGACGCGGACCTTGCCGCCGAGCCGCGGATCGAGGAGCACGCGGCGCAGCCGTGCGAGCTGGCCCACGCCGAGCCGGCCGTACGCGGTGAACCACGGCGTCGCCCGGCTGGTCGACGTGCCGATCAGCGCCAGCTCGCCGCGCACGCGGACGATCGGCCAGCGCAGCTCGTCGGGCGGCTCGCCGGGCTCGGCGTCCGCCGCCGTCCACGCCCAGCCCGCGTCGCAGGTCGTGAACGCGGCGAAATACTCGCCGAACAGCGCGACACCCTCGGCGACGTACGCATCATGGTTGCCGGGGATCACGGTGACGCCGAGCGGGCCGAGCGCGAGCCGATCGAACTTGCCGCGCGCGAACTCGAACTCCTGGCGCAGCGCGAGGTTGGTGACGTCGCCGGTGCACAGCACGTGATCGACCCCGGCGGCGTTGCCGGCGTTGCCGGCGTTCAGATCCGCCACCATGTCGTCGAACGCATCGACGTGGTAGTGCCGGCTGCGGTTCGAGAGCAGGTTCATCGCGCCGATCCAGCGCTTGTTGGCGAGATCGAGCCAGCGCGCACCGTCGTGCGACAGCAGGTGGAGATCGGAGAAATGCGCCAGCCGCATTCGGTGGCCATTGGTAGCACGAGTGTGACGCGCGTGAACCGACGCCGCCCCTGCGATCACGTGGATCTCCCTCGGTGCCGGGCTGTCCCGACGGAAACGTCGGTCCCGACGCGGCAAACCCGGGACCGCCCGATCGCGCGTTCACCGCGGTCGCGGTGGCGCCGGGCCGTCGCCGCGAAGGAATCTCGCAGCGACCTCGGTCGCCTCGGCGCGCGCCGCGCGCTCGCTGTGCGGTGCGTGCCCGGCACCGGCGATGACGTGGATCACCGCGCCCGGCAGCGCGCGCCGGACGCGGTCGAGCTCGTCGGGCTCGGTCCGCGGATCGTCCGCGCCGTGCAGCACCAGCACCGGGACCGCGAGCTCGCCGAGCCGGTGATCGAAGAAATCGTCGTCGGGCGTCGCCGCGATGTCGAGCCAGGCGCGACCGCCGGCGGCGAGCACCGTGCGCCAGTAGTCGTCGCCGTGCTCGGCGGCGAGCCCGGCCGTGACCCGCGGCCCGAACCGCTCGGGCGCCTCGAGCATGTCGGTGAAGAACTGCCGCGATCGCGGCTTGACCCGATCGACGTGCAGCGCCTCGAGGACGATCCCGGTGATCCGCGACGGCCGGCGCAGCGCCATGATCGCCGCGATCACCGCGCCGTCGCTGTGGCCCCAGATCGCGCAGCGCTCGATGCCGAGCGCGTCGAGCGTCGCCTCGTGCTCGACCGCCGCCGCCAGGTGGAACCGCGGCGGCAGCGCGGCCAGGCGCGGCGACCGCCCGTACCCGGTGCGGTCCGGGATCACGAACCGGCGCTCGGGTAGCGCCGCGATCTGCGCGTCGAACGGATAGAACTCGTAGCCCCAGCCGCCGTGCAGCACCAGCACGACCTCGCCGCCGGCCGGCCCGACGTCGCGGACCCACAGCTCGATCGGGCGCACCCCGGGTGCCATCGGCGACTCGGCGATCTGGACGTATGGCACGGCGATGGCGTAGCGCACCGCCGCGGCGCTGTAAATGCCGATCTCGGCGGGTGTCGCGCGTGATCGTCACTGAATGGGCACTGCCGATCTCCAGTATCGGCCAGTGGGTGATTGGCAGTCCGCATCGAGCGATCGAGCGATCGATCCGGCGGCTGCTCGCTCGACGCGTTCCAGACCTCGAGCTGACGCTTTTCCGCCGGCCCGGCGGCGTCAGGTCTCCGGCAGCGGGCCGGCCTCGCGCGAGATCCGCAGGACGCAGGCCCGCAGCTCCTTGGCGGTGATCGGCTTCTCGAGCTGCAGTGCGCCGACCTGGGCGAGCCGCTCGCGGGCCTGCGGGGTGAACGCGCCGCCGGACAGGAAGATGAAGCGCTTCGCCTGGTCGGGCGCGATGCGCTGCAGCTCCTCGACCAGCTCGATCCCGGTCATGTTCGGCATCATGACGTCGCTGATGATCGCGTCGAACCGCGCCCCGGCGGTGACGTGGTCGATCGCCTCGCGGCCGCAGCGCGCGACGGTGATGTCGTAGTCGCGGCGCAGCAGGCGCTCGATCGTCTGGGCGACCAGCGGCTCGTCGTCGACCAGCAACACGCGCGGGCGGCGGTGCTCGACGTTGCTGGCGGCCGGCGGCGCGGGCGGCGCTGCGACCTCGGGCGAGTCGACCGCCGGCGGCAGCACGACGCGGATCAGCGTGCCGCGGCCGGGCGCGCTGTCGACCGAGATCTGGCCGCCGAGCCCGCTGACGATGCCGTGGCAGATCGACAGCCCCAGGCCGGTGCCCTCGCCGATGCCCTTGGTCGTGAAGAACGGATCGAACACGCGCGACTGCACGTCGGGCGGGATGCCCTTGCCGGTGTCCTCGATCTCGATCACCGCGCGGCCGAGGTCGTCGGTGCGGGTCCGCACGGCGATCCGGTTGTCGTCGGAGCGGCCCTCGGGGATCGCGTGCGCGGCGTTGATCAGCAGGTTGATGAACACCTGGGTCAGCCGGCCGTGGTCGGCGTACACCAGCGGTGTCGCGCCGAGCTCGCGCACCAGCCGCGCGCGGTGCCGCAGCTCGTTGCCGGTCAGCCGGATCGCGGACTCGAGCACCTCGGGCAACGCGAGCGGGACCCGGGTCTCGACCTCGAACCGGATGAACGAGCGCAGGCCGTGGACGATCTTGCGCACGCGCTCGGCGCCGTCGCGCGCGTCCCGGACCTGGGCGCTGAGCTCAGCGCGCTCGGCGGCCTCGCCGAACGGCTCGGGGGTCTCGAGGATCTCGGCCATCGCCTCGAGGTTGCCGGTGACGTACGCCAGGGGGTTATTGATCTCGTGCGCGATGCCCGCCGCGAGCGTGCCCAGGCTCGCCATCCGATCGGACACCAGGATCTTGGCGCGCAACCGCTGGCGCTCGGTGACGTCGCGGCCGCTCGACACCACGGTGACCCAGCCGCCGAGCTCGACCCGCGTGCCCGAGACCTCGCAGGTCCGCCAGCTGCCGTCGGCGCTGCGGATCCGGATCTCGATCGCCTCGGACACCAGCTGGGTCTCGAGCGTGCCGACCCGGCGGAACAGCTCGATCACCTGCGCGCGGTCGTCGGGGTGCACCCGCTCGATCAGATCGATGTCCTCCCAGCGGGCGGTGCGGTCCTCGACCCCGAGCAACCGGCGGAGCGCCAGGTTCAGGTAGACGACCTTGCCGTCGCGCTGCATCGAGATCAGGTCCGGCATCAGGTCGATCACCGCGCGGAAGCTCGCGTCGGTCTCCTGATGGAGCTGGCGGGTCCGGCGCCGCAGCACGTTGCGCTGCCACCCGGTGAACGCGGCGGCGACCAGCGCGAGCAGCGCGATCACGACGAGCGCGAGGAACCACCGGGTCTGCCACCACGCCGGCAGCACCGCGAACGCCAGCTGCGTGGCCGGCCCCCAGGTCCCGGCGTCGACCCGCGCGCGGACCTCGAAGCGGTACGAGCCCGGGAGCAGCGCGGCATAGTGCGCCTGGCGCTGGTGCTGGTGCTCCAGCGTCCACTCGGTCTCGAGCGGCGACAGCCGGATCTGGTACTCGAGGCGGCCGGCGTCGAGCAAGCTGCCGGCGGCGAACTCGACGGTCAGCGCGCTGCGATCGTGCGGCGCCTCGAGCCCGGCCGCGGCGCGCTCGCCGTGGATCGGCTGATCGCCGAGCCGGCCGCCGAGCAGCGCGGTGCGTGGCGGCGGCGGAGGACCGGCGTAGTGCTGGGCCAGGACGTGGCTGCCGCCGCCGGTCGAGCCGAGCCACAAGGAGCCGTCGAGATCGAGGAACAGCGCCTGCGACGCCGAGTCGTTGCCGGCCAGGCCGTCGCTCTCGTCGAAGTGATCCATGCCGCGCGGCGTGACCACGTTGACGCCGTCGCCGGTGCCGATCCACAGCCGGCGCGCCGCGTCCTCGCCCAGGAAGTACGCCATCCCCGAGGTCAGGCCATCGGCCGGCCGGATGTGCACGAGGTCGACCGCGTGCCGGCCGTCGTAGCCAAAGCAGGTCACGCCGAGCGCCTCGGTGTACGCGGTGCACAGCCGGCCGTCGCTGCGCGCGATCATGTAGCTCGCCGACGAGCTGCGCAGCCCGGCGGCCTGGTCGAGCACGCGCCAGCTCCCGTGATCGAGCACGGCGACGCCACCCGGCGCGGCGGTCGCCCACAGCCGGTTCCCGACCACGGCGAGCGAGCCGAACCGCGAGGTATCGCGGATGCCCGGGACGACGACCGGCACCAGCGGTCCGGGCACGGCGCCGGGCAGCCGGTACAGCCCCATCTTGGTCGCGATCCACAGATCGCCCTCGGGGCCGAGCGCGAGCGCGAAGATGTTGTGATCGGGCCGATCGGGCTCGCCGATCGACGTCGTGTGGCCGTCGGGACCGATGTAGAGCAGGTCCGACGGCGCGCCGCCGATGAACATCCCGCCCTGCGGCGCGAACACGATGCTGCGGACCACGCGGTCCTTGGTGCCCGGCACGCACTCCCAGCCGGTGGCCGCCGCACGCGCCAGGCAGCGGTTGGTGCCGGCGAGCAACGTGCCGTCGCGATCGCGCCGGTAGGTCCACACGATCTCGCCGGGTAGCCCGCTGGTCACGCTGTAGTGCTCGATCAGCCCGCGCCCGCGCAGCTGGAACAGCCCCGCCGAGCCGATCCAGATGTCGCCGTCGCGGTCGACCAGCAGCGCGCGGGTCGTCGCCGCCGGCAGGCCGGCCTGGCGCCCCATCGTCCGCCAGTGGTCGCGGTCGCGGTACGCGATGCCGTCGTCGGTGCCGATCAGCACGTCGCCGCGCGGGCCGATCGCCATCGCGTTCGGCGCCCCGGTCGCGTCGAACCCGGTCGGGAAGCCGTCGCGGAGATCGATCGCGCGGGTCGCGCCGGTCGGTAGCAGCCACATGTGGCTCGGCGTGCGGATCCACAACGCGCCCTGGCGATCGCGGACCACGCCCTCCACGTGATCGCGCCCGAGCCCGACGTCGCCGATGCCGCGCCACACCCCGTCGCCGGCGCTGAGCTCGACGGTGGCGCCGTCGCCGACCACGAGGCCGCCGGTGTCGGCCCACAGCGCGCGGACCGCCGTGGTCGCCGCGCCGGGCCACCCCGGAGCCGGGGCGAACCGCCCATCGCCGCCCTGGACATACAGCCCGGCGCCGTCGGTGCCGACCCAGAGCCGGCCCGCGTGGCTCGCCAGCGTCAGGATCGGGATCGCCGGCAGCCCGCGGCTGGTCGCCGGCCAGAACCGCGCGCCGTCCCAGCACGCCAGGCCGCTGCTGCCGCCGGCGCAGACCCGGCCATCGGGCGCAACGCCGACGACGTGAACCAGGCTCGACGCCAGGCCGTCGTCGACCGAGAAGTGGGTGAACCGCTCGCCGTCGTAGCGGTAAACGCCGTCCTCGGTGCCGATCCACAGGAAGCCATCGTCATCCTGCGCGATGCTGATGATCACCAGGTTGCGCAGGCCCTCCGGGCCCGCGAACACGCGAAACGTCAGCTGGCCGGGCGGCACGTCGACCAGCGCGGGGCCGCCGGCGTCCGCCAGCGCCGGGCCGCCGAGCACCGCCAGCCCGAGCGCGACGCCGAGGCAGCGGAGAAACCGTAGCGTTTTCGAGCCGCCCACGACGATCGAATCTGTAGCGTGACCGGCGGTAGCGGGTCGAGGCGTGGCCCCCGGGATCGTGCAGTCCGGGCCGACTGCGACACCCTGGGTCCGACAGCGCGCTACACGGCCTGCAGGGTTACGTCGCCCGCGACCTTCATGACGCAGGCTCGCAGCTCCTTGGCGGTGACCGGCTTCTCGAGCTGCGGCGCGCCGAGCTCGTCCAGCCGCTCGCGGGTCTGCGCGGTGAACACACCGCCCGACAGGAAGATCAGCCGCTGCGCCTGGTCGGGCGCAACCTGCTGCAGCTGCTCGATCAGCTCGATCCCGGTCATGTTCGGCATCATGACATCGCTCACGATCGCGTCGAACCGCACGCCATTGGCGATGTGAGCCATCGCTTCCTGCCCGCACAGCGCGACCGTGATGTCGTAGTCGCGGCGCAGCAGCCGCTCGATCGTGTGCGCGACCTGGGGCTCGTCGTCGACCAGCATCACGCGGTGGCGCCGCGGTCCTGCAGCGCCGGCGGCGGGCACGGTCGCGGCCTTCGGCGGCGGCGCCGCGGTGTCGGCGTGCGCCGGCAGCACGACGCGGATCATCGTGCCCTTGCCCGGCACGCTGTCGACCGAGATCTGGCCGCCGAGCCCGGTGATGATGCCGTGGCAGATCGACAGCCCGAGCCCGGTGCCCTCGCCGACATCCTTGGTCGTGAAGAACGGATCGAACACCCGCGCCTGGACGTCCGCGGTCATGCCGCGGCCGGTGTCCTCGACCTCGACCACCGCTCGGCCGTGATCGTCGGTCCGGGTCCGCAGCGTGATCTGGTTGGCGCTGGAGTGGCCCTCGGGGATCGCGTGCGCCGCGTTGATCAGCAGGTTGATGAACACCTGGGTCAGCCGGCCGTCGTCGGCGATCACCATCGGCGTCGGGCCGAAGTCGCGCACCAACTCGGCGCGGTGCCGGACCTCGTTGCCGGTCAGCCGGATCGCGGTCTCGAGCACGCCGGGCAGCGCGAGCGCGGCGCGGGTCTCGTCCTCGGCACGGCTGAACGAGCGCAGGCCGTGCACGATCTTGCGCACGCGCTCGGCGCCGTCGCGCGCGTCGCTGATCGCCGCGGACAGATCGGCGCGCGCCTCCGACGCCAGCCCGGACCTGGGATCGTCGAGCGTCTCGGCCGCGACCTCGAGGTTGCCGGTGACGTAGGCCAGCGGGTTATTGATCTCGTGCGCGATGCCGGCCGCGAGCGTGCCCAGGCTCGCCATCCGATCGGACACCAGCAGCTTGGCGCGCATCCGCTTGCGCTCGGTCACGTCGCGGCCGCTGGCGACCACGGTCGGCGCGCCGCCGATCTCGACCAGCACCGCAGACAGCTCACAGGTCCGCCAGCTGCCATCGGCCGCGCGCAGCCGGATCTCGAGTACGTCGGGGACCAGCTGGCTGTCGACGCCCTCGACCCTGCGCAGCAGCTCGGACACCGGCACGAGGTCGTCGGGATGGATCCGACCGTCGAGCGCGAGCTGGTCCCAGGGGTCCTTGCGCGTATCGATGCCGAGCATCCGGCGGCTCGCCCGGTTGAGGTAGGTCAGCTTGCCGTCGCGGTGCACCGAGATCAGATCCGGCATCAGGTCGATCACGGCGCGCAGGCTGGCGTCGGAGCGCGCGTGGAGCGCGAGCGTGCTCCGGTGCAGCACGATGCGCTGCCGCCAGGTGAACCCGCCGGCGATCGCGAGCAGCCCGATCAGCACCATCACCACGACGAACCACCGGGTCTGCCACCATGCCGGCAGCACCGCGAACGCCATCTCGGTCGCCGGGCCCCACGGGCCGGCACCGATCCGCGCGCGGACCTCGAAGCGGTAGGCGCCCGGCAACAGCGCCGGATAGCGGGCCTGGCGCTGGTGGGTCTGGCTCCACTCGGTCTCGAGCGGCGACAGCCGGACCTGGTACTCGACGCGCTTGGGGTCGAGCATGCTGCTCGAGGTGAACTCGAGGGTCAGCGCGTTGCGATCGTGCGGGGTCGCGAGCTTGGCCACGGCATTGCCGATCACCAGGTCGCCGAGCCTGCCGTCGAGGAACGTGGTGCGCGGCGCGCGCGGCGGGCCGTCGTAGAACTGGGCGTAGACGTGGGTCGCGCCGCCGGTCGAGCCGAGCCACAACGAGCCGTCGGAGTCGACCATGAACGCGCTCGCCGCCGAGTCGTTGCCGGCCAGGCCGTCGCTCTCGTCGAAGTGATCGATCCCGTCCGGGGTCACGATGTCGACGCCGTCGCCGGTGCCGACCCACAGCCGCTGCTTGCGATCCTCGCCGAGGAAGTACGCCATGCCGCTGGTCAGGCCGTCGCGCGGCGTGATGTGCTCGAACGCCGAGACCTGCCCGGCGTCGTAGCGAAAGCAGCTGACGCCGATCGCCTCGCTGTACGACACGCACATCCGACCGTCGGCGCGGCGGATCACGCGCCGCATCGCCGAGCCCAGGAAGCCGTCGCGCTTGCTGAACAGGCGCCACGCACCCTGATCGAGCACGAGGATGCCCTCGTCGGTCGCGGTCCACAGCTGGCCGTCGACCACGGTGATCACCGCGAACCGCGCGTTCGGGCGCACGCCGGGGATCACGACCCGCTCGATCGGACCGGGCACGGCGCCGGGCAGCCGGTGCATGCCCACGCTGGTCGCGATCCACAGGTCTCCGCCGGGTCCCAGCGCGAGCGCCAGGATCGTCCGATCCTCGACGCGATCGAACTCGCCGAGTGACGTGACCCCGCCCTGCGGATCGATGTACAGCAGATCGGACGGCGCGCCGCCGACGAACACGCCGCCGCGCGGCGGGAACAGCAGGGTGCGGACCACCCGCCCCTCGGTGCCGCGCACGCACTCCCAGCGCCCGGCGACCGCGCGCGCCAGGCAGCGGTTGGTGCCGACCCACAGCGTGCCCGCGGCATCGCGCCGGTAGCCCCACACGATGTTGCCGGGCAGCCCGGACCCGACGTCGTAGTGCTCGACCAGGCCGCGGCCGCGGACCTGGAACAGGCCGACCGCGCCGACCCAGATCGTGCCCTCGCGATCGACGAACAGCGTGCGCGCCGCCGCCGCCGGCATGCCGACCGTGCGGTCCAGGACGTGCCAGTGATCGCGATCGAGGTACGCGATCCCGACGTCGGTGCCGACCAGGACATCGCCGCGCGGGCCGATCGCCATCCCGCTGGGGACCCCGGCCACGTCGTAGCCGGTGGGCAGGCCATCGCTGAGATCGGTCGCGCGAGCCGCGCCGAGGGGCAACCGCCACATGTGCGACATCGTCCGGATCCACAGCGCGGCCTCGCGATCGCGCAGCACGCCGATCACCTGCTCGGGGGGCAAGCCGACGTCGCCGAGCGCGCGCCACACGCCGTCACCGGCGCTGAGCAGCACCGTCGCGCCGTCGCTCGCCACCAGCCCATCGGCGTCGGCCCACAGCGCGGTGACCGCGACCGACGGCGGTCCCGGCCAGCCCGGCGCGCGCACGAACCCGCCAGCGGCGTCCTGGACGTACAGCCCGGCGCCCTCGGTCCCGACCCACAGCTTGCCGGCATGGCTCACCAGCTTGCGAACCGGCACGGCGGGCAGCCCACGGTTCTGGCTCTGCGAAAATCGCGTGCCGTCCCAGCACCCGAGGCCACCACGGCTGCCGACGCACACGGCGCCGTCGGGACGTACGGCGACCACGTCGCTCGCGCTCGAGGTCAACCCGCTGTCGAGCGACAGGTGCGTGAACCGGTCACCGTCGAAGCGGTACACCCCGTCGTCGGTCGCGAGCCAGAGGAAGCCCTGCGGGTCCTGCGCGATGCTGGTGATCACGAGGTTGCGCAGCCCGTCGGGACCGGCGAGCACGCGAAACCTCACCTGTCCGGTCGGAAGATCGTGCGGCGGGGGCGGAACCTGCGCGAGCGCCGGCCGCAACCATGCGGCGAGCCACAGGATCGCCACGGCGCAATACCGGAACAGGATCACCTCCCTCGAGCCGGCCGCCACGTCCGAAACTGTAGCCCGCCGATCTCGGAGCCTGGGGCCCGGACGGGGATGCTGG
>DASWRS010000469.1:0-3073 GCA_036403075.1 Kofleriaceae bacterium
ATGTCCCCGAACCAGCGAACGCTTGACCGTTCGCACCGCGACAGGTAGAACCACGTCTCCTTCCACGGCCCCATAGTCTAGCGGTTAGGACGTCGGCCTCTCACGCCGAAAACATGGGTTCAAGTCCCATTGGGGTCACCACTTTTCGCCACCGGTTCGCCGCCTTTACCTCGGCTGTAGCAAACCCTCTAGCAAGCGGCAGGATCCCTCCGTCGAGGGTCGCTACCCGCAACTTGCCGACCTCGGCGCAGGGCGCCAGCTACCACGGTTGAGCGGCGTCAGCCGCCCGCGAGTTGCGCCGCGAAAGACGCCTGGACCCGTCAGACTTCCGCAACCGGCACGGCGCGCCGGGACACCCGCGAGACGTCCTTGCCCTCCGCGGTCCACGGCGGCGGATAGAGACTCAGCGCGCGATCGCCTCCGACCTGCTCAGCCTCGGCTTCCCAGCCCGGCCAGCGCAGGTTCGCGTAGAACGTGGCGAGGTCGCCGGCGAACGCCCAGCTCACGAACGCGCCGTAGCCGCCGAGCTTGAGGTCTTCCCAGCGCAGTGTGTCGGGCGCGAAGTAGTGCACGGTGCCGCGTGCAGGCCCGAGTGCGCCGCCGTTGATCGCGAACGCGCCGCCGGTCACGTCATCCGCGACGATCATGAAATCCGCGAGGGCGATCCCGAGATCCGCGTCCCATCCGCCCAGCGTGCGGGAGAGCCGCGGGTGTCCCGAGCCGAGCAGTCGCATCCAGCCGTGATCGATCAGCACGCCGCCGGTCTCGTGCGCGATCGCGCCCAGCGGCGAGCGGGTCGTCACCTGCAGCCCCTCGAGGCACGCGCGCGCGGAGGCCTCCTGCCGCGGCAACACGGTGACGCGATGAGCGACGGTCGCGGCCCGTGCGGCGAGCTCTGGCCACGCCGGGTCAGCGGAAAGCAACTGGTCGTACGCAGGCATCGGCTCGGTGACGCATGATACTCGATCAGCGCGATCCCGAGACGCCCTGCGGACGGCCGCGGTCGGCGACGCCCCGCTGCAGCGCCGCGATGTTCGGGGCGCCGTCAGTACGCGGACCTCTCGCCGCTCATGCCGGCGATGCTGAACCGCAGCTGCGGCCTGTCGGCCGTGACGTACTTGGTCAGCGTCGACCGGCGGATCGTCAGCTCGCTGTCGAGCGCGTGGTACGCTGCCGCCATGGGCCGTGTCGCCGAGCGCTCCAAGCTGGCCGCCGCCGAGTACCTCGTCTGGGAACGCGAGCAGCCCGTCAAGCACGAGTTCTTCGATGGCGAGGTCTTCGCCATGGCCGGCGGGACACCCAGGCACAACGCGCTCGGGATCAGCATCGGTGCCGAGCTCCGCGCCGCCTTGCGGTCGCGCGGTTGCTCGGTCCTGTCCTCCGACCAGCAGCTCGCGTTCCCTCCCGATGCGCGCTACGTGTACCCCGACGTCACCGTGATCTGCGGCTCTCCCGTGTTCCAGCCCGGGACGGACGACGTGATCACCAACCCCGCGATCCTCGTCGAGGTGCTGTCGAGCTCGACCGAGGAGTACGACCGCGGCCTGAAGTGGACCGGGTACCAGCGCATCGCCTCGTTGACCGACTACCTGCTCGTCGCCCAGGCGGAAGCCCGGATCGAGCACTACCGCCGCAACGCCGACGGCTCGTGGACCTACCGCGCCGCCGGCCCCGGTGAGCGCGTCGTGCTGACCGGCGGCGGCCAGCTCGCGGTCGACGCGGTCTACGCGGGCGTGTTCGACCTGCCCGGCGGGTGATCACACGGTCGCCGCCTCCGCTCCGTCCGGAGGCAACGGTTGCGCAAGAATCCAGATCGACGCTCGAGTTGCCAGGCGAGTGACGTCGGTGAGGCTCCGGCGTGGCCGGTTGATGTGGCGACGCTCACGCGCCCGGCAGGATCTCGGCGACCGTGAGCGCAGCGTCGGCGATCAGCGCCGGCCGCAACGTGTCTCCCGCGCGCATCGTGCGGGCATCGGCATATCGGTCGCCGTCCGGCGACGAGTACACTTCGACGGTGCGAGCGCCGAGGTTCACGATCCAGTACTCGGGGATCCCCGCGAGCGCGTACAGCGAAGCCTTGCCGCGATCCCTCCGCAGGGTCGTGTCGGACACCTCGATGACGAGGAGCGCGGTGTGGGGATGCTCGACGTCGTAGTTTCCGGACGCCACGACGGCGACATCTGGTTCGGGCTCCGAATCGTCCGAGAGTGCCAGCGGCGACTGGATGCGAAGGCCGAAGCGGCCCCGCAGCGCGGCCATCAGCAGCTGGTTGAGCCTGGCGACCGTCGAGGCGTGCGCCGCGAGCTGTGGTGATAGCTTGATCAGCACCCCCCGGAGCAGCTCGACGCGCTCGTCCTGGAACATCCCGAGCTCGACCCACCGGTCGTACTCCGAGCGCTTGAGCGACGGTACCGATTCCGGATCGAACGACGCATGGGCCTCGGGACCAGCCATGTCATCGTGCCTACCACAACCGCGGGTCTCGCGATCACGCGGTCCGGCGCTGGCCGAGAAGGCCGATTGCGTCGGTCAGCATCCCGTACGCGGTCGTCGTGGGGTCCGGATCGCGCGACGTGACGGTGAGGCCGCCGGGGAAGACCTCGGCTTCGTAGTGCATGACCAGCGTCGCGCCGCGGGCGACGCCGAGCGGCCCGTCGGGCGCGCAGCGCACCGGCGCGACGCGCGCGTGGACGGCGCCCGACCCATCGCGCGCGACCTCTCCCACGAGGCGGATCGGCCGGCCCTCCGCCGCCGCGTGCCGGACGTCGTCCGCCGCGAGCGCGGCGATGCCCTCGCGCGCGACGTCGCGCGGCCGTAGATCGGCGCCGAGCAGCACGTTGCCGACCGCGCACAGCTTCACCGCGGTGTCCCAGCCATCCACGTCGTAGCTCGGGTCTGCTTCGGCGATGCCCAGCCGCTGCGCCTCCGCGACGCCGTCGGCGATCGTCAGGCCGCGCTCCACGGCCTCGAGCACGACGGTGGCGGTGGACGTGAAGACGCCGCGCACGGCCGTGAGGCCGGCGAGCGGGAGGCACTCGCGCGACAGCGAGAACACCGGCGCGCCGTCCATCAC
>DASWRS010000470.1:0-12171 GCA_036403075.1 Kofleriaceae bacterium
GTCGGGTCCTTCGTCAACGATCAGGTCGCGTTCTTCACCTTCGTCCATTGCGCCGACACCGACGAGGAGGCGATGCGCAATGGCGCCGCCACGGCCGCCGCCTGGTACACCAGCATGTCGTTCACGTTCTTCGAGGCCAAGGAGTTCTTCCTGAAGACGCTCGCCGAGCAGGAGGCGGCGCTCAAGGATCCCGCCGGCGGCGGGCTCACCGGGCAGTTCCTCCGCGATCAGGCCGCCAGGGGCGCGCCGCCCAGCCGGGCGCAGATCGTGATCGGCCGGATCGTCGAGGGCGAGGCGGTCCCGGACCAGGAGGTGTTCGACGCGCTCAGCGTCCAGGACTCGCTGATCGTGGGGAGCCCCGAGACCTGCCGGCGCAAGATCAAGCTGATCCGGGACCTCGGCATCGATCGCCTGATGTGCTTTCAGCAGGTCGGGCGGATCCCCCATGACCAGGTGATGAAGAGCATCCGCCTGGTGGGGGAGATGATCCCGGAGCTCGATCCGCGCTGAGCATGGACGATCCGCGCGCCGGTTCGCCGGCGCGGGCTCAGAACGGCAGGCCGAACGTCGGCGGCGGCAAAGTCAGCGTGGTGCGCGACAGGCTGCGCAGCGTGGTGACCCGGGCGGCGTAACGGCCGAGGAACGTCGACGGGCCGGGCCCGCCGGTGTATGCGCCGACGATGGTCGGGATGCCCGAGGTCAGCGTCGGGCGCTCGACGATCGCGCCGGTGAGCGCGATGACGTCGAACGAGCACTCGCCGAGCTGATAGGAATACTGCAGTCCGTCCGGAGTGAGATCGGTATTGAACTGGGCCTGCTCGGTCGGGGTCAGCGCGCGCAGCAAGGTCAGGATGCGCGCTGGATCGGCGTCGCGCGGCGAGTCGAGGCAGGCCTCGAGCATGTGCAGGTTGTGGCGCGTGTCGACCGCGGCGAGCTCGGCGCCGCTGGTGTAGCCGGCGGGTACGGCCGGCATCGCCGTCCCCGGTGCAAAGCCGGTGGGCGCCGGGGCGAACTGCGCGCCGACCTGCATGCCGTAGTTCCAGCGGTCGCCGATGTTGGTGATCGACGCGCCGGGGGCGCCGGTGCCGAACGCGGGCATGTCGCCGCCGCGGTTGAACGGGCCGGGCGCGACGCGGGCGCCGTTGGTCGCCCACGCGCCGATGCCGGCCCAGCCCTGCTGGCGTGCCACGTTGTCGAGCGCGGCGACCGTCGCCGGTGACACGCCGGCGTAGAGCGGCTGGATCAGCGTCTGCTCCTCGGCCAGCGTGTCCATGTCCCAGCGCAGCGCGGCGGCGCCTGTGACCGGCCCCGAGCGGGCGCGGACCAGCAGGCGATTGAGCTTGGGGAACACGTTGTCGAAGATCACCTGGTTGCCGATCCGCATCATGCCCTGGAGCTCATCGTTGACGGTGCCGACGAGCTGCGCGGCGCCCTCCATGACCGGATCCATGTGCGCGACCTGGTTGGCGCCGTTGGCCACGAGCGACGCGGCGAGCGCCCACCGCGTGGTGCAGCCCATCGCCGACGTGTAGTTGTAGAACCAGCGGTAGAAGTCGCGGCGCTCCTCGATCCGTATGTACTGCGCGTGATCGTTGGCGGCGAGGTTGACCAGGTTGGCGGCCTCGAAGCTGCCGCCCAGGCGCGCGCGGTCGCCGGCGTGCCAGTCGGCGGGCGTGGCGAGCGGCGTGGCGTCGGGTAGCTCGCGGCGCTGGACGGCCGTGCTGGCGGCGCCTCCGGCGGCGCCGTCGAGCAGGTCCTCGGCCGACTGACCGGCGACGACCCGATCCGCGACGGCGTCCGCGTGGTGCTCGTACGGATCGTCCGCGGCGCCGACACCGCCCTTGAGCGACACGCCGCCGCGCTGCTGCACGACGTGGGCGGCCTCGTGCGCCGCGGTGTGCAGGTCGGGGGCGTTGGCGAACGCGACATGCTGGCCGGTGGCATAGGCGGTCGCGCCGAGCTGATCGGCGGCCGCGGCGGCCGGGCCTCCGACGTGCGCGGAGATGCCGCTGACATCGTGCCGGCCGAACAGCGCCTGGATCTGGTTGCGGTGTGGCAGCGGACCGCCGCCGTCCTGCACGCCTTGGCCGGCGATCGCCTGGCTCTCTGCCGGGGCCGCGCCGGCGCGCTCCTTGCGCTGGATCAGCGAGTGCTTGCCGGTGACGCCCGGCGCTGCCGCCGGTGCGAGCTGTTCGGTGAGCGAGCGCTTGCCGAAGCTGCCCGAGGTATCCGCGCCGCCGGAGCCAGAAGGCGCACCTGCGTCGAGCTGCGCGGATCGCCGGTCGATTGACATGCGAGGCATCCTACGTGAAAGTCGCCACCAAGGTTCCCGTGCGTGGATCGCGCCATGTGTCCGTGCGGTCGACGCGCTGCGCCGGTGCCGCTGACCGCAGCCGATCGCTCCAGCTGGCGCCGAGTCTGACTCTGGCTCTGGCTCTGGTTCTGGCTCTGGCTCTGGCGGCTTGTAACTCCCAACCAGTGAATGGCGCCATGACACCACCTTCGCGGCCCGCCCCTCCCGCAGCATCCGCGCTTGCCGACTCGGCGGACGACGCCATGGCCGACGCGGTCGTGTGGGCCGGCGAGCACGCCGTGGTGGTGGGGAGCGCGGGGGCCAGCGATCCGGCGCCGGCGGGGGCCAACCCGATCTTCGTCGATGGTGCGCGTTACCACGGCTGGATCCGAGCGCTGGATGCGCAGGGTGGGGCGGCCTGGGCGCGCCGGTTCGACGATGGACGCGAGGTCCATGTCCGGGCCGCGGCGCCGGCGGGCGAGGACCTGGTGATCGCCGGCGAGCAGCGTGCCGGGGCGGCACGCGAGTACACCGGCTGGGTCGCCCGGATCGCCCCCGGCGGCGCCGAGCGCTGGCGGCTCGATCGCCTCGGCGCCGCGGGCGCGACCGGCCTGGCGGCGATCGCGGTCCGTGCCGACGGCAGCGTCGTCGCCGGCGGCATGCAGCGCGGCAAGGCGTGGCTGGTCGCGATCGACCCGCACGGCAAGCAGCGCTGGGACCACGATCTCGCCGGCGCCGATGAGGTGACGGCGGTGATGCCCGCGGCCGACACGGTCGTCGCAGCAGGCATTGTCGGGCGCACCACGACGAGCGCCGGCACCAGCCGGCTGATCGCGGTGGACGCAGCCGGCGCGGTGCGATGGTCCACCGAGCTGCCCGCGCACGGGCCGGGCGAGGTGTTTGCCCTCGCGCCGCTCGGTGATGGCGGCATCGCGGTTGGCCAGGCGCCGGACACCGGCGGACACGACGGCGCATGGATCGTCCGGTTCGGGGCCGGCGGCGCGATCCGCTCGAGCCAGGTGCTGCCGGCCGCGGGCAGCGACGCGGCGCGCGCCGTTGCGGCGATGGCCGACGGCGGTTTCGTGGTCGCCGGCAGCTCGTTCGACGCGCCGCGCGATCGGCGCGGCATGGTGTGGCGGTTCGACGCCGCCGACCAGCTGCTGTGGCAAAAGGCGTACGGCAGCGGCGAATCGTTCGCGCGCGGGGTGGCCGCCACCCCCGACGGCGGCGCGATCGTCGTCGGCGCAACGCAGACTCCGGGCGCCCGGCTGCGAGCCTGGATCGGCGGCATCGATCGCCTCGGTGCGCCGCGCTGGACCGCGCCGTAGCGAGCCGAGCCGCCGTCTCTCGTGGCTGCGGAGGGCGTCGCGCCGGCCGGCGATCACCAGCCATGACACGACGAACCGTGTGCCGGCGGTGACTGCAGGCGCTGCTCCACATTCAGGTTGATTCCTGCGGCCGTCCCGCTGATCCTGGAGGGAAGGAGGCAGCATGGTGACTGGGATGAAGAAGTGTCCCTATTGCGCAGAGGAGATCAAGGTCGAGGCGGTGAAGTGCCGGTATTGCGCCGCCGATCTGAATGGACCATCGCTCAGGTCCCAAGTGCAGACTCCACACATACCAGCTGTGGTCAACGTGAAGGTCCAGTCCTCTGGTGGCTTCGTGATGAGACTCATCAAGAATCTCGTCCTGCTGTCGCTGCTGATCATCATGGCAAGCGTTGCCGGCACCTGCGTGCTGTGCGGAAAGGTGGCTCACGACGTTGCTCATGAGTCGCGTGGACGTCGTGTTGCAGAACGTCAGGCCGTCGCCGAAAATGCCGCCGCTGTCGAGGTCAGTTCCGATCGACTGCAGGCGGATTACGCAGCGAACGAAGTCGCCGCTGACAACATGTATCGCGGCAAGGTGCTGCGCGTGACCGGCGCTGTGCGGGCAATCAAGAAAGACATCATGGATCTTCCGTATCTGGTATTGTGGACGAAGAACGAGTTCGACGGTGTGCAAGCGCGTTTTGAGGCGACCGGGGCACTGGCTCAGATCCGGGTCGGGCAACATGTTGCGGTGCGCTGCATCGGCGACAACGTGATCCTGGGGTCTCCGATGCTTCGGGAGTGCATCCTCGATTGAGATCTGGCGTCGGTTGGGGAGCGCGCGGACCTCGGGTCTCCGTGCACGCAGCGCGGCGGGGGGGCTGCCAGATGCCGGGATCGAGATCTGACTGCTACGTCCCCACCGCATGGACGACTTCGTCGCCGCGCCCCGCGGTGCCGGGAGGCCGGGCGATCGAGCGCGACGGCCGGTTGCGGCGGTCCGGGTCGGCGATGCATCCTGGCCGCGAACAAGGAGCGACCGATGCAACCCCGCCTGGCACTCTGGATCTCACTGGCTGTTCTCGTCGTGTGCGGCCACGTGGCGGTGGCGCGAGCGGGGGCCGGGGCCGGCCAGGGCGGCGAGGCGGCGGCCAGGCCCGCGACGGTCGCGCCGTTCGACCGCGCCAAGGCGAACGCCGCGGCGCAGATCCAGGACCCCGACGCGGCGACGCGCGCGTACCTCGAGGCGGTGTCGCCGGAGCGCCGGGCGCAGACCAAGGCGTACGCGCACGGTAATTACGTATTGCTGATCGTCGACTTCGCGGTGTCGAGCGCACTGATGATCGGCCTCATCGCGCTCGGGATCTCGGTCCGGTTTCGCAACCTGGCGCGACGGATCACGCGGGTGCGTGCGCTGCAGGGCGCGCTGTACTGGATCCAGTTCTTCGTCGTGATCACGCTGATCCAGTTTCCGCTGACCCTGTATGCGAGCTACTACCGCGAGAAGGAATACGACCTGTTGACCCAGAGCCTGGGCGGGTTCCTCGCCGATGAGGCCAAGGGGCTGGTGATCGGCGGCATCGTCGGCGCGCTGCTGGTGATGGTGGTGTATGCCGTGCTGCGGCGCGCGCCGCGGCTGTGGTGGGCGTGGCTGTCGGGCGTGATGATCGCGTTCGTGGTCCTCGCCCTGGCGGTGGCGCCGGTGCTGATCTCGCCGATGTTCAACAAGTTCACGCCGGTCGAGAACGTGGCGATCCGCGACAGCATCCTCAGGATGGCGCACGACCAGGGGATCCCGGCCGACGAGGTCTACCAGGTCGATGCCAGCCGGCGGACCGACCGGGTCAGCGCGTACGTCAACGGCATGCTCGGCACGATGCGGATCGTGATGTTCGACAACACGCTGAAGCGCTGCACGCCCGAGGAGATCCAGATGATCATGGGGCACGAGATGGGCCACTACGTGCTGAATCACGTGTGGCTGGGGGGCGGGTTCTTCGGCGCGTTGATCGTGGTGGCGCTGCTGCTGGTGCGCTGGGGGTTTGCGTGGGTGCTGCGGCGCTGGCCCGAGACCGGGATCGAAGGCATCGCGGACGTCGCCGGGCTGCCGCTGCTATGGCTGCTGTTCTCGATCGTCGTGTTCGTCGCGACGCCGATCATCAACACGCACTCGCGGTGGGCGGAGGCCGAGGCCGACGACTTCGGGCTGGCGGCGAGCCGGCAGCCCGACGCCGCGGCGACGACGTTCCTGTTGCTCGGCGAGTATCGCGATCTCGATCCGTCGCCGGTGATCGAGGCGATGTTCTTCGATCACCCGTCGGGGCGAAACCGGATCCACAACGCGATGGCGTGGAAGCGGGCGCACGCGGCGGCCGCGGCACCGGCCCCGGCGCGGTGACGCGCGGCGGAGGCGATCACGGCAGCGCGAGGTCGAGGCGGGCGGGCCGGGCGGCGTCGACCCGCACGGCACGGTGGACGATGGCCGGGGCGCCGTAGCTGAGCTTGCCGGCGGTGACGGCGGCGGGCGGCGGGCGCCAGAACGTGACCTCGTAGGTGCCGGCGGCGAGCTCGTCGAGCCGGAACCGGCCGCGGTCGTCGGTGATGGCGTAGTACGGAGTGTCCGAGGCGACGACCCAGGCCGCCGCGAGCGAGCCGTCCTCGGCCTCGATGCGGGTGACGCCGGTCTGCACCGGGACGACGACGCGGCCCGCCGGCTGGAGGTCGACGAGCCGCGTGCTGTCGGGGAGCGTGACCCGGAGCCTGGCTTCGCCGGCGTCGCCGTGGATCGCGAGGTCGGCCGGCACCGGCGTGAGGATCTGGACGGCGGGGCCCAGGGCGCAGCCGCGTTTGGCGACGACGCCGCCGACCGCCAGCGGCCGGCCGAGCGTCGGCAGCGTGCGGCCGACGTCGACGTGCTCGATGTAGACCAAGACGCCGGCGACGGCGCGGTTGGTGGTGACATGCAGGCCGGGGACCGCGCCGCACGCCGTGGTCACCGGACGCGGCGGCGGGCCGCGCCAGGTGACGGTGCCCTCGATCACGCCGGTCAGGCCGAGCTCGGGGGTGTAGCGCGAGCCCGAGCCGCTCGCGCCGCCGCGCGCGTCGATCAGGTCGTCGACGTCGACGTCGTCGGTGTCGGCGTCGTCGCCGTCGGTCGCGCCGCCGTACGGGTCACCGCCGTAGGCCGCGTCGGCGCGGGCGCGACGGCTGCGGTGCGGCGGCAGGGCTGCGTCGCTGCCGTCGCCGATCAGCAGGCGCGCGGACTTCTGGGCCAGGTCGCCGTAGCCGTCGTCCTTGTCCGAGCCGGCGGGGTACATGCGCGCTCGCTGCGACGAGCCGCACGCCGCCAGCACGGCGGTCAGCAGGGCGGCGCGAGCGGTCATCTCGAAAGCATGCAACGCCGCCGGCGATCGTTCAACGCCCGTCGGCGGGGCGGCGGACCGCCGGTGCCGGCGGTCACGGGCCGCGGCCGAAGTAATGGTCGATCTGCTGGGCGGTGGCTGCGAGGATCGCGCGGGCATCGGCGATCGAGACCGAGGTGGCGTACGACACGCGCGGACCGGCGCGCGCGAACGCGAGGTTGGCGACGACGTGTGCGAGCGGCTTGCCGATCGCGAGCTGGATCACCCGGCTGTCGGCGACGCGCTGCTGGAGGCGCTGCAGCGACGCGACGAGCTCGGCGGCATCGGCGTCGCGGGCGAACCGCAGGTTGCCGCGGACCAGCCAGCCCTGGGTGACCAGCTCCATCGCCAGCGAGACCCGGTCCGGCGTCGGGATCGACGGGATGCCGAGGCCGAAGTCATTGCCGGCGAGGTCGAAGCGCTTGCCACCGAGCGCCACGGTGACGACCAGGGCCGGGCCGCGCGGGTCGCCGGTCTCGCTCTCGATCGTGCGGATCCCGGCCAGCCACGGTGGCAGCGCCGCGGTGGCCTCGACGGTGTCGAGCTTGCCCTTCGCCGGCGCGGCGAGGGCGCCGAGATCGCCGGGCTGGGCGAGCAGGAACCAGCCGCGGAACGGCGACAGGAACACGCGCTGGTCGCCCTGGAAGTGGCGGCCGGTGCGCCGGCCGAGCAGGCCACCCTTGGCCGCCGACCAGACCACCGGCGCCGTCGCGCCGAGCAGGTCGCGCAACGCGGGCCGCGACAGCTCGGTGCGCGCGACGAGCGTGGTCGCGGCGGCATCGCGCGGCCGCGGGGTCGAGATCACGAGGGTCTCGAGCCGGGTGGTGATCTCGGCGCTGCGCGTGCCGAACAGGAGCTGGTAGTCGGGCATCGGCCGCAGCAGGCGCTCGGTCTGCGCGGCCCACTCGGTGCCGCGCAGCCGATCGAACCGGATCAGCGCGGTGAGGACATGGCCGTCCGGGAAGTACGACAGCAGGTTGGCCGCGGTGCCGGCGGTGGTCGGTGCGCCGTCGACCGCGGGCGCGTCGCTGGTGCCCGGAACGGCGGTCGCGAGGGCGGCCGCGAGCGCGGCGGTGTCGAGGCCGGCGCCGCCCGCCGAGCCGCTGCCGGTGCCGGCTTCGGTGGTGGAAGCCGAGCCGGTGCCGGCGACGAGCGCGCCGCTGCCCTGCGCGGCGCCCGAGCCGGTGGCGGACGCTGCCGAGCCGGACGCGGTGCCGGCGGCGAGCGCGCCGCTGCCCTGCGAGCCGGCACCCGAGCCGGTGGCGGTGCCGGCGGCGAGCGCGCCGCTGCCCTGCGACCCGGCGCCCGAGCCGGTGACGGACGCTGCCGAGCCGGAGCCCTCGGCGGGGGTGTTCGCCGCTGCGACCGCGGAACCTGCCGCGGAGCCGCTGCCGACCGCGACCGCCCCGGGGTCGCCGGCATCGGCGAGCGCGACGGCGGGTGCATCGTGCCCGGCATCGCCCGTGGCGACCTCGGAGCCGGCGTCGCCGCGATCGGTTGGGTCCACCGCGGCGACGAGGATCGCATCGGGGACGCCGGCGTCGATCGGGGCATCGACTGCCGCATCGGGGCGCGCATCGGGCCTGGCATCGGGCCTCGCGTCGACGGCGGCGTCGACCGCCGCATCGGGCCTGGCATCGGGCCCGGCATCGACGATCGCCTCGCCCGGCTCGCTCGGCGCGGTGCTCGCCGGCTCGGGCTCGGCGGGGTCGCGATGCGCCAGGTCGCGCTCCGGGGGCCGCGCAACCTCGGCCGGCAGCGCCTCGGGCACGGGCGCCGGCGGCGCGATCTCGATGTCGACCAGCTCGGGACCGGGTGTGCGGGTCGGCACGAGCAGCGACCCGGCGAGAACCGCGGCTGCCGCGTGCAGCGCGATCGACACGACCATCGCGCGCCTGAGTCTCGAGCTTTGGATCACGAGAGGTTGCACGGTTCTCGACGAGCGAGCCCCACCGCAGTAGCATCCCCCCATGGCCGAGTCCAGCGAGCGGGCGTTGTCGCCCGACGAGGCGGACCTCGCCGCGGCGCGCCACCCGGCGCTCGAGGGTCCATGAAGCTGACGAAGGAACAGGTCGCCGCGGTGGTCACCGAGGCGTCCCAGAAGATGTCAGATCCCAACTACTCGGCCCTGCTGGTCGGCGGCTTCGTCGAGCAGCAGACCCAGGTCGCGCAGTTCATCAGCGCGCATGATCGCGAGCTCGGCGGCGCCGAGGCGATCGTCAACGTGATCTTCCACTGCGCCCTCGTCGCGCAGTGCTTTGCACGCAACGGTGGCCGGGTCCGCACCCTGAACTACGACGATCTCGACGCTGCCGCCCGCGGCGAGCCGCTCGCGCGCCTCGAAGCCGCGCAGCTGCCGCTGCACGAGTTCATCAAGGCGAACATCGAGCAGGAAGACGCGCAGAAGCTGGTCGCGATGATCGCCCTGGCGATCCACGGCACGAGCTAGGAGCCTCGTCGCAGTAGATCTGACCGGTGCAACGGCGGTGGGGAGAACGGTGGGGAGAACGCCAGCACGCGCGCTTGCGACGCGGTTCTGGCCCCTCACTCCGTCTGTTGACCGCCGGATTGCGATCGGGCGTCCGTGCCATCCTCACGACCGACCGACGAAGGACTACCCGGCCTGGGAATCTATCTCCGCTCGGGGCCAGACCGTCGTCGCGGCGCTGCGCGTTGCCGCGTGCGCGGTCTCCTGATCGTTTGGGACCGCTGCGGCAGGGAACCAACAGCCGCGGCAACGCGCGACAGAGAGGTCGCGGAGATGGCGTGCGGCGCGATGCGCGAGGACAGAGGGCGCGGAGATGGCGTGTGGCGCGAGCAGAGAGATCGCAGCGATCTCGGACGTCGCGCAGATCGCGAAGATCGCGTGCGATCTGCGGCCGGCGTCGTGCGGAGGCCGGCGCGGCGCGGCGTGCGGAGGGCCGGCGCGGCGTGCGGGGGCCGGCGCGGCGCGGCGTGCGGGGGGCCGGCGCGGCGCGCGGAGGGCCGCGCGGCGCGGCGCGCGGAGGGGTGAATGAGCCGGCTCTGCCGGCTCAGGGGGGGCGGGCAAGCCCCCCATCTGTGATAAGCCTCCGGCATGGCGAATCCGACCGCGACGTTCGAGACCTCCCTCGGCTCGTTCACCGCCGAGATCTATCAGGACAAGATGCCGATCACCGCCGCGAACTTCGTGAAGCTCGCGAAGGGTGGGTTCTACAACGGCCTGCACTTCCACCGGGTGATCAAGGACTTCATGATCCAGTTCGGGTGCGAGTTCTCGAAGGATCCGAACAGCCCGCGCTGCGGCACGGGCGATTCGCCGTACGGAAAGATCCAGGACGAGCACCCGGCCGCCCACAAGCTGTCGAACGAGCCGGGCACGCTGTCGATGGCGAACACCGGCCGGCCGAATTCGGGCGGCGCGCAGTTCTTCATCAATACCGTCCACAACGCCTACCTCGACTGGTTCTCGCCGGGTCCGTCGAAGCACCCGGTGTTCGGCAAGATCACCTCGGGGATGGATGTCGTCAAGAAGATCGAGACCGCGCCCACCGCCGCCGGCGATCGGCCCAAGACGCCGATCAAGATGATCAAGGTGACGATCAACGAGTAGGCGCCGAGGCCTGGCGCCGAGGCCCGGCGCCGAGGCCCCGACGACTGGCCCGAACAGGCGCCGCGCCGGTGCCGCTCAGGCGTTGGCCATGCGGCCGAGCTTGCGGATCTCCTCGAGCTGATCGCGCAGCTGCATCTCCTCGAGCTGCTCGCGCATGCCGGGGCGAGACTCGACATACGCCGACCACGCACCTCGCATGAAGTTGTCGACGTCGACGTCGTTCTCGACACACAGCGCCGCCGCCTCGGTGAGAAGCCTTCCGACCTCGGCTTGCCAGGGCTGCCGCGGAGCGTCGATCGACTCGGGTTCGGTGGTCTCGGGCTCCGCCGAGGTGTCTGGATGGTTGTGCACGGTGGACTCCTGCGATCTACCGAAAGCATCGATCGTGCCCACCGCAAGCCTCGAATGACCAGGAACCGCACTGGCCATCCAGGCAGGCCAGACGCCGCGTCAGCGCTCGGTGAGCAACAGGCAGCGCAGTAGCTCGGCCACGCCCCAGGCTTGCGCCACGCAACCACCCGGCGTGAACGGCGGCTCGGCGTCGAACACCTCGCCGACGAAGCCGATGCAATTTTCCCGCAGGTGTGCGACCAGGCCGTCGAGCACGCGCCGGGCGCTCCCCGTGTCACCGGGACGAACTCGCAGCATCGCATCGACGTACGGCCCGATCAGCCAGCTCCACACCGTGCCCTGGTGGTAGGCCGCGTCGCGGGTCAGCAGATCGCCATGATACGTCGGCTTGTAGTCGGGATGGCGCGGCGACAGCGAGCGCAGCCCGACCGGCGTCAGGAGCTCGCGCTCGACGGTCTCGAGCACCGGCCGCCAGTAGGTCGGCGCGAGCACCGGGTTGGGCAACGAGATCGCGAACAGCTGGTTGGGCCGGCACGCCGGATCGTCGCCGCGCTCGCCGTCGACGACGTCGTTGAGGTGGCCGGTGTCGGGGTTCCAGAACCGGTGGTTGAACGCGTCGTAGGCCCGCTCGGCGGTGAGCTGCATCCGGCCGGCGCCGGCGCGGTCGCCGGCATCGCCGAGCCAGGCCTGCATCAGCCGGAGCGCGTTGTACCAGAGCGCGTTGATCTCGACTGCCTTGCCGCGGCGCGGAGTCACCACCCAATCGCCGACTTTTGCATCCATCCAGGTGAGTGCGTAACCCTCCGCCCCCTGGCTCAGGAGCCCGTCACGCGGGTCCACCTTGATGCCGAAGCGGGTGCCCTCGATGTGGTGCCGTACGATGTTTTTCAAGATCGGCAAAAGGAGTGCCAGGGTAGTCTTGTCTTGGCAGTGCCCGACATAGCGGTGCAGCGCGTGAAAGAACCACAGCGTCGCATCGGCCGTGTGGTAGAGGCCCTGATTTTGTCCTTCCGGGAACAGGTTCGGGATCAGGCCGTCGCGTACATAGTGAGCGAAGGTGCGCAGGATCCAGCGTGCCTCGATCGCTCGCCCGGTCGCCAGAGTGAGGCCTTCCAACGAGATCATTGTGTCCCGGCCCCAGTCGGTGAACCAGTGATGGCCGGCGATCACGGTGCGCACTTCATCACCCTCGGCCCGCGCCCGGGCCCCGTCGGCAATGCGTCC
>DASWRS010000471.1:0-36415 GCA_036403075.1 Kofleriaceae bacterium
GGGCAACGACTGCGACGACGGCAACGCGGCGGTCTCGGTCGCGCTCACGACCTTCGTGGACGCGGATCTCGACGGGTTCGGCGCTGGACCGGGCCAGCTCGCGTGCACCAACGGCTCGCCGCCGGTCGGGTTCTCCCTCACCGGCACCGACTGCGATGATGGTGATGCGGCGCGGTGGGCGCTGTTGACGTATCACGCGATCGACGCCGACGACGACGGGGCCACGGTGCCGGCGACCGGCCAGCTCTGCACCAACGGGACGCTGCCGCCGCCGTTCCGGGCCACCCCGAGCGGCAACGATTGCAACGACAATGACCCCACGCTGACCCACCTGGCCGTGCTCTATCCCGATCAGGATGGCGATGGCGTCGGCGCACCACCCCGGGTGCTGGAATGCATCGGCGCCACAGTGCCCGAGGGCCTAACGCGCGGCGGCTACGACGACGACGACACCGATCCGACGGTGATCGAGACCGAGGACACCGACGATCTGCTGGAGCTGCTCCTGCTCGATAGCTGACGGGACCGGCCCCCGCGCCGCGGCACCCACGCGGCGATGCTCGCCGCTAGAACGTCTCGCTGCCGTCGGGCTCCGCCGCTGCGCCGCGCTCGGCGGTCGACAGCCGGTAGGCCTGGTTGCGCGCCCGCATCATCGCGCCGAGCGGCCGGTGCTCGACCAGCGCGTGCCACGGATCGAACGCCAGCTGGTCGACGAATGCGGCGACCGCCCGGCCGCGCTCGCCGGCCACGTCCTGGCGGTCGATCACCAGCCGCGCGACCACCACCGGCGGCGCCGCGGCGTCGGACCACGGCACCGACGAGTCCTCGATCGGCGTCGCCGACGGATCGCGGTACAGCTGGACCGCGAAGTCCCAGCGCAGCGCGCCGGTTGCGAGCCGGTCGGCGAGCTCGGCGGCCAGGTGATCGCGGCGCTGATGGCGCTCGCCGCCCGCCGGCGACGCGGCCGCGTCCACGGGCGTCACCCGGTACTTGCCGGCGTAGTCGCCCCAGCGCACCGGCAGCGCGCTGTGAAACGCCATCGTCGCCAGCGATCGCACCGGCACCGACAGCGAGCGCCGCAGCGCGCCGCCGACCGCGACCAGCCGGCGCGACCCCACGCCGAACAGCAGCCTGGGCAGCGCCGTCGCCGGGCTCGCCGCCGCGCGGACGAACGCCACGAACTCGTCGGGGCCGCGGAACGGCGCCGTCGCCGTCTCGAACCTGCAGAACGGGGCGCTCGGGCGCATGGACCGGGCCGGCAGCGGGTTCGGCACGCCGCAGACCGTCGCGACCTCGTTGCTACTCGCCACCGCGTGCTCCTCGCTGACCAGCTCGGTGACGGCGCCGGTCAGCCGCGATGACCTGACGCTGTACCTGTCGATCGGTGGCACGGTCGGTAACGACATCTACGTCACCAAGCGGGGGTCGAACACCGCGGCGTGGGGGACGCCGATGGAGGTCACCGAGCTCAAGACCACCGCGGCCCTGGCCGAGCCGAGCTGGATCTCGGCCGACGGTTGCCGGCTCTATCTCACCTACGCGGCATCGGCCGACAAGGCGCGGCTACGTGGCGACCCGCCCGAAGTAGCCACGGGCAGGGCGGCGAGCCGCGTCAGCGCTCGTACTGGCCGATCAGCAGGCCGCGCGCGATCGTGTGCCCGCGCAGCGCACCGATCAGCGCGCGCCGGCCGGGCTGGGCGCCGAGCTCGGGATCGTGATCGAGCGCGAAGATCTGGAACGCGTAGCGATGCGGGCCATGGCCCGGCGGCGGATCCGGCGGCAGCCAGCCGACGCGCAGGAACGAGTTGGTGCCGAGCGTGGGATGAGGCCCCGCCAGGGTGAGCGCGCCTTCGGTCAGCGCGGCGATCCCCGGCACCGGCCACCAGGCGATCGCGTGGACCAGCGGCGCCGGCGTCGGGCTGTCGGCGTCCTCGACGATCAGCGCGAGCGACCGCGTGCTGTCGGGCACCTTGGCCCAGCGCAGCGGAGGCGAGATGCCCTCGCCGTCCGCGGTGTAGCGCACCGGGATCGATTCGTGATCGACGAACGCAGAGCTCGTCACCTCGATCACCGGCTGCGCCGAGGACACCACCTCCCGATGGCAGACCAGCCGACCAAGACCGGGACGGACTCGCCGCAGCGCGCGGCCCACGGACGCGGGAAGTTTCTCGAGCATGTTCGACCATAGCGGCGGTGATCGCGCCGGCAACGAGGATCGTGCGCGCGCTGCGATGTGCGCCCAGGCGCAGCCTCGCCGGCGCGCGCCGCCACGCGCGACCTTCCGTGCTAATCGCGGTCGCCGTGGACCGGTAGGTAGAACACCGGACCAAAGCCGCTGCCGAACCGCACACCGACGTGGCTCCAGGCGCCGCCGCCGGCGCTGTGGCCGCGGGCCGCGGCGAGCACGCGATCGACCGAGCCGGCACCGAGGGCCGTGGCCAGCGGCGCCGCGACCGCGAGCGGCCGCGCGCCGACGTCGAGCTTGGCCCACGGCCAGTCGAGCGAGGCGCTCATCGAGACGTAGACGATCTCGTCGCCGGGCGAGTCGAGCAGCACCGGGGCGCACGCGTCCCAGGCGTCGATCTGGTCGGCCGCGACGACGCGGACCAGGAAGCCGAAGGCGCCCTGCACCGCGGCGGTGGTCTGGGGCCGGCGGGCGACCGAGGCATAGACCGCGCCCTCGACGCGATCGGGGTGGAGCTCGAGGCCGACCATCGCCAGATCGGGCTGATCGAACAGCGCCAGCAGGTTGTCGATCAGGATCGGCTGGGCGGCGGCGCCCGCGGCGGCGAGGCCGGCGACCGCGTCGGCCGTGCGCAGCGCGCCGCGGACGTAGACCTGGACGCCGTGGTGGCCGAGCTTGAACCCGACGTCCTCGATGCCCGGGGTCGCGGCGAGCCAGCGCGCGATCCGCTCGGCGTGCTCGGGAGTCAGCGCGCGCGCGAGCGCGGTGAGGCGCTCGGGGGCGCCGCCGACCAGGCCGACGACGGCCTCGGGCTCGGGATCGTGGCTGTGCCAGCAGGCCTCGGCGTGGAACGGCGTCGCGTCGCAGGCGGTGCGCAGCGCGGCACCGAACGGCGCGGGCAGGCGCGCGACGAGCTGATCGAGCGGAGTCGGCGTCATGACAGCGTCCAGCGCAGCATGCTGACGTGGGGCCCGGCGGCGATGCCGGGGAACCGGGCGAGCAGGTCCTGCCACGGCTCGGCGGCGAGCGCATCGTAGCGCGCACGGTCGGCAATGAGGCCGATGTCGAGGATCGTCGGCGGCTCGGTCGGGCGCTCGGCGAGCAGCACCAGGCCGCCGCCGTCGGGACGCACGCCGTCGAGCCGCAGCGCGGTGACCGACAGCGTGCGCAGTTCCTCGGTGCCGGCGAGGGTCTCGGCCTTGAGCGCCTCGAGCGGCAGATCGCGCAGGCCGGCGTCGTGCGCGACGATCTTCTCGCGCAGCTCCTCGAGGCCGTAGCACAGCCGGACGTGGAACTGGTCGCCATCGAACGCGGCGCGCGCCGCGGCGCCGGCCTGATCGCCGAGCGCGCGCGACCAGGTGGCGATCAGCGCCTCGCCGTGCTCGCGCTCGCGCGCTCGCTCGCCCGCCGGGTGCATCGCGTAGAGCTGGCGCCGCGCCAGATCGACGTAGAGCACCGGCTTGTCGACGGTGATCGAGCTGCCGCACGCGCCGCAGCGGAACACGTGCAGGGTGCGCGCGAGGATCGCGTCGCGCATGTGCGGGTGACGCTCGGCGTTGATCGAGTCGGCGCAGAACACCGACACGGTCGCGCCGCACCGGCAGCGGACCTCGTGGGTCTCCGTCTGGGACATGGGCTCGCGCCGCCGATCAGCCCGGATCGGCCCAGTTGATGTCCTCGCGGCGCCACGCCGAGTCGCCGGTCTCCGGGACATCGAGGGTCATCCGGACCAGCGCGCGCGTCGTGCCGCCGACCCGGCCACCGACGGCGGTGCCCTGCGACGGGCCGGAGCCAGGATTGACGCCGGGCGGCAGCTTGGGCTCGGGCTTGAAGTAGTGCAGCACGATGTGCGCCGACTGTCCGTCCCACTCGATCCGCGCGGTGAGATCGGCGAGCCGCTTGTTGTTCGGGACGTTGATGTAGCCCTCGGGCGACAGCGGATCGACCTTGGGCAGCGCGTCGAGCGCCCACAGCGCCCACAGCACGTCGTCGAGCTGCGGGCCCTGGCCGCGCGGCACGCCGAGGTCGCGCAGGTACGCGCCGGCGACGACCGGGCCGCGCTGCGTGATCACCGCGCCCTTGTGGATCAAGACGCTCCGGGTGCGATCGGCCTGGAACAGGAACGGCAGCGCGTCGCTGCGCTTCTTGATCTCTCCAGCGCCTTGCTTGGCCGCGATCTGCTGGGCCTCGGTCCACGAGGCGGGATCGTGAGGATCGGTGTGGGTCATGGTCACCGGAGCCGCGGGAGCCGCGGGGCTGGGGGCGTTGGGGGCGCTCGGGGCGCTCGGGGCGCTTGGGGCGCTTGGTTCTGGGCGCTGGGGATCGCGGCCGACGTCGCGATCGGCGCCGGTCCGCGTGCAGGCCGTCGCCGCGACAACACCCACGACCAGGAATGCGAGGCACGCTCTCATGATGGCGCTGCGATCATCCCAGCTTCTGGCGGGATTACCAGGGCGTCACCACGGGAAGAACAGCGGCTCGGTCTGGGGCTGCGCCGCGGGTTGCGCGCCGCCGGTCGCCCGGCCCGCGGCGCCGGTGCCATCGCTGCCGCCCTTGGCCGATGCGCCCGGCCCGCCGGTCGCGTCCTGGCCGCCGTAGACCACGCCGGTGGTGCCGGTCGAGTTGGTCGGCGCGAAGCTCTTGGTGTCGAGGCTGTCGAGCAGCGACTTGGTCGCCGGATCGATCAGCCCGCCGCCGGTCTTCTCGGTGCGGTAGTAGTGCGTGTACTGCTCGGCAAACCACTCGAGCGGCGATGACACACCGTACCAGGACACGCGGTTGTTGAACGCCTCGGTCTTGAGCTTGATGAACGGATTGCCGGCGCGGGTCAGATAGCCATACGTCCAGTCGGCGCGGATCCGGGCGTCTGGAGCATTCCAGTTGTACGAGTTGTCCTTCGAGTTGCCCTGGACGACCAGGTAGTCCCACCACTTGTAGAGCGGGACGTTGGCGTAGCGCGATTTGACCCACTTCTGCAGATCGGCATTCGACGGCGCCGACTTGAACCAGCCCGGATCGTACTTGTAGGTGCCGGCGCCGTTCTGGATCTCGTGGAGGAACATCTTGCGCGCGTTGCCGTCGTCGAGCTGCGCGGTCTTGGGCACGGAGTTGTCGACCGGGCCGGTCGGCGCGGTCCACAGATCGGCGCCCCACTGGTCGGGGGTCAGCGGCGTCCAGCCCGGGTAGCTCGCCGGGTTCTGCGCGTAGGCGTTGCCGCCCATGCGATCGCCGACGCCGTGGCCGACCTCGTGCAGCGCGGTGCCCTCGTAGTGACCGAGCGTGGTCTGGGCGCCGGCCGTGCCGTCCTTCTTGGTGTACGCGCCGGTGGTGCCCGAGCCGGCGCCGCCGGTCATGTCGTGGCCCGCGAGATCGCCGGCGGCGCTCGACGACCCGGCGTGGCCGGGCAGCGCGACCCGGAAGTTCGCCGGCTCGTACCAGCCAAAGCCCTGCGAGTTCTGGATCAGGAACCCGCCCGTGAGGGTCTGGGCATGGCCGACCGGCAGGTGCGACGACAGGATGCCGTACAGCCGCTGGATCTGGGCCAGGCTCCACGCCAGCGGCACCGCCGAGAACGCCAGCCCGGGCGTCGCGGTGTCGTAGACGTTGGGATAGATCTTCTGGAACATCGCGCGGGCCTCGCCGACGTTCATCGCGGTGTCGACCCAGCCCTTGAAGATCGTGACGATGTTGGCCGGGGTCGCGCCCTTGAGCGGCTGCGCGTTGATGAACGGGGTCAGGAGGCCCGCCGCGCGCATCGTCGGCAGCATCTGGACGAACTCGGCGGTGTGGAACACCGTGTAGACGTAGTCGTCGATCTTGACGCCCGCCGTCTTGATCACGTCCGGCGAGTCCTTCTGCATCACGCGGATCACGCGCTCGAGGAACGCCTGGGCCTCGGACGCGACCTTGGACTTCTTGTCGCTCGGCAGCGCGCCCCACTGCGTGGTCGCCGCGGCGCGGTCGAACGCGTTCACCGCCGCCTTCCAGGTGTCGTAGGGATCGGCGGCCGGGGTCGGCGCGGGGGTGGGGGTGGGCGTCGCGGTCGGTGTCGCGGCCGGGCCGGCGCCGCCCGCGGCCGGTGCCGGACCGCCGGTCGGGTCGCGATAGATCGTGTGGGCCTCGCCGGTCGCGCCGCTCGCGCCGGCGCGCGCCGCGCCCTCCTGGGCACCCGACGGATCCGAGACCCGGAAGTTGCCGGGCTGCGGCGCGGTGACGCCGCGCATCTGATCGACGTGGGTCAGCTCGTGGCGGAGCAGCTCGTCGCCGCCGGCGCCGCCGGCCTGGCCCGCTCCGAAGAACACCTGGCTGCCGGCGGTGAACGCCTTGGCGCCGAGCGCGTCGGCCGCCGCGTGCGAGGTCGGGTCGTCGTGGACCTGCGCGTCGCCGTGCGCGACGCCGCTGCGCGATCCGAGCGCCGAGTCGACGGCGGACACGGCCGCGGTGTTGGTGGCCTGGGCGGGGGCGGGTTGCTTGGCCTGGTGTTCGGACATTTCAGGGACTCCGATCGCTTCGTTCTGGTCGGTCTGGTCGTTCGGGGGACTTGTCGGCGACGCCTAGCTCGCGCTGGATCGCAGCCACGAGCGCGGCGACGGTGAGCTCGGCCGTGGTGCGAACCAGCGTGAAGATCCGGTGCTCGCTGAGCGGAAATCGGGCGAGGTCGTGCAGCGCGGGCGCCTCGATGGTCGCGTTGCGGGTCGCGAGCGCGCTGGCCCACAGCGCGGCGCGCTCGCGCGCGTTCGGCGGCTCCAGCCGGAGCTGGACATCGAACTCCGAGACGTCGCTCGGCTCCAATCGCCGGGTGGTGGTGACAACGAGCAATCCATGCGCGCGGGCCCACCATGAATTACTCCGCAGACCGCGGATCTCTTCCTCGTTGAGATCGCGCAGCACCGCGACCGCCGCGCCCGCGTCGATCGCCTCGACCAGCGATGCAGGGATGGCCTGGGTGCGGTCGAGCTGAAACGCAGCAATTCCCAGGCGATGGGCGATTGCCGCGCCGAGACGCGCCTTGCCGAGGCCGCGCACCCCGCCGATCAGCACCGCCACCCGGCGCGGCGGTGGGCTGGCCCGCCAGCGTTGGACGACCCGATCGATCATCTCGCTCGCGCGGTGGGGAGGTTTGTCGCCCGGGATCCGTAGTGCTCCGGCCGGGGCGACCGGCAGGAGCTGCTCGACGATCGCCGGCACGATCCCCTCGCGCTGCGCCGCGGTGGCGCCGCGCGCCGCGAGCGCATGGCCCGCGCGTTCGATCGCGAGCGGGTGGTGCGGCACGAGCTCGGCCGTCGTGGCCGGCAGCGGGCCGCCGAAGCTGCGCGACACCGCGGCGTCGATCTGCGCCGCCGCCGGCGGCTCGATCGGGATCGTGATGCTCGCGGCGGTGAGCCGGGGCGGTGGCGCGCCCGGTGGGTAGATCAGGAACGTCGCGACCCGCGCCGCGAGCCGATCGATCGCCGCGCCGGCGACCACGCCGCCGGCCGCGTCGAGCTCGATCGCCAGCGCGGCGTCGGCGAGCAGCGCCTCGCGCACGATCACCGCCGCGCGCGCCGGATCGATCACCGCCGCGACCGGCGCGACCAGCAGGCGGCGCCCCTCGGCGGCGAGCGCCCCGGCCAGCGTGCCGGCGCCGTCGTGGTCGACCGCGACCGCGCCGACCACCGCGTGGCGGCCGCGATGCAGCACCGCGCGCACCGCGTCGCGCACCGGCCCGGCGACCGTGCGCTCGCCGCCGTCGATCGCCACCGCGCCGCACCCCGGATCGACCGCGAGCCGGTCGAGCGCGAGCTCGGCGAGCCGCGGCGCCGGTGCGATCGGCCGGCGTGGCAGCGGCAGGTCCGGCCGGCCGACCTGGACCAGCGCGAGCGCCTCGAGCGGCCCCTGCCCGACCCGCTCGGCGAGCCGCCGCAGCCCGGCCTCGCCCGGCGCCAGCACCGCCGCGACCGCCTCGACCACCACGGCCGGCGCCGCCGGGTCGCCGCCGAGCACCGCGAGCAGCCGGCTGACCCGCGACGACAACCCGGCCGCCGCCAGCACCAGCACGATCCGGCGATCGTCGTCGCCGAGCTGCCAGCGCGCGAACGCCGCGGCCAGCGCGTGGGGCGACGCCGCGACCTGCGCGAGCAGCCCCTGGTCGCGCCGGCCCAGCTCGGCGGCGGCGCGCTCGAGCTCGGGCGCCGGCTCTCCCGGGCCGTGGACCAGCGTGCGGATCCGCGCCGGGTCCAGGAAGTACGTCGACGCCGCATCCCCGCGATCCGAGATCTCGCCGGCCCGCACGCGCACGGCGATCGCCAGCTCGATCGCACGCACGGCGTGCTCGATCACGGCGTCGGTCAGCTCGCGGGACGAACGAAACGGCGTGACCGGCGCGGTGCCGCTCGGGGTGCGCCACGGACCTTCGACCATGGCCGCCGACGTTACCACCACTTCGGCGGCTACCCCGGGTTACTACCTTGCGACGCAGTTGTTGACGGCGTTCGAGAACTCGAGCTGGATGGTGTAGATCCGGCCGTTGCCGATCGTCGTCGTGCCTTGCTGCCCGTTGCAGATGTCGCCGATCTCGCCGTTGTTCGGATCGTACCAGGCCAGCGGCGGGCCGATCACGGTCGCGAGTCCGACGGCCGGATCGGTCGCCGCCTCGACCAGCTCGTGCGACGACACCGAGGTGAGGTTGTTGACGCGCTGTGGATCGGCGCCGCAGCCGCCCGCGCAGGTGCCACCCTGATCGGGGATGACGCCGTAGTTGACGTTGAACACGGTCCCTCCGCTCTGGACCTGGAACGTGCCGTGATAGGCGCAGAACACCACGCACGACCGGCTGCCGTCGGGAGCGGTGATCGACATGCCGGGCGGGAAGTGAACCGGATAATAGGTGTTCGCGGTCGGGGGCGGCAGGCGCCCCGCGTTGATCTGGTTCAGCACCTCGGTCTGGACCGTGCGATCCGAGATGTTCGCGGCAGCGCGGGTGTCGACGGCGCCCGCCCGGCCGCTGCCGTGCCCGAGCCCGTACTGGGCGAGCAGGTCCCACAGCGGGCTGAGCGGGACATCGGCGTATAGCCAGTTCAGGTTGATCTGGAACTGCACGTTGGAGTTCCAGAACAGCGGCGCGACCTGGATATTCTGCAGAGTCGGTCCGCCGAAGTTCGTCAGGTGCGCACCGGGGGGGGCGACGTCGGCCACCGCACCGGGGGTATGAAGCGGCAGCATGTGCACCGCGGTGTGGTCGACCGGGGTCGGCACCAGGTCACCAGCCGTATCACCAGCCGGGTCGGCGACACAGGCAGTGACCACGAGACTGGACGACAGACATAGGGTCTTCAGCAAGCTTGAATCTACCATCGAGATGCTCCTGCGCGAGTGGGAAGGACGACACCATGCAGGATCGTCCGCTGCGCGGATATCGGATCTCGAGCCGCGTATTGCGGCGCCGATGCATGCGGCCGGATGGGGATATTGAATATTTGCACTGGAACGGTGCACTCCCGCGCCGAGCGAGGTAGCGCGGCGAATACCCACGCCGGCGACATGCGAAACATTGATCACACCATGGCCACTCGGTGGGCTTATACAAATGTTCATCATCACTCCCGGATATCCGCTGTACAGCGTCTGGACACCGGCGACCGCGCGTAGATCAGGACATTGCCCTGCAGCGCAGTCGGCGGCGCGCGATGGCGTGACTCGCGAACGGCGACGCGAAGCGGCATCGGCCGCGGCGACGTGCGCCGATCTCGGGGCAGCGGATGGCTGCACCGGCGGGGTCGCTGCGTGTATGGTCCGCGCATGCGTCCCCTCCCCGCGTCGTTGCTCGTCTCGCTCGCGACCCTCACCTCCGCCGGCACCGTCGCTGCCGCGCCGAAGATCACCGTGGTCAAGGCCGCGCACCTGTTCGACGGCAAGTCGGACCGGGTGGTGTCGCCGGGCGTGGTCGTCGTCGAGGACGGCAAGATCGTGGCCGCGGGGGCCGGGGTCAAGGAGCCGGCGGGCGCCGAGGTCATCGACCTGGGCAACGCCACGTTGTTACCGGGGCTGATCGACGCGCACACCCACATGACCAACGAGAGCTCCGCCGACTGGAAGAAGGACGAGCTCGATCACTTCAAGAAGCCGATCCCGCAGGTCGCGATCGAGGCCACGGCGTTCGCCCGGCGCACGCTGATGGCCGGGTTCACCACGGTGCGCGACCTCGGCTCGGACGACCTGGTCGACATCGGGCTGCGCAACGCGATCAACGAGGGCGCGGTCCCCGGCCCGCGCATGCTGGTCTCGGTCCACGCGATCTCGGCGCGCGGCGGGCACTGCGACGGCACCGCCGGCTACCGGCCGGACATGCTCAAGGAGCCCGGCCCCGAGGACGGCGTCGCCGACGGCGCCGACCAGGTCCGCGCGGCGGTGCGGTACAACGCCAAGCACGGCGCAGATGTCATCAAGGTCTGCGCGTCGGGCGGCGTGCTGTCCTTGGCCGACAAGGTCGACTCGCCGCAGCTGACCCAGGCCGAGCTCGACGCGCTGGTCGACGAGGCCCACGCGCTCGGCCGCCGCGCCGCGGCCCACGCCCACGGCGCCGAGGCCGCCAAGCGCGCGATCCGCGCCGGCATCGATTCGATCGAGCACGGCTCGTTCCTCGATGACGAGGCCCTGAACCTGATGAAGCAGAAGGGCACGTACCTGATCTTCACGCCGGTGTTGTGCCTCAACGAGCGGCTCAAGAAGGCCGGCGCGCCGCCCAACGTGGTCGCCAAGGCGATCGCGGCCACGGCCGCGGCGGACTCGACGTTCAAGCGCGCGCTCGCCCGCGGCGTCAACCTCGGGTTCGGCTCCGACGCGGCGGTGTGCCCGCACGCCTCCCAGGTGACGCAGTTCGCCGACATGGTGAGGCTGGGGATGAAGCCGCTGGCGGCGCTGCGCGCCGCGACCTCGGCGGACGCGCGGCTGCTCGGGCGCGACGATCTCGGCTCGCTCGAGCCCGGCAAGCTCGCCGACGTGGTCGCAGTGCCGGGCGACGCATCGGCCGACATCACCGGCGTCGAGAGGGTCTTCTTCGTGATGAAGGACGGCGTGGTGTTTCGCAACGACGGCAAGCGCTGATCGCGCGCGCCGTCGATGATCCAGGTCACGCCGCCCGGCGATCTCGCGTGAGAACGTGCGCGCGTGACGCGGCGCCACGCGCGACCGGCCGGGCGCGGAGTTGATCGCGCCCGTCGGCTGGTCCACCCTCGTCGGGTGAAGCTCGGCGCGATGGTGATCTTGGTGATCTCGGGCGCCGCCGCGTGCGGTCGGCTGGGGTTCAACGCCGGCGGCACGGCCGACGGTCCGACGGGCGACGACGCTCCGCCGCCGGGCCCGCGCGTCGGGATCACCGCCGGTGATCGGTTCAGCTGCGCGCTGCGCCCCGACGCCACCGTGTGGTGCTGGGGCGACGGCCGCTTCGGCCAGCTCGGCGACGGCACGCTGGTGCCGCGCGCCGCCGCCGGCCAGGTCGCCGGGCTCGCCGGCGCGGTCCAGATCGACGCCGGCCTCGAGCACGCGTGCGCCCGGCTCGGCGACGGCAGCGTGATGTGCTGGGGCCACAACGATCACGGCCAGCTCGGCGAGCTGACCATGACCACGCGCAACATGCCGGTCGCGGTCAAGAACCTTCCTGGCCCGGCCACCGCGATCGCGGCCGGCGGCTCGCACACCTGCGCGCTGGTCGGCGGTGCGGCGTGGTGCTGGGGCGACAACGGCGATGGCGAGGTCGGCGTCGCGCCGCCGAGCTCGGTCGTGCCCCCGACCCGGATCCTCGGCGACGTCGTCGCGATCGACGCCGGCGCGGCCGACACCTGCGCGATCCGCGGCGATGGCAGCGTGTGGTGCTGGGGGCTCAATGATCACGGCCAGCTCGGCGACGGCTCGCTGACCCCGCACGGGCCGCAGGCGATCCCGCTCCTGGTCGCGACCGGCCTCGCGCTGGGCTACGAGCACAGCTGCGCGCTCGTCGCCGGTGGCCGCTACACCTGCTGGGGCGCCAACGGCAACGGCGAGGTCGGCGACAACACGACCAAGCCGCGAACCACGCCCGCGGCGCCGTCGCTGGTCACCGGCTTCGCCGCGCTCACCGGCGGCCAGGCTCACACCTGCGGGCTGCGCGACGACCACAGCCTGGCGTGCTGGGGCATCGCGTCGGACGGCGAGCTCGGCAACGGCGACGTCAGCGCGATGAAGCTGCCGGTCGCGTCGGCGTCCGGGTCGTTCGCGGCGGTCGCGGCCGGCCGCGTCCACACCTGCGCGATCCGCAGCGACGGCACGGTCGCGTGCTGGGGCGTGGGCTCGAGCGGCCAGCTCGCCGGCGGGATCCTCGCGACGTGGTCGCCCGCGGCCGTGACCTTGCCGGCAGCGGCCAGCATCGTCGCCGCCGGCGGCAACCACGCGTGCGCGCTCGTCGGCGGCGTGCCGTACTGCTGGGGCGACGATCACAACGGCCAGCTCGGCGCGGCCAGCGGCATGCCCGCGGTCCCGACCCCGCGCGCGGTCGCGCTCGCTGGCGTCACCCGGATCACCACCGGCAGCAGTCACACCTGCGCGGTGACCGGGGCGGGCGCGGCGTACTGCTGGGGCGACAACAGCAGCGGCCAGCTCGGCGACGGCACGACCCGGGCGCGCCCGACCCCGACCTTGATCCCCATGGTGACCGCGTCGTCGATCTCGGCGGGCGATCAGTACACCTGCGGGGTCAGCGCCAACACGGCGTTGTGCTGGGGCAACGACGACAACGGCCAGCTCGGCGACGGCGGCGGCGCGCCCGACCAGCTGACGCCGCTGGCGGTCCCCGGCGCAAGCCCCACGGGCACCATCAACGCCGGCCGGTTCCACGTCTGCGCGACGCAGAGCGGCGTCGGCATCGCGTGCTGGGGCGAGAACTCCGACGGCCAGGTCGGCAACAACCGCACCCAGGCGATCGAGGCCCCGGTCGCGGTCACCGCCGTGGTGATCGACGAGGTCTCCGCCGGCGCCGAGCACACCTGCGGCAAGTCCGGCATGACGCCGTACTGCTGGGGCAACAACAGCCACGGCGAGCTCGGCGACGGCACGACCACGGAGCGCCACGTGCCGACGATGATCGCGCTGCCGGGCACCGGCCCGGCGCTCGAGGCCGGCTACGATCACAGCTGCGCGTCGACGTCGATGGGTGCGTACTGCTGGGGCGACAACGCGTTCGGCGAGCTCGGCGATGGCACCACCACGCAGCGCCGAACGCCGACCCGGATCCCCGGCCTCAGCCCGAACGCCCGGCTCTCGGCGGGCGACGACTTCACCTGCGCGGTCGACGTCGGCAAGGTGTCGTGCTGGGGCGATAACACGCGCGGCCAGCTCGGCATCGGCACGCTGAGCCGCTCGCTGACGCCGGTCGAGGTCGCGCTGCCGTAGCCCGGGCCCGGCCGCGGCCCGGCGCAATGCGGCATTCCATGGCGCGTCGATGTCTCCGCGACGAACCGGGCCAGTAGCGCTCCTGCGGGGTCAGCCGCCCGCGAGCACCGCGCGGGCCTCGTCGAGGTCGCGGCGGATCTGGGCGACCAGCGCGTCGACCGAGTCGTACTTCTGCTCGTCGCGCAGCCGGGCGACGAACGTGGTCCGGACCCGCCGGTCGTAGAGGTCGCCGCTCCAGTCGAGCACGTGGACCTCGAGCACCAGGCCGCCGTCGTCGACGAAGGTCGGGTTGGTGCCCAGGCTCGCCGCGGCGGGCATCGCCGGGCCGCCGTCGACGCTCAGGGTCACGGCGTAGATGCCGGGGGCGAGGGCGAGCTCGACGTCGGTCGCGATGTTGGCGGTCGGCACGCCGATCGCGCGGCCGCGGCCGGCGCCGTGCACGACCACGCCGTCGACGTCCCACGGCCGACCGAGCATGCGGGTCGCGCGCGGCAGGTCGCCGTCGCGGAGCAGGCTGCGGACCCGGGTCGACGCGGCGATCTCGCCATCGACCGTGACCGCGGGGACCACCGCGACCTCGATCCCCGCGTGGCTGCCGTGGGCGCGCAGCGCCTCGACCGTGCCGGCGCGGGCCTGGCCGTAGCTGAAGTCGTAGCCGACGATGATCGCGCGGGCGCGCAGGGCGAGGATCACGACGTCGTCGATGAACGCGCTGGGCGCGATGCCGGCGAGCTCGTGGGTGAACGGCTCGACCACCACGGCGTCGACCCCGGCCTCGGCCAGGAGCTCGATCCGGCGATCGATCGACGCCAGCATCCGCGGCGCGCGGGCCGGCGCGAGCAGCGCCGAGGGGTGCGGATCGAAGGTCAGCGCGACGGTCAGCGCGGCGTTGGCGGCGGCGAGCTCGCGCGCCCGGGCGATCAGCGCGCGGTGGCCGACGTGCACGCCATCGAAGTTGCCGATCGCGATCGCGGCGCCCTGCCACGCGGGGACGTTGTGGTGCCCGTACACGACCTGCATACCGCGACGTTAGCGCGAAGCCTGCCCGGTGTGCGCGGCCGGCGGGCGGTGCGCGAGCGCGATCCACGCCGGGGGCAGCAGCACGAGGGCGCCGAGCGTGGCGCCGGCGATCGCCTGGCCGGAGCCGATCCGGATCATCGCGGCGAGCCGGCCGGTCGCCAGGCCCGCGAGCAGCGCCGCGAGGCCCAGGGTCGCGGGACCGACCGCGCCGGCGCGCAGATCGACCAGGACCGCACCGACGACGGCGGCGGCCAGCGCCAGCTCGGCGTGGCGCAGCCGGACCAGCGCGCCGAGCCCGGCGAGCGCCGCGACGGCGGCGAGCGGGCCGAGCGCGGCGGCGGCGGCCAGGGCGAGCGCCGCGGCCGGCACCGGGTGCGGCGCGGCACCGAACCACACCGCGCCGAGCCGCGGCCACACCGTCCCGGCGAGCACGGCGAGCGCCACGGCGAGCGCGCCCGCGACCGGCACACCCAGCGCCCACGCGGGCCGTCGCCACGGCGCCGTCACCAGCCGCGCGCCGGCGATCGCGACCAGCGCGACGAAGCTCGGATCGAGCGCCGCGGCGAGGGCGGCGGGCATCACCGCGACCAGCGGCGACGACACCGAGCCCGCGCCGGCCGGGCGCGCCAGCGCGACCACGGTCCAGCCGGCGGCCGCCAGCGCGATCGCCGCCCGCACCGGCTCGCCGCCTGCCTCGCCCGCAAACGACGCGATCGCAACGAGCGGCGCGACCACGGCGCCGGTCAGCGCGGCCGGCGAGTCTCCGGCGAGCGCCCGGACCACCGCGGCGAGCGCCGCGCCGGTCAGCGCGACCGCCGGCGTCATCCCGAGCACCACCGCCGCACCGCCGGTGGCGGCGGCCATCGCCGGGATCACGAGCCAGGACCGCACCGAGCGACGGTCGCGGACGCGCCGCGGCCGGGCAAGTTTTCGTCCGCCGCGGGCGAGCTCGCCTGCGACGCCGGTTTCGGCCGCGAGGAGGTCAGTTCTGCCACGTCCTCGCGCCGGACTTCACCGTGGTCTTCCTCGGCAACGCGGGACGACCGCCCCGACGGATTCGCGGCAGAGATCGGCAACCGCGCGATCCGCTCTGCGAGCCTGGCTGACGCCCGCGGCGCCGCCGCCGGTTTACCTCGGGGGCAGTTGTGTCTACCCTGTGATCCGGGTGTCGGACGCCAACCAGGCTGCAGTCGATCTGGCGCGCGCGTACCTGTCGCGGTTCCTCGCGGTGTACGCGCAGCGCCGCCAGCGCTCGACCGGCAGCTCGTTCGGGCCGACCGCCGAGGAGGTCGCGATCGCGCTCGGCGGCCGGGTCCCGCTCGCCCACGATCCCACGAAGGACCAGGAGGTCGCCGCGGCGCTCGCCCTGCTCAAGCAGCAGCTCGCGGCCCGGCCCGAGCCGCTGCTGGCGCGGCTGGTCCGCGTGTTCATGCTGTCCGAGCTCGATCTCGCGATCGTCAGCGTGCTGCTCGCGCCCGAGCTCGATCACGAGCTCGAGCGGGCCTACGCCTACGCGCTCGACGACTTCACCCGCAAGCGCGGCGACATCGGGTTCATCGCGCGGCTGATCGCCGCCGGCGACGCGACGGCGATCGATCGCGTGCTGCTGCGGTTCGACGACGCCGCCCCGCTGCGCCGGCTCGGCGTGGTCACCGTCGGCCAGGCCGCCGAGCTGCCGGCGACGATGCGCCCCGCCCGGCTCGCCGATCGCATCGTCGGGTTCCTGCGCGGCCACGACACCGTCGACGAGCTGGTCCACGGCCTGGTCCGGATCCGCGAGCTCGCGCCGCGCCGCACCGACGTGGTGATGGACCCCGATCTGATCCAGCACATCGCGCGTGCGCTCGACGACCACGGCGCCGCGCCGCGCGTCCTGCTCGCCGGGCCCGAGGGCGCCGGGCGCGGCCTGGTCGCCGAGGCGCTGCTCGGCGAGCGCGGCCGGACCACGGTGCGGATCGACCTCGCCGGCATCGTCGCCGAGGGCCGGGTCGCCGAGCGGATCGCCGCGGCGCTGCGCGAGGCCGCGCTGCGCGACGCCGCCGCGATCCTCGACGGCGGCTCCGCGATCGACCGCGAGGCGCCGCGCGCCCTGGTCCACGCGATCGCCAGCAGCACCGCCGAGCTCGCCGTGCCGGTGGTGTTCACGCTGACCACGCACCCCAACTGGCTGGTCGAGATCGTGCCGGCGCTGATCGAGATCGACGTGCCGCCGCCGACGTTCCGCGAGCGGCTCGAGCTGTGGCGCCGCGCGCTCGCCGGCGCCGCGGTCGCCGCCGACGATCTCGAGGTCGTCGCCGGGCGCTACGCGTTCACCGGCGCGACGATCGCGCGCGCCGCCCACCGCGCCGTGCAGGCCGCGCGGCTGCGCGATCCGGACGACCCGCGGGTCGCGCTCGACGACCTCGGCGACTCCGCGCGGCTGATGTTCTCGCACCGGCTCGGCGCGATGGCGCAGCGCATCCCGATCGGGTTCTCGTGGAGCGACCTCGTCCTGCCGCGCGACACCCACGAGGCCGTGCGCGAGGTCGTGCGGTTCGCGCGCTACCGCTCGTTCCTGCTCGAGGACTGGGGATTCTCCGCCAAGCTGCCGTACGGTCGCGGGGTCTCGGCGATCATGGCCGGCCCGCCGGGCACCGGCAAGACCATGGTCGCCCAGCTGCTCGCCAAGGAGCTCGGCTACGACCTCTACCGCATCGACCTGTCGCAGGTCGTCAACAAGTACATCGGCGAGACCGAGAAGAACCTGGCCAAGATCTTCGACGAGGCCGAGACCTCGCACGCCGTGCTGTTCTTCGACGAGGCCGACTCGCTGTTCGCGCGCCGCACCGACGTCAAGTCGTCCAATGATCGCTACGCCAACCTCGAGGTCAACTCCCTGCTGCAGCGCATGGAGACGTTCGACGGCGTCACGCTGCTCGCGACCAACCTCGAGCAGGGCCTCGACGAGGCGTTCAAGCGCCGGGTCCGGTTCTCGATCCAGTTCGAGCTGCCCGAGGAGGCCGAGCGCAAGAAGCTGTGGATCAGCATGTTCCCGCCCAAGGTCCCGCTCGCGCCCAACATCGACTGGGACCTCATGGCCAAGCGGTTCGAGATGGCCGGCGGCTACATCAAGAAGGCCGCGCTACGCGCCGCGCTGATCGCCGCCGAGGCCCGCCGCCCGATCACCACCGCCGATCTGGTCGAGGCCGCGCGCCAAGAGTACCGCGAGATGGGCCGGATCATCTGACCGGGACATCGGCCAAAGGGGGGTTGCGCGAGGACGCCGAGCGCAAGAAGCCGGTTGGCAAGCTTTGACATTGCCTGTACACTGACCACCATGCCAACCCGCAACATCAGCCTCACCCGGGAGCAGGATGCCTTCGTCGCGAAGGTGGTCGATGCGGGAGACTATCAGAACGCCAGCGAAGCCGTCCGGGACGCGCTGCGCGCGTTGCAGCAGCGTCGCAAGGAAGACGCCCTCAAGCTCAAGGCGTTGCGTGCGGGAGTCGCGGCCGGGATCGCCGCGCTCGATCGCGGAGACTTCACCGACGTCGAGGAATCTGACCTCGAAGGCTACCTGAAACGGCTGACGGCCACGCGTGCACGCCGTCGCTGATCAGCCATGGCTGATGTTCGTCTCAGCGGCCCGGCAGAGGCAGATCTCGTGTCGATCCTCGATACCAGCCACGATCGCTGGGGGGAAGCCGCCAGGAGCCGCTACGCAGCACTCCTGGAGGCCGCGATGAGGTCGATCGCAGCGAGTCCCGAGGGGCCACTGACGCGCGCGCGCGCCGAGATCTTTGCCGGGGTCCGTAGCTTCCATACCAGGCACGCCCGACGTGCTCGCGGGGTCCGGACACCTGTGCATGTGATCTACTTCCGGATCGGCCGATCCGGGAGGATCGAGATCCTGCGTGTACTCCATGAACGCACGGAGCCTAGCTTGCATGTCGCGAGTCGCCATTCGATGCGGCGGCGCGCTGTGCTCCGGCCTCGACCACGCGGAGCGTGAACCAGAGAATCACCCGCGACCCGACGCTCCCCGGATACGGCGCGCGCCAGGTACTGAGGCTCGCCCGCGGCCGGCCGTCCACCTGATGCATCGCCCCCCATCGCGCGAGAGTCGCACGCGGCCGGCGGTCGACCTGACACGTCGGCGCGCGGGCGTTAGAATTTTGCGCGTTGGACGTCTCCCGGACCCGGATGCGGCTCGTGCCGGCGCTGCGCTGGCTGGCGCCGAGCGCGGTGGCCGCCTGTGCCGGCGCACTGGTCGCGGGGCTGCTCGAGGCGCGCCACGCGTCGAGCGTGCTCGGCGGCCTGGCGACCGCGGGCTTCGTCGCGCTGGTCGCCGTCCCCGCGCTGGTGCTCGGCGGCGCGCTGGTGCGCGGCGTGGCCTGGGCGTGGCGGCCGGGCGAGCTCGCGGCGCAGCTGGTCGACGCCGACGGGGCGGCGCCCCGGCTCGCCGGCTGGATCGCCGTGATCTGGCTCGGCGCGTTCGGCCTGGCGTTCGCGATGTTCCAGAGCGTGTGGGCGCTGGCGCTGCACACCGCATTCAAGCCGCTCGTGACCAGCTTCCTCGAGCCGGTGGTCGCGGTCGCGACCGCGCTCGCGATCGTCGCGGTGTCGCGGCCGTGCGCGCGGCTGTTCGCCGGCGTCGCGCGCCGCGTCGATGCCCGGTGGCGCCGCGCCGGCCGGCGCACGCTGCTGCGGCCGCGGATCCTCGTCGCCACCGCGAGCCTGACCGCGCTCGCGGCGATCTACGCGCTGTGGCGGCTCGCGATCGCGCCGCGGCTCGGGCCGATCGACACCGATCCGCTCCGCGCGCCGGCGGCGGCGCTGGCGGTCGCCGGCGCGGTCCACGCCGCATGGCCGCGCGGCGGCCGCGCGCGCACGATCGCCGCGCTGGCCATGGCCGCCGCGACCGCGGTGGTGATCGCGACCGCGCTGGCCTGCGCGTTCACCCGGCCGTCGCTCACGCTCGAGGTCTGGGGCGACCGGCCGCTCGCCGGGCTCGCGATCGAGGGCGTGTTCGATCTCGAGGCGATCCGCGCGCGGATCTCGCTCGTCGAGTTTCGCCCGGTCGAGCGCGCGGGCGCCGCGCACCCAGACATCGTGCTGATCACGATCGACACCGTGCGCGCCGATCACACGCCGCCGTACGGCGGCCGCGCCGAGATGCCGGCGCTGCAGGCGCTCGCCGCCCGCGGCGCCGTGTTCGAGCGCACGCTGTCGCCGAGCAACGTCACGCGGCGATCGATCCCGTCAATCGTGACCGGGCTGTCGCCCGATCGCGTGCGCGGCCGCGTCGTCGGCTGGGCGCTGCGGATCGATCCGCGCCACGTCGTGCTCGCCGAGCGGCTGCGCGCCGGCGGCTACGACACGGCGGGCTTCATGTGCTGCGAGGGGTTCTGGGGCAAGGGCTTCCACACCGGCCTCGAGCGCGGCCTCGCCCACCTCGAGATCGAGCCGCACGGCGCCACGCTCGCGCACCAGGCCCGGGCCTGGCTCGACCGGCGCGAGCGCCGCGCCGGCGCGCCGCCGCTGTTCGTGTGGATGCACGTGCTCGAGCCCCACAACTGGCCGACCGGCGCGGGCGAGCTCCGCAGCGAGGACGACCGCCGCATCGCCTACGACCGCACGCTCGCCGCCTCCGACCGGATGGTCGCCGAGGTCCTCGCCGCGTTCGCAGGCCGCCCTCCCGAGCGCACGCCGATCGTGATCGTCACCGCCGATCACGGCGAGGCGCTCGGCGAGCACGGCCATCCCTATCACTCGACCGATCTGTACGACGCGCAGATCCGCGTGCCGCTCGTGATCGCCATCCCGGGCAGCGCCGCGCGCCGCATCCCGGAGACCGTGAGCCTGACCGATCTCGTCCCGACCGTGCTCGACCTGGCGGGCTTCGTCGCGCCGGCGGGGCCCGGGCTCGACGGCCGCTCGATCGCCGATCTGGCGACCGGCCGCCGCGCCGGCGACCCCGACGGCGGCGTCGCGTTCGCCGCGATGATCAAGGATCGCTCCAACCCCGGCGGCGTCACCGCGATCAGCCGTGGCCGCTGGAAGCTGATCGACGACAACGACAACCTCGAGCTCTACGACATCCGCACCGACCCCGGCGAGCACGACAACGTGGTCGGCCAGCACGCCCAGATCGCCACCGAGCTGCGCGCCCTGCTCGCCGCCCGCGGCACCGAGACCTCGCCGTTCGAGTAGCGGCGTCGGCGCGCCGGCGTCACGGCGTCAGCGGCCCCAGGACCCGCTCGTGGTAGCCGTTGCCGGTTCGCTCCCAGGTCACCTGGATGACGGTGGTCCCGTTGACGGTCACCGCGCGGCCCGCAGCCTGGAACGCGCGTCCGCCATTGTTTCGCTGCACTCCCTCCCTCAGGACCATGACGTCGTGAGGCCACGGAGCGGGCACCACCTGGACGGGAGTGTTCCTGGGAAGCGAGAGCTGCTTGCGAACCTGTTCGGCCGCCTGGGCAACGGCGCGCTCATCGATCCAGCTATTCGCCTGGTTCGGGCCGTTCCCGAACTTGCCATTGAGCGTGCTCGCTCCGCTGTCCACGTTCGCCCTCCAGTTCCACACGTCCGCCGTGCTCGGCGGCGTGATCTGGAACAAGCCTGCTCCGCCGTCGTCCTGGAGGTTGAACACAGGAGCGCCTTGCGGGCGGAATTGCAGCCCTTTGGTTTCCTTCTGCATGATCCGCAGCAGGACTTCGCCATAGGTGAACCCGCCGGCCACAGGGAAGGTGCCTGGCGCCGGCTTCGTGCCGACGTACGCCTCGATCACCGCCGCGTCCGGTTGGGTGCCGAGGATCCGCAGGTTCTTCGACGACGCCTGGAGCGCCACCCCCGCGACCGAGTAGTCCGCCGTGAACGTGAGCTTGCCGCCGACCACCTGGGTCTGGAAGTCCGGCTGGTACTGATCGCTGCCGGTCACCGTGGCGTCGATCGGCGTGGCAGAAAACCTTGCGATCTGGTGCGGAAAGTCGCCCGGCCCCGAGGTGATCTCGGTATGCCACTGGACCGAGAGCGCCGGCACGAACCTCGCCGGCACGTTCCTCAAGCTGATCGTGATGACGGGCATCGCCGGCGCAGCGGTGATGTGTAGATCCGTGGTGTTGGCGAGAGTGATGTGCGGCAGCCGGAGCGCGACCTGGTCATTGGACGGGTCTTCGGCGGCGAGCGAGACCGCCTGGCGACTGGACGGGCCTCCGGCGGCGACCGTGACGACCGTGTCGTCGCGGCCGACGACGTTCAGCAGGTGCGTCGCGTCCGGCGGCGCCGGGGCGATCTGGCCGGCCGAGGCATGCACCGCGTGCGTGCCGACCGTCCTGTCCGCGGCCTGCGAGAACGCCTGCCCGAGGATGTCGCCTTGCGTCGGCCCGCTGGCCCAGAACAGGCCGACCGTCGTGTCGTGCGCCAGGTCCTGGCCTGCGACCTCGTACGTGAAGTCCACGCCATCGCCGCGGCCGTTCCAGTGGATGGTCCGGGCGATCAGGTCGCTCTGGACGGGTTCGGAGGCCGGCGTGAAGCCGAGCGTGTAATCGGCCGTCGTGTTCCCGTCGAGCACCGTCCCATCCGAGGTGAACTGGAACTGGAACGGATTCGGCGGGAGGATGACGATCTTGCTCAGCGGGGCCGTGGTCGTGAGCGTCGCAGCTCCGCCGAAGCTGATGTCGTCCTCCGCGCAATCGCTCGGATCGATCAGGCTCAGCGGCGCGCGCTCGACCTCCGCCCCATCCGCGTCGTAGCCGACGAGCGTGCCGAGGTCGCCGAGACACCACACGGCGCCCTGGCCGCTGATCTGCACCTGCGTGACCGGGGCATCGAAGGTGACGGTGATCGGACCGGTGTAGATCGGCTCGTTCAGCGAGCTGTGATGGAGGAATGGCTCGATCGTGGCGTGAACCGGGCAGTCGCCGCCGCCGTCACCCGAGACCGAGCAGCTCGCGATCTGCTGCGCATGTACCGCCTCGACGGCCTCGGGCCGATCGGGAGTCGCGAGGTCGCTGCAGGCCGCCGACATCGCCAGCAGGCCGGCGAGTCCCAGGACACGCACTCGTCTGATCGGGTTTGCACCCAGCGGCTTCCCGGAGGTTCCAGGTTCAGGCTTCTCGTATCGTTCGCATGCTCTCAAGAGACCTCCACGGTGATCGATCGGTGTGACGGCGGCATGGGCGTCCGACGCTCTGCCGGCGAGCCAGACTCAGATTCCATCGCCGGATGGAACCGGCAGGGACGCTGCGAGCGAATGGCTACAACCCCGGCACAATAGACGATCTACTCGTTCTGTCTATACCATTTTTTTCGAGGGATATTCCGTCGATGGCCGGAGCAAGAGATCTTCGTGCAGCCGGGCAACGCTCGGCGATCGGCGGGCCACGCACACGCGGGCGCCGCGCCCTGGAACGCCGCCTCAGCGCGGGCCGGCCTGCTGCACGGCGTCGAGCTCCTGCCAGCGCGCGAACAGGCGCTCGACCTCGGCGCGCGCGGCGTCGAGCTCGGCGATCAACGAGGCGATCTCGGTCGGGCGGTCCTTGAACACGCTCGGATCGGACAGCGTGGCCTCGAGCGAGGTCACGCGGGCCTCGGCGGCGGCGATCGTGTCCTCGATGCCTTCCAGCTCGCGGGCCTCCTTGAACGTGAGCTTGCGCGGACCGACCGGCTTGCTCGGCGACGGCCGCTCGTCCTTGCGCTCGGCCTCCCGCCGGGCCCGCTCGGCGACCGGCCGGGGCCGGCGCTCGGCGTAGAACGAGTAGCTGCCCTCGTAGAGCGTGACCTTGCCGTCGCCCTCGAACGCCAGGATCGCCGTGGCGACGCGGTCGAGGAACCAGCGGTCGTGCGACACGATCAGCGCGCAGCCGCCGAAGTGGACCAGGCCGTCCTCGAGCGCGCCCAGGGTCGGCAGGTCGAGGTCGTTGGTCGGCTCGTCGAGCACGAGCAGGTTACCGCCGCGGCGGAGCAGGCGGGCGAGCTGGACCCGGTTGCGCTCGCCGCCCGAGAGCTGGCCGACCTTGGTGTCGGACACCGAGTCGGGGAACGCGAGCATGCGGAGGAAGCTCTTGACGTGGACCTTGCCGTCGGGGAGCTCGACGTAGTCGTAGCCATCGCCGACCTCCTCGACCACGGTGAGCTCGTCGCGCAGGTCGCTGCGGCCCTGCTCGAGGTAGGCCGGCCGGGTGTTGGCGCCGAGCACGACCCGGCCGGCGTCCGGTGGCGCGAGCCCCAGGATGGTCTTGATCAGCGTGGTCTTGCCGGCGCCGTTGGGGCCGACGATGCCGATCCGGTCGCCCGGCTTCATCACCAGCGTCAGGTCCTTGAACAGCAGCTTGCCGCCGAGCGACTTGGTGACCCGGGACAGCTCGACGATCGTGCCGCCGAGCCGCGGCCCGCTCGGCAGGCGCAGCGCCGCGGTGTCGGGGCGCTTGTCGTCGGCGGCCGGCGCGGCGGCGACCGCAGCGTCGAACCGATCGATCCGCGCCTTGGCCTTGGTGCTGCGCGCCGGCGGCCCGCGGCGGATCCAGTCGATCTCGCGGCGGATGAACGACGAGCGCTGGTACTCGGCCTCGGACTCGGCGGCGAGCCGCTCGGCCTGGATCAGGATGAACTCGGCATAATCGCCGTCGTAGGCGTAGACCTTGCCGCGATCGACCTCGAGGATCCGGGTCGCGACCCGGTCGAGGAAGTAGCGATCGTGGGTCACGACGATCAGCGCGCCGGGCCAGCCGGCGAGCCGGTTCTCGAGCCACTCGACCGTGGTGGCGTCGAGGTGGTTGGTCGGCTCGTCGAGCGCGAGCACGTCGGCCTTGCCGAGCAGCGCGCGCGCCAGCGCGACCCGGCGGCGCTCGCCGAGCGACAGCGTGGCGATCCGCTGCGCGAGCGGCGGCAGCTCGAGCGCGCCGGCGATGCTGGCGACCTCGTGGTCGGCGACGCCGTCGCGCGCGACCGCGGCCCCGACAGCGAGCTCGGGATCGAGCACCGGCTCCTGGGCGACGTACTCGAGCGCGAGGTCGCGCTTCCAGGTCACCAGGCCCGCGTCGGGCACGAGCGCCGGATCGTCCTGGCCGCCCATCGCGCGGTGCACGACCATCTCGAGCAGGGTCGACTTGCCCGCGCCGTTGGCGCCGATCATGCCGATCCGGTCGCGATCGTGGACCGCGAACGACGCGCCATCGAGCACGCGGCGGCTGCCGAACCGCTTCTCGAGCCCCTGGACGGTGAGGATCGCGGTCACGACAGCCGGGCGAGATCGGTCTGCACGAGCAGGTAGGTCAGGCGCAACAGGTTCAGCCGCGCCTCGGGCGATCGCACCTTGTTGGCGAGCTCGCCCAGCCGGGTCCGGCCGTCGAGCAGGCTGTAGACCCGGAGCAGCGCGTCGCCGAGCCCGAACTGCGCGAGCTCGCCGTCCTGGATCGGCTCGCGGACCACGAAGCCCTTGAGGTTGGCCGCCAGCCAGTCCTCGATCAGCGGCTCGCCGAGCTGCGCCGCGCCCGCGCCGATCACGCGGAACGCGTCGAGGTGCAGCGACCGCGCCTTCCACGGGTTGGGGTGGCGCGGCGTCCAGGTGTAGCGGCCCTTCTGCCACGAGAACGTGTCCATCAGCTTGGCCGCGACCTGCTTGGCGAGCAGGCGGTAGGCCTCGAGCGGGTCGAGGATGTCGAGGCCGACCAGGGTGTCGGCGAGCCGGCCGCCGAAGTGGTGCATCACCGAGATCGCGCGCTGCAGCGCCTGCGGGGTCAGCGCGCCCTGCTGGATCAGGTAGTTGCCGAGCCGCTCGCCCTCGACGTTGGAGCTGACGAACTGCGGCTGGCCGTCGACCAGGTACGCCTCCTTGAGCATGCCGGCGCGGCCCTCGAGCGCGAGCATCCCGGTGCCCTTGCCCTGGGCGAGCCGGTAGACCAGGCGCAGCACCGGGTGCTGGGCGATCTCGCCGGTCTCGCGCGGCCCCGAGGGCACGTCGACGTCCTCCGCGGCGACGTCCTCCTCGCCGGCCACGGTCAGCGACAGGATCCCGTTCGAGCCGATCTCGCCGGTGGCGCCGCTCGGGATCGCCTCGCCCGAGATGAACTCGGCGCGCGCCCGCGCGGCCTCGGCCTCGGCCTGCGCCTGGCTCATCCGGGTCAGCGGCCCCGACAGCCCGACCCGCTCGTCGTCCTCGTCGGAGACCACGTCCGCGCCATCGTCGTGTAGATGTGCGGTCGGGGCGTTGATCACCTGGCCGAGCAGCCCCGCGAGGTCGCGCGACGACACCCGCGTGGTGCGCCGCAGCCACTCGTCGAGCGCGTCGCGGAACTGCGCGGCGCTGTGCCAGCGGTCCTCGGGCCGGCGCTGCAGCGCGCGCGTGACCAGCACCCGGAGCTCGACCGGGAACTCCGAGGCGTACTTGTGCAGCCGATCGAGCCGGGCGTCGCGCACCATCAGCAGGATGTCGAGGTCGTTGGTCGACGTGAACAGCCGGCGCGCCATCACCATCTCGGCGAGCAGGATCCCGACCGCGAACAGGTCCGAGCGCGGGTCGATCTCGCTGCCCGAGACCTGCTCGGGCGACATGTAGCCGTACTTGCCCTTGAGCGTGCCGGCCTCGGTCTTGTGCCGGCGCTCGGCGGCGCGGGCGATGCCGAAGTCGGTCAGCTTGACGTCACCGCGCCACGACAACAGCACGTTGCCCGGCGAGATGTCGCGGTGGATGATACCGAGCGGCCGGCCCGACGAGTCGAGCGCGTGGTGCGCGTAGTCGAGCGCGTCGAGCACGTCGCGGGCGATCAGCGCCGCGAGGTCGGCCGGCAGGCGGATCTGGGTCCGCGCGCACTCGCGGAGCAGCGCGAGCACGTCGAGCCCGTCGACGTACTGCATCGCGATGTACGGCGTGTCGGCGTCGGTGCCGAGCTCGAACACCTGGACGATGTGGCGGTGATCGAGCTGCGCGGTGATCCGCGCCTCGTCGATGAACATCTCGACGAACGACCGATCGACGGCGAGGTGCGGCAGGATCTTCTTGATCGCGACCAGCTTCTCGAACCCGTGATCGCCGGTCAGCGTGGCCTTGAATAGCTCCGCCATCCCTCCGACCGCGAGGCGATCGAGGATCTGGTACCTCCCGACCGCCTTGGGCATGGGGGCTATCACGCCCGGGCACTATAGCCGACGCCGAGGGGGCGCGGGCCTCGCCGTCGGAGCGGCTGTCGGTTTGACAGCGCCCCCCCGTCGCTGCGAACGCACGCGTGGCACGCGCGCGACCGCCGATCGCGTGAGCCCGCAGGGTTACCGCGTCGCACGGCGATTGATGAAGCGCGTTACCACCGCGATGCTACGCTCTTCCCTCCGCAAAGCTGCGCCAGGTTCGCCCCGTCACCGCACCGTCACGGGCACGCGCTGCACGAGGTTGTTGCCCATGCCCTGCACGTTCCACGGCGGGTCGATCGGCTGAACGTTGCCCTCGGCATCGGTCGCGCGACACGTCAGCACGTGCGCGCCGGGCGCGGCGTCCCAGGCGTACGACCACGCGCGCCAGGCGTGGCTCCCGGCCGCCGGGCCGAGCGCGGCGTCGTGCCACGCGTCGTCGATGCCGACCTCGACCCGCGCGATCGCCGCGTGCCCCGACCACGCGCGGCCGGACAGCACGACGGCGCCGTGCTCGACGGTGCGCGCCCGGGTCAGGAAGTCCGGGAACCCCGGCGGGATCATCAGCGCCCGCGGCTTGATCCGGGTCACCGGCGTCCCCGGATCGTCGCGGGTCTGCTTGTACCAGTACGCGACGCGCTGCTGGTAGCCGTCGAACGGCTCGGCGACCGCCTCGATCCGGACCAGCCACTTGACGTGGGTCATGCCGTACCAGCCCGGCACGAGCAGGCGGACCGGGAAGCCGTGCTGCGGCTCGAGCGGCCGGCCGTTCATCTCGTAGGCGAGCAGGACCTCGGGCCGCGACGCGTCGGCGATCGTCAGGCTGCGCGCGTAGTCGTGCTCGTGGCCCTTCTCGATCCCGTGATCGGCGCCGGTGAACACCAGCTCGACCGCGGCCGGATCGACGCCGGCATCGGCCAGCACCCCGGCGAGCGGCGTCCCGGTCCACTCCGCGGTGCCGACCGCCTCGACCAGCCAGGGCTGGCTGATCGGCCGCGGCAACAGCCGGGCGCGGCCGTTGCCGGCGCACTCGAGCGTCACCGGCAGCGTCACCCGCGGCCGCCGGCGCAGGTCGTCGAGCGACAGCGCGAGCGGCGCGCGGACCTTGCCGGTGATCTCGAGCCGCCAGGCCTCGGGATCGATCGCCGGGATGTCGAAGTGGACCAGCAGGTAGTGCAGCCCGACCGGCGTCAGGTCGTAGCGCAGCGCCTCGAGCGGCATGCCCTTGTTGCGCGCGGCGAGCTGCAGCTCCTCGGGCGTGAGCGGACCTTCGGTCGGCGGTGGGGCGATCATCGCCCGTACGATCGATCGCCGGGCGCCGCAACGCAATGCCGGGCCGGTCGGAAGCCGGCGCGGCCGCCCGTTGGCATCGACCACCAGGCGAGCTCCACGTCGCCGCACATCGAGCGCCTGAAGGGAAGCTCCTCCACTGCAGCCGGGCGTGAGTACGATGTCGCGCTCACGCTCCATGATCCGGGGGATCCGGGCGGGCATGGGAATCGTGCCCGCGGGCCACGCGTTGACCGATCGCGCGATCCCGGCAGGTTGCGATGAGCCCGGCCCCGCAGGACAATTTCGCGATGGCTCCCCCCGCACCGCCTCGTCGCTCCGGCGGCGCGCTCGCGGTCGGCGCCGGCATCTTCCTGTCGCGGATCGCCGGCCTGGCCCGGGAGCGCGTGTTCGTGCACTACCTCGGCCTGTCCGATGCCGCGGCGGCATTTCGCGCCGCGCTGCGGATCCCGAATCTGCTGCAGAACCTGCTCGGCGAGGGCGTGTTGTCCGCGTCGTTCATCCCGGTGTACGCCCGGCTGCGCGCCGAGGGCCGCCACGCCGACGCCATCCGCGTCGCCCGCGCGGTCGGCAGCCTGCTCGCGCTGCTCGCGAGCGCGCTGGCGCTGGCCGGCGTCGTCGGTGCGCGCCCGCTCGTCGAGCTGCTCGCGCCGGGGTTTGCCGGCGACACGCGCGAGCTGACCATCCGGCTGGTCCAGATCCTGTTTCCCGGCGTCGCGCTCCTGGTGATGTCGGCGTGGTGCCTCGGCGTGCTCAACAGCCACCGCCGGTTCTTCCTGTCCTACGTCTCGCCGGTCTTGTGGAACGCCGCGCTGATCACCGCCGCGATCGTCGCCGGCCGCCGCCTGGCCGGCCACGACGACGACATCGCCGTGTGGGTCGCCTGGGGCGCGGTCGCCGGCTCGGCCGCGCAGTTCCTGGTCCAGCTGCCGGTCGTGGCGCGCCTGCTCGGCTCGCTGCGGCCCTCGCTCGCCGTGCGCGATCCGGGCGTCGCCGCGACTCTGCGCGCCTTCGTGCCGGTCCTGCTCGGCCGCGGCTCGGTGCAGATCTCGGGCTACATCGACCAGGTCCTCGCCAGTTACCTGGGCCCCAGCATCGTTGCCGCGATGTTTGCCGCCCAGACCCTCTACCTGCTGCCGGTCAGCCTGTTCGGCATGGCGGTCTCGGCGGCCGAGCTGCCGGAGATGTCGAGCGCGACCGGCGGCGACGCCGTGCGCGCCGAGCACCTGCAGGCCCGGCTGCGTGGCTCGCTGCGCCGCATCGTGTTCCTCGTCGTGCCCTCGGCGGTCGCCTTCGTCGTGATCGGCCGGTCGATCGTCGCGCTGCTGTTCCAGACCGGGCGGTTTGGCGCCGGCGACACCGAGCTCGTGTGGATCATCCTCGCCGGCTCGGCGATCGGCCTGTCCGCCGGCACGCAGGGCCGCCTGCTCGGCTCGGCGTTCTACGCGCTCGGCGATCCCCGGCCGCCGCTGCGCGCCGCGCTGGTCCGCGTCGCGATCACCGCCGCGCTCGGCTGGGCGTTCGCCTTGCCGCTGCGCCACCAGCTCGGCTACTCGCCCACCTGGGGCGCGTTCGGCCTCACCGCGAGCGCCGGGCTCGCCGCCTGGATCGAGTTCGCGCTGCTGCGCCGCTGGCTCGCCCGCCGGATCGGCTCGGTGCCGGTGCCGGTCCGCCTCGGCCTGGGCTGCCTCGCCGCCGCCGCCGCCGCCGCCGCCCTCGGCCTCGCGGCCGACCGGCTCGCCACCGCCGCCGCCGCCCCAGTCTGGCTGTCGTCGCTCGCGGCGATCGCCGCGTTCGGCCTGGTCTACCTCGGCATCACCGCCGTCGCCGGCGTCCCCGAGGCCGCGGCGTTCACCCGCCGCGTGCGACGCCGCCGCTGACGCAGCCGCGGGCGCCGCCCCAGGAACGCGCCTGCTCGCCGCGGCACGCCGGTGCTACAGTCGCGCGATGCGGCCGCTCGTGCTCGCGGTGTTGCTGCTGTCCTGCGCCGGCGACGAATCGCGCCGGGCGCCCGAATCGCGACCGTTGCCCGCCGCGCAACCCGCGGTCCTCGCCGTTCGCGCGCCGGCGCCGCCGCCAGCGCCAGCGCCGGTCGACCCGCTCGCGACCACGCGCCGGGCCGCGCACGACGTCCTCGCCGAGCACTGCGGCGAGTGCCACGAGGGCCACCGCTCAACCAACGCCAAGGCGCTCGCGGTGTTCGACCTCGACCAGCCGAGCTGGCCGAACCGGTTCGACGAGCACCGCTTCGATGCCGCGGCCCGCCGCCTGTCGAGCAAGCCCGAAACGGCGCGCGCCGCGTTCCTCGCATTCCGCGACGCCGAGCTCACCGCAGGCGCAGCCCCGGCCCGGACCCACTGACCGGCCGCAATCGTCCTGTTCTCGTTCAGTCCATCGGTCGGCAGGCGCTGGGCTCACCGTCGTCGCGATAGGCCGCAGGCGCGGTGCAACCGAGACCGGGCGATGGACGTCGCGCCCGGGTGATAGATTCCCGGCCATGACGACCGCGGCCTCCGGCGATCTGACGCAGCTGACCATCACCGAGCTCGGCGCCGCGTACCGCGCGCGGCGGCTGACGCCGGTCGACGCGACCCGGGCGTGCCTCGAGCAGATCGCGCGGCGCGATCCGGAGCTCCACGCATTCATCACCGTCACCGCGGACCTCGCGCTCGACCAGGCGCGCGCCGCCGCGGCCGAGCTCGAGCGCGGCCGCGATCGCGGGCCGCTGCACGGCGTGCCGATCGCGCTCAAGGACCTGATCGACACCGCGGGCGTTCGCACCACCGGCGGCAGCGGCGTGTTCGAGGATCGCGTCCCCGCCGACGACGCCGAGGTCGTGCGGCGGCTGCGCGACGCCGGCGCGGTGCTGCTCGGCAAGCTCAACCTGCACGAGATGGCGTACGGCGCCAGCGGCTTCATCGGCCACTTCCCGATCACGCGCAACCCGCACAACCCGGCGCACATCACGGGCGGATCGTCGTCGGGCTCGGCCGCGGCGGTCGCCACCGGCATGTGCTACGCGGCGCTGGGCTCGGACACCTCGGGCTCGATCCGGATCCCGGCCGCGCTGTGCGGCATCGTCGGCTTCATGCCGAGCTATGGCCTGGTCAGCCTGCGCGGCGTGCTGCCGCTGTCGTGGTCGTACGATCACGTCGGTCCGATGACACGCTCGGTGCGCGACGCGGCGCTCGTGCTGCAGGCGATCGCCGGCCACGACTCCGAGGACATCACCAGCATCGCGTTCCCGCTCGCCGACTACGTCGCCGCGGCCGATGCGCCCACCGCGGCGCTCCGCCTCGGCGTGGCGCGCTCGCACTTCTTCGACGACCTCGACCCCGAGATCGCCGCGGCGGTCGAGCGCGCGCTCGGCGTGCTCGACCGCCTCGGCGCCACGCTGCGCGACGTCGACGTCGCGGTCGACGACGACCGCACCGTGTTCCGCGCCGAGTCGTACGCCTACCATCGCACCTGGGTCGCGCAGTCGCCCGAGCGCTACCAGCCCGAGACCCTGCGCCGGATCCGCACCGGCGAGGCGGTGACCGCCGCGGACTACATCGACAAGTGGCAGCACCTCCAGCGCATGCGCCGCGCCGCGCCCGCGCTGTTTGGCGACGTCGATCTGATCGTCACGCCGACCACGGCCGTGCCCGCGCCGAGCTTCGCCGAGCTCGCCGAGCGCCCCGACGAGCTCCGGCCGCGCGAGCTGGTCCTGATGCGGACCACGCGGATGTTCGACGTGCTCGGCACGCCGGGGATCAGCGTGCCGTGCGGCACCACCGCCGCCGGCCTGCCGATCGGCCTGCAGATCATCGGCGCACCCGGCGCCGACGCCCTGGTGCTCCGCCTCGCCGCCGCCTACGAGGCTGCGACGCGCTGAGCCGGCCGGCTTCCCGCTCGCAACGCGAGCAACGCCGGCCCACGCCGCGAGTCCCTGCGCGCATCGATGCACAAACCGTCCAGATTGGCGCGGGCGGATCTTGGCCTCGAGCCCCGTCTGGCACTATACATTGGTTCAGGATCCCCATGGCCGACGGCAGCGCGATCGAATGGACGGATGCAACATGGAACCCTGTACGCGGCTGCACCAAGGTGTCGCCGGGCTGCAAGCACTGCTATGCAGAGACGTTCTCGGAGAGGTTTCGCGGCGTGCCTGGTCACCCATTCCAGCATGGGTTCGATCTGCGCCTGGTTCCCACCGCGCTCGAGTTGCCGATCCGCTGGCGCGCCAGCCGCCGCATCTTCGTCAACAGCATGTCCGATCTGTTCCACGATGGCGTGCCCGAGGACTACGTCCGCAGTGTCTTCGATGTCATGCGCCGGGCTCCGCAGCACGAGTTTCAGGTGTTGACCAAGCGGTCGTCGCGCATGGTCGAGATCGCATCGCGTCTGAACCTCACCACGAACATCTGGATGGGCGTCAGCGTGGAGAACGAAGATTACGTATCGCGGATCGACGACCTTCGACGTGTCGATACGGCGGTGAGGTTCCTGAGCGTCGAACCCCTGCTCGGACCGATCAAGAAGCTCGAGCTCCGTGGGATTCACTGGGTGATCGTGGGCGGCGAAAGTGGCCCCCGGGCGCGACCGCTCGATACCGACTGGGTGCGATCGATCCGCGATCAGTGTCTCGCGAGCAAGGTGCGGTTCTTCTTCAAGCAATGGGGAGGAGTTCGCAAGCACACAACCGGCCGGCAACTCGACGGCCGGACCTGGGACGAGATGCCCGATCGCGGTGGCGCGCGCCCTGCGAAGCTCGCTGTTGTGAGCTGAGTGATGACCGCTCCAACCGAGACCGTGTGGCCGCTCGAGCCCCACACGCGCGCAAAACACGAGATTCTGCGTCGCTACCTCGAAGCGTGGACCGCGATCTTGAGCCTGGGGGGATTTCCGAAGATCGCCTACGTCGACGGGTTCGCCGGACCGGGCGTCTATGACAACGGAGAAGACGGATCTCCGGTGATCGCGCTCAAGGCCGCACTCAAGCATCAGGCAAAGATCAGGGCAGAGTTGCGATTTCTCTTCATCGAACAGGATAAAAAACGCGCGGCGCAGCTCCAGACCTGCATCGCTTCGTTCGCGCTACCCGACAACTTCCTGGTGCGAGTTGTCGGGGGAAAGACGTTCGAGCAAGGATTCCGCGAGTACCTTCTCGAACCGTTTCGCAACGCACGCAAGCCGCTGCCACCAACGTTTGCCTTCATCGATCCATTTGGATGGAAGGGCGTGCCGTTCGCGCTTGTGCGCGAGATCCTGTCGAATACGAGCTGCGAGATCCTGTTCAACTTCATGTACGAGGAGATCAACCGTTTCATCGGACATCCGGATCAACCGAAGAACTTCGATGATCTCTTCGGCTCGCCAGCCTGGCGCGGCGTTACGCAGATCACCGACGCACGCGAACGAAGAGACTTCCTGCACGGGCTGTACATGCGACAGTTGCGTGAAGAAGCCGGCGCACGCTACGTGCGCTCGTTCGAGATGCGCAACAAGAAGGACGCCACCGATTACTTCCTGTTCTTCGCCACGAATAGCCCGAAAGGGATGGAGAAGATGAAGGAGGCGATGTGGAAGGTGGACGAGTCGGGTGAGTTTCGTTTCTCGGATGCGACGAATCCTCTGCAGACCCTGCTGTTCAGTCCACAGCCGAACTTCGCCGCATTGCAGGCATCGATCATCCACGCGTTTCAGGGGACCGAAGTCACGATCGCCGAGATCGAGGACTTCGTTCTGGCATCCACGCCATTCCGCACGACGCACTACAAGAAGCAGGTGCTGGCCGAGCTCGAGCGCGAAGGTCGGGTTGCGCCGGTAAACCCGAAACCCGGCCGAAAGGCGCGAAGCTTCGGTGATCCGGACATGCGGCTACGGTTCGCACGTGAGAGCGAGCCGTAGCACGACCTGTCCCCGGGCCGGCGAGGAAACCCGGCGAGCGGGGGTCGAGGGACTCGTGGAGGCTGCCGGCGTTCTCGACAGGCCGGCCTGCGTCCATCGGCGCTATCGCCGGACGGCGCGTGCTCGGGGCTGCGCGCGCAGGACGAAGAACGCGATCAGGCAGACGAGCGCCAGCGCGCCGCACAGGCCGGCGCCGATCACGAGGCGAGAGATCGCGGCGCCGGCCGCGGGATCGATGACGAAGACGGCGCCGGCGAGCTTGAGGCCGTGGCTCTCGAACGCCGCGCGGGCGACGCCGGGCAGGCCGTCGTCGATCAGCGCCCCGCGGCGGCTCACGGTGGCCACGGGCACGGGCCTGGCGCCGAACGCCGCCGGGATCGGCGTCGGTGACGCGCCGCCATTCTTGAGGAAGTAGGTGACGGGCTGATCCGGCGCCCAGTCGGGCGCGGTGAATGGAGTGAACTGGGTGGTGGTGGTTCCTTGCGTGACCGCGACCCCCAGGCGCACCTGCTCGACGCCGGTCAGCTCGACGTGCGTGCCGTGTGGCACGTCGTGCTTGCCGAGATCGAATGGCGCATAGATCACTGGCCGGGACGACACATCGGCGGCGACCCAGCCCAGCCCGACGGCACCCGTGAGCAAGACGAGCCCCGCGATCAGGATCAGCACCATGCCCGCGCGTCCATCGACGGGGGTCGCGCTGCCGCGCGGGTCGGGGCCGGCGAGGCGGGACGAGATTGCGGTGATCAGCCCCACCGCGGTCAGCCCCGCGAGGAACATCACCAGCACCGTGAGCATCGGATAGTGACCGCCGAACCAGGCAGTCTGGCGCTCTGTGAGCCCGCGATACAGGCCGCTGTCGGTCATCGCGGCATACAGGCTGTAGCCCAGCGCGGTCAGAACCAGCACGGTACTCAGTGCACGGACCCACGGACGAGACATTCGCCCACGGTAACACCGATGCCGCGCGCGCGGACGGCGGCTCGCGGCTGCGACCGTCGGGCAACGCTTGCCGTGCCGGGCGGGTGGCCGGTCAGAACGCGCCGCCGAGGACCAGGCCGAGGCTGCCGTCGCCGACGCTGGGCGCGAGGGCGACCGGCCGGGCTTCGAGCGACGGGGCCGTGGCCCAGACGATCACGGCGGCGATCGCGGCGGCGCCGGCCACGCCGAACAGGATGTCGGCTCGACGAGCGGCGGTGCGAGAGCCATCGACCTGGGTCTGCGCGGCGGCGACCTGGTCCGGCAGGCAGTGGGCGACCGAGCCGCCGCAGCGCTGCCGGGCGTCGCTGTACTTCGAGCGCGCGTCGAGGCCGAAGAACGTGCCGGCGCCGGCGGTGCCGAGCGCGACGCCGCCGATCGCGAGCGCGATGAGATGGCGGCGGTGCCGGCTGGCGGCGATGTCCGCGCTGCCGTCGGGCTCGGCCGGCCCGGGGCGCTCGGCCGGCCCCGGGCGCTTGACCGGACGGGGCGGCGGCGCGACGGCGAGCGGCTCGAGCGCCGGGATCTCGATCGCGAGGATCTCGCCCTCGGCGGCGGTGTAGTCGCGGCTCCACGTCCGGGTGGTGACGCGATCACCGTCGCGGCCGGCGGCGGTGACCGAGACCGTGCCCGGATCGATCGGGACCGCCACCGGGACGTCGACGGCGGCGACGCCGCGGCCGTTGACCTGGACGATCAGGCCCGGCGTCGGAGCGGCGAGCTTGACCGTGTACCGGGGCAGGCGGCGCTCGAGCTTGGTGGCCTGCGCCGCGGCATCGGCGCGTAGCTCCGCGGTCGGCGCGGTGTCGGCGAGCTCGCGCCACAGCAGCCACGCCGAGGCGACGCGGCCGGCCCGGCCGTGGCAGCGCGCCAGCGCGCCCTTGGTGCCGCTGTCCTTGACCAGCTGCAGGCTGGCCGCCAGCTCGGAGCAGGCCTTCTCGAGCCGGCCCGCCTTCATGTCCTTGATGCCTTGGTCGAACAGCGCGACGGCCTCGGCCTGCGGATCGGCGCGGGCCGGCGTCGCAGTCACGGCGACGACCGAGAGCGCCACGAGCGCCGCGACCACCGCGCGCCTCACGGCTTCTTCTCGTCGTGCGTCATGTGCATCCACTTGTCGTCGTCCTCGGGCGGCGGTGCCGAGCCGGCACCGGAGCCGGAGCCCGCCCCGGAGCGCGGCGGTGCGGCTGGACGGCGCGGCGGCTTGCGCCGCTTGTGATCCGGCCGGGTCGCCGCAGGCGCGGTCACCGCGACGGGCGAAGGCTCGGCGGACGGCGGAGACGGCACGGCAGCGGCGGCCGTGGCCCCCGCCGCGGGCGACGGCTCGACGGTGCGGGCCGGCGGGTCCCCGGCGATCGGCCCGGCGATCGGCTCGACGATCGGCTCCACGATCGGCGCCGGCGGCCGCGCGGGCTCGGGCGCCGCCACCGCCGGCGACGGCTTGGCGACGGCAGGCGCCCCGGGGAGCGCGTCGTCGCCCATCCAGCCGGTGCGCCACAGCATCGCGATCACCAGCGCGCCGACGGCGGTGCCCGCGACGATCGCGCCGAG
>DASWRS010000472.1:0-9247 GCA_036403075.1 Kofleriaceae bacterium
CCGCGCCTACCTGACCGCGCTGATCGTGCTCGATGGCCAGAACGCGCCCGCGTGGGCGGCCGCCCGCGGGCTCGGCAGCGCGACGATCGCCGAGCTCGCGGTCCACCCCGAGGTCGCGGCCGAGGTCGCGCGCGCGGTGGCGGCGGTCAACGAGCGGGTGTCGCGGGTCGAGAGCATCCGCAAGTGGACGATCTTGCCCGCCGAGTGGACCGCCGAGAGCGAGGAGCTCACGCCGACGCTCAAGCTCAAGCGCCGGGTGATCCGCGACAAGTACGAGAAGGTGATCGCGGCGATGTACGGCGGCTCGGACAGCGCCGGCGACTAGCGTCAATGCCGCATTGGAGCGCTGCTGGGCCGCATTTCTTGAACTTCGCTATGCGCCTACGTCAGGCTCGTCAGGCTCGTCAGGCTCGTCAGGCTCGTCACGATCACGCCCGAGCCGCCTAGCTGTGCATGACCAACTTCCCCCTGCTCGCCGCGGTTCCCGCGATGGTCGCTTGCACCGCCGCCGCTGCCGCCCCCGAGGCCGCCGCCCCCGAGGCCGTCGCGGAGCGCCACTACTGCAACCTCCACTTCTTCACGCCCCAGAGCATGGCGCGCCACCTGGCCCTGAGAGGCACGCTGGTCGCCGCGGTCACCGAACGCCGCGAGCTCGCCACCGGCTACCGCATCACGTTCCCGGGGAGCTTCCGCGAAGCCGGCGAGTTCGTCGACGGGATCCGTGGCTGCTGCCCGACGATCGGGTATGCCCTGCAGTTTGCGCCGCACGATGGCACCGCGACGCTGGAGATCTCGGGAGGCCCGGGCGCCAAGGCGTTCATCGCCGAGGAGTTCCGGCAACTGGTGCGTGGTCAGTGACCGCGAGCCCGATCGTCGGACGACTCGCCGCGGGGGCGATCGTGGTCGGGATCGCGGCGTGCTCGCCGGCGGGGCCGCTGCCCACCGCGGACGCCGTGACCTGGACGGCGACGCTGCCCGGCGATCCGCGCACGCTCGATGACCTGCTGGCGATCGCCCGGGCGGCGCACCAGCCGGTGTGGATCGAGCTGACGGCGGCCTGGTGCGCGGCCTGCCGCATCGTCGATCAGGGAGCGTACCGCGACCCCGACGTCGTCCGGGCGGCGCGCCGGTTCCTGACCATCCGCATCGACACCACCGCCGGCGACCCGCTGACCACCGCGCTCGCCACGCGACTCGCGGCCACCGGGCTGCCGACGCTGATGTTCGTGGGCGCGGACGGCACCCCGCTCGCCGACCGGCGGGTCGTCGGCACGATCGCCGCGCCCGAGCTGGTCGCCACGCTTGCCGAGGTACGCTGATCGTCGGTCACGGCGGGCCGGTTCGCGCCTAGCATGACTGGTGACCCCCGATGCGCGCGCTGCGGTCCAGCAGCTGGTCGTCCGCCTCGCGGATGGCGACCGGACGGCGATCACCCCCGCGTTCAACGCGCTGTGGCCACTGCTCCGCGGGTTCGCGACGGCGGCGCTGCGCGATCCCGGCCACGGCGAGGATGCCGCCCAGCAGGCGATGATCAAGCTGTTCGCGCAGGCCGGCGACTTCGATGCCAGTTGCGACGCGGTCGCCTGGGCGATCACGATCACGGCCTTCGAGGTCCGCACGATCCGCACGCGCGTGCGGCGCCGTCGCGAGGCCGCGCTCGACGCCCCGGATGACGCCAGCAGCCCCGACACCCCCGAATCGCACCTCATCAACGGCGAGCTGCAGCGCGCCGCGCGCGAGGTGCTGGCCGGCCTCGGCGATGGCGAGATCGCGACGATCAGCGCGGCGCTCGATGACGCTCGACCGGCGGGCGATGCCACGTTCCGCAAGCGACTGCAGCGCGCGCTCGACCGGCTGCGCACGGCATGGAGGACCAAGCATGACAGCCCCTGATCCACAACGTGCGCTGCTCGTCCGGGTTCACGCGGCCTACGAGCGCGGGCGGCTGTTCCGCGCGCTCGCGATCGCCGCGACCGTCGGCCCGATGGTGCTCGCCTCGTTCGCCGGCTGCGGACAGCCATCGCGGTCGATCGTGCTGGGCGGGCTGCTCGCCACCGTCGTCACGATCGTGCACTGGCGCGGCGGTGCGGCGGCGCGTGCGGTCGCGCCGGGGCTGGTCGCCGGCGTCGGTTCGCTCGCGTTCACGCTCGTGGTGTGCCGGGTCCTCGAGCACGTCGCGGTGCGCGCCGAGCTCGCGCTGCTCGCCTGCATGCTCGCCGGGCTCGCGACCGGCGCGGCGGTCACGGTCGCCGCGCGTCGCAGCAACGAGCCCGGGTTGTTCGCGATCGCGGCCGGCGCGATTGCCGCGCTCGGGGGTGCGCTGGGGTGTCTGAGCGCCGGGTTCGGTGGCGTCGTCGCGCTGGCGGTCGGCGTCATCGCGAGCACCCCGATCGGCCTGCTCGCGTTCCGCGGCGGCCCACGCGCCCGCTGAGCGCCGGGGGGAAGCCCCCTGGGAAGCCTCCTACCGGGTTAGCTACGTGAGCGGCATGGCGACTAGCGTCGATGGAGGAGGAGGGGGCGCGCCGCCCGCGGACCACGACGAGCGGCACCGGCAGGCCGCGACGAAGCCGCCGCCGAGGCGTACGGCGCCGTTCCCGGTCGCCCGGGCGCCGGCCGCGCGTCGGAGCACGCTCCGGAGGTGAGCCGGCTGGCGAGATCGGTCCAGCCGAGCCGGCGAGCCGAACGAAAGACGCGGCGCGTCGTCAGGAGGCGCTCACGCGGGCTCGCCATCGTGGGACCGCTTCGCTTATGTTCGCCCGGCCGCGCCGCGGCGATGAGCTGGTCATCGCCGCGATCCTGCGCGGCGAACTGGTGAACCGCCATGACGCACCGCCCCTGCTTCGCATCGTGTCCCCTCCTGCTTGCGCTGGCCGTGGTCTCGACGCTGGGAGCGTGCAAGCCGAAGTCGACGCCCGCGGCCGACCGGACCGAGATCGCGATCGGCGCGACCTTGCCGCTGACCGGCACCGAGGCGCGGATCGGCGGCTACTTCAAGGAAGGCTACGAGCTGGCGTTCGAGGAGGCCAACCAGCGCGGCGGGCTCGCGGTCGGTGGCAAGAAGCTCGCCGTCAAGCTCACGCTCTACGATGACACCAGCACCCAGGCCACCGCGGTCAGCCTGGCCGACAAGCTGATCAACAGCGACAAGGTCGACTTCCTGCTCGGCACCTACTCCACGGCGCTGGTCCAGGCCCAGAGCACCGCCGCCGAGCAGAACAAGGTGCCGTACGTCAACGGCGGCGGCGCGGCGGCCGAGATCTACAAGCGCGGCTACAAGTACGTGTTCGGCGCGCTGTCGCCGGTCCAGCTGCTGGGGACCACGCTGATGACCTGGCTCGACGAGCAGCAGAAGGCCGGCAAGCTGCCCAAGCCGTCGAAGATCGCGCTGCTCTGGGAGAACAGCTCGCACGGCAAGGAGTTCCGCCAGGGCGTCGCGGAGTTCGCGGCGAAGTCCGGCGGCAGCTACGAGATCGCCGTCGACGAGTCGTTCCAGCTCAACGGCAAGGACTTCAGCCCGCTGCTCGGCAAGGTCAAGGCCGCCGGCACCGACCTGATGCTGGTCGACGCGCACCTGCAGGACTACATCACGATGCACCGCCAGTACATCGACGCCGGGCTGTGCCAGAAGATCGTGAGCTACGGCGCGCGCGGCGCCGAGAACGACGCGGTCAAGGCGCTCGGCCGCGACAACGTCGACTACGTGCTGTCGGGCGTGTGGTGGAACGCGCAGCTCGCCACGACCAACCCGCTGGCCAAGAAGTTCGTCGACGCGTTCAAGGCCAAGTACGCCGGCAAGACGCCCGAGTGGGGCCAGGCGCTCGGCTACGAGGCCGCCCGCGCGCTGTTCCTGGCGATCGAGCAGGCCGGCGCGGTCGACCGCGAGGCGGTGCGCGCCAAGCTGGCGACGCTGAAGATCGACTCGCTGTTGCCCGGCGGGGTGCTCGAGTTCCCGGCCGCGACCGGCGGCCAGATGCAGGCCTCGTTCGTCGTGCAGCAGAATATGCCCGACGGCACGTCGCCGATCATCTTCCCCAAGGACGTCGCCAGCGCCGCCGGGGTCGCGCCCAATCCGCACTGCAAGCCGTAGCGGATGTCGCGGTTCGTCGACCTGACGCTGTCCACGGTGCTGCTCACCGGGCTGTACGCCACGATGGCGTACGGGCTGGGCCTGATCTACGGCGTGTTGCGCGTGGTCAACCTCGCGCACGGCGGCGTCATCATGACCGGGGCCTACCTGGGCTGGATCCTGTACGTGCGGCTCGGGATCGATCCGTACCTGACGATCCCGATCGTCGGGGCGATCTGCTTCGGGCTCGGCGTGGCGATGTACAGCGGGCTGGTGCGCTGGCTGCCGCGTGGCGCCGCCGGTGGTCCAGCGTCGCTGCTGCTGCTGTTCGGGGTCTGGCTGGTGCTGCGCAACGTCGCCTATGGGCTGTTCACCGGCAACGACCAGGCGATCCTCACCTCGTACTCGACGCGCTCGGTCGCCGTCCTGGGCCTGCACGTGCCGCTGACCCGGCTGGTGGTGCTCGGGATCGGCCTGGCGATCGCGGCGCTCTTGCACCTGCTGCTTCGCCGCACGCTGGTCGGGCGCGCGATCCGCGCGGTGGCCCAGAACGCCGACAGCTGCACCCTGGTCGGGATCGACGTCAATCGGATCTACATGCTGACCTTCGGCATCGGCACCGCGCTGTCCGGCATCGCCGGCGTGCTGCTGGCGACGGTGTTTCCGTTCAACCCCAACGCGGGCGCGCCCGAGCTGCTCAAGTCGTTCGTCGTCGTCGTGCTCGGCGGGCTCGGCAGCGTCTGGGGCATCGCGCTGGCGGCGCTGGTGCTCGCGGCCGCGGAGACCTACGCGGTGCTGATCATGCCGTCGTACCTGACCGCGGCGGTCGGCTTCGTCTTGCTCGTGCTGGTGCTGGTGCTGCGGCCGGGCGGGTTCTTCGGCCACCGGATCCTGGCATGACGCCGCCGCCGTTGCTCCCCCGGCGGATGGCCGGCGCCTTCGCCCTGGGCTGCGCCGTGCTCGCGGTGCTGCCGGCGCTGGATCTGTCGCCCTATGCCCACAACCAGCTGACGCTGTCGTACGTGATGATCGCCGGCGCGCTGGCGTGGAACTGGATGGGCGGGTTCGTCGGTCAGGTGAGCTTCGGCCACGCCGCGATGTTCGGCGTCGGTGCCTTCGTCGCGGGTCGGCTGATGCTCGACGGCCTGCCGGCGCCGCTGTGCTGGCTCGCCGGCGGCGCGGTCGCCGGCCTGTTCACGCTGCCGGTGCACCCGACGCTGCGGCTGCGCGGCCCGTACTTCTCGATCGCCACGATCGGCATCGGCGAGGTCAGCCGCGTGGTCTTCACGTACTGGGAGGGCTTCACCGGCGGGGCCACCGGGCTGTCGCTGCCGGTCACCGCGGTGCAGAAGTACCAGCTGTACTGGTGGGCGCTGGCGCTGGCCGCCATGGTCGCGCTGGCCTCGATCGTGATCCGGCGATCGAGCTTCGGCCTGCGGCTGCTGGCGATCAAGGCCGACGTCGATGCCGCCGCCGATGTCGGGATCTCGGCGGCGCTCTACCAGGACGTGATGTTCGCGCTGTCGGGCGCGGTGATCGGCGTGTCGGGCGGGATCTTCGCGTCGTACTTCGTGTTCATCGAGCCCGGCGACATGTTCGGCTTCGATCGCTCGATCGCGTTCGTGCTGATGGCGGTGATCGGCGGCGTCGGGACGTCGCTGGGTCCGGCGCTCGGCGCCGTGGTGTTCGTGGTGCTGCGGACCCAGCTGCTCGCGTCGTACCCCGAGCTCCACCTCGGGCTGTACGGCGTCCTCGTGATCGTGATCATCCTGTTCCAGCCGCTCGGGATCACCGGCCTGCTGGGCAGCCTGGCCCGCGCGCTCGCGCGCCGGATGCAACGCCGCATCTTCGGTCGCCCCCGGCGAACCCCGCCGCCGGCGCCGGGCGAGGCGTGACGCCATGGCGCTCCTGGCGGCTCGCGGACTGACCCGGCGCTTCGGCGGCCTGACGGCGCTCGACCGCGTCGACCTCACGCTCGGCGAGGGCGAGATCCTCGGCGTCATCGGCCCCAACGGCGCCGGCAAGACCACGCTGTTCAGCCTGATCGGCGGCTCGATCCAGCCGTCCGCGGGCGAGATCCTGCTCGACGGCCGGCCGGTCACCGGCCTGGCGGCCCACCGCCGCGTCCGCGCCGGCATCGTCCGCACGCACCAGATCGTGCGGCCGTTCGCCAACCTCACGATCTTCGAGAACGTGATGGTCGCGGCGATCCACGCCCACCGCCGCACCACCGGCCACGCGCGCGACCGGGTCGCCGAGGTCCTCGAGCTCGTCGGCCTGGCCGATCGCCCCGAGCGCTATCCCGGCGCGCTCACCCTGGCCGGCCGCAAGCGGCTCGAGCTCGCCCGCGCGCTGTCGACCGGGCCGCGCGTGCTGTTGCTCGACGAGGTCGTCGCCGGCGTCAACCCGGCCGAGGCCCTCGCCTTCGCCCAGCTGATCCGCCGGATCCGCGACGAGCGTGGCGTCTCGGTGATCCTGACCGAGCACGTCATGCCGGCGGTGATGAGCCTGTCGGATCGCATCATGGTCCTCGAGTACGGCAAGCGGATCGCCGAGGGCACGCCCGCCGAGATCGTCGCCGATCCGCGGGTGATCGCGGCCTACCTCGGCAGCGAGGCCGGGCAGGGGGCCGCCTCGTGACGGCCGCAGGCGAGCCTTTGCTCGAGGTCGACGCCATCGACGTGTTCTACGACGACGTCCAGGTGCTCCACCGCCTGGGCTTCGAGGTCCGGCGCGGCGAGATCGTGACGCTGCTCGGCTCGAACGGCGCGGGCAAGACCACCACGCTGCGCGCGATCATGGGGCTCGTGCCGCCGCGCGCCGGTCACGTCCGGTTCCGCGGCCGCTCGCTGGCCGAGGTGCCCGCCGCCGGGCGCGCCGAGCTCGGCCTGGCGCTGGTCCCCGAGGGCCGAGAGCTGTGGCCCCAGCTCTCGGTGCTCGAGAACCTCGAGCTCGGCGCCTACACCCGGCGCGCCCGGCGCAACGCGCCCGCCAACCTCGCGCGGATGTTCGCGCTGTTCCCGCGGCTCGCCGAGCGCCGCCGGCAGGTCGCGGGCAGCCTGTCGGGCGGCGAGCAGCAGATGTGCGCGATCGCCCGCGCGCTGATGAGCGAGCCGACGCTGGTGATGCTCGACGAGCTCAGCCTCGGCCTGGCGCCGGTGCTGGTCGATCAGCTGATGCACACGATCACCGAGCTCCACGCCGGCGGCATGACGATCCTGCTGGTCGAGCAGAACTTGAAGAAGGCGCTCGCGGTGGCCCAGCGCGGCGTGATCATCGAGACCGGACGGCTGCGGCTCTCCGGCACCAGCGCCGAGCTCGCCGACAATCCGGAGATCCGCGCGGCGTACCTGGGGATGTGAATCCGGCCGGCATCGAAAGACCGGTGTAGGCTCCCGGGCGCTGCCGCAGGAGCCATCATGACCCTCAACAATCGCCGCATCGTGCTCGCCTCTCGCCCCACCGGGGCTCCCCAGGAGGACAACTTCCGGCTGGAGACCGTTGCCGTCCCCGAGCTCGCGCCCGGCCAGGTGCTGGTGCGCCACCACTACCTGTCGCTCGATCCGTACATGCGCGGCCGGATGAGCGATCAGAAGTCGTACGCGACGCCGCAGCCGCTCGACGAGGTGATGATCGGCGGCACCGTCGGCGAGATCGTCGCGAGCAAGTCCGACAAGCTCGCGGTCGGCGACCACGTCGTCGGCATGGGCGGCTGGCAGGAGTACGTCGTCTGCGCGGGCGACGCGCCGATGCTCCGCAAGATCGACACCCGCCAGATCCCGGCGTCGGCGTACCTCGGCGCGGTCGGCATGCCCGGCGTGACCGCGTGGTACGGCCTCCACATGATCTGCGAGCCCAAGCCCGGCGAGACCGTCGCGGTCAGCGCGGCGTCCGGCGCCGTCGGCAGCATGGTCGGCCAGCTCGCCAAGGCCAGGGGCTGTCGCGCGGTCGGCATCGCCGGCGGCAAGGACAAGTGCGACTACGTCACCGGCGAGCTCGGCTTCGACGCCTGTATCGACTACAAGGCCGCCGCCGATCCGCGGCAGCTCCAGTCGATGCTGCGCGAGGCCACGCCCGGTGGCATCGACGGCTACTTCGAGAACGTCGGCGGCGCGGTGCTCGACGCCGTGCTGCTGCGGATGAACGCGTTCGGCCGGATCGCGGTGTGCGGCATGATCGCCGGCTACGACGGCCAGCCGATCCCGCTGTCGTTCCCCCAGCTGATCCTGACCCAGCGGCTCAAGGTCCAGGGCTTCATCGTCTCCGAGCACCCGGAGGTGTGGCCCAAGGCGCTCGCCGAGCTCGGCGCCGGTGTCGCCACCGGCAAGCTCAAGTACCGCGAGACCGTCGCCCAGGGGATCGACAGCGCGCCGGGTGCGTTCCTCGGCCTGCTCAAGGGCAAGAACTTCGGCAAGCAGATCGTGAAGCTGGTGTGACCATGGCGCGCGTCCCCTATCCCGATCCCGCAGCGCTGGCACCCGAGACCGCCGAATTCCTCGGCAAGCTGCCGCCGCTCAACCTGTTCCGCATGATGGCCGGCGGCGAGGGCCTGCTGCGCGCGTTCGTGCAGCTCGGCAACCACCTGCTGTTCAAGTCGAAGCTCCCGCCGGTGCTGCGCGAGATCGCGATCCTGCGGGTCGGCGCGCTGTGCCATGCGCGCTACGAGGTGTTCCAGCACGAGCGCATCGCCCGCGGCCTCGGCATGACCGACGCCCTGCTCGCGGCGATCCGCCACGGCCCCGACGACCCCGCGTTCGACGACCTGCAGCGCCTGGTGATGCAGTACACCGACGACGTCGTGCGCAACGTCCGCGCCTCGGACGCCACGTTCGAGCCGCTGCGCGCGCGGCTGTCGCTCCAGGAGCTGCAGGAGCTGACCGTCACGATCGGCTACTACCTGACGGCGAGCCGGTTCCTCGAGACCTTCGACATCGATCTCGAAGCCGGCGGCACACCGCGCTCAGCGTGATGCGCGTCAGTTGCCGAGGCGCGCGGTGAGCGCCACGCCGATGCCCGGGCCGTAGCGAACCGGATCGGCGACGACGTCCTGGTGGACGATCAGGATCGCCGACAGCCAGCGCTCGAGCTCGATCTCGACGCCGGCGTGGAGCAGCAGGTTGAGCGGGCCGCTCTCGACGTCGCCGCCGTCGCGGAACGTGACGTCGGTGTTGAGCTCCTTGC
>DASWRS010000473.1:0-18223 GCA_036403075.1 Kofleriaceae bacterium
GGGGATCGCGCGCGGGCTCGCCGCCGCCCACCGCCGCGGCATCCTGCACCGCGACGTCAAGCCGGCCAACGTCATGCTCGATGACGACGGCACGCCCAAGCTGCTCGACTTCGGGGTCGCCAAGCTGACCGGCGGCCAGCCACCGCGCGCGGCCGCGACCCCGCGTGCTGCGCCGGCTGCGACCGTCGAGCCGCTCGCGCTGCCCGAGACCGCCACGCCGGCGCGGGTTGCCATTGCCGGCGCGCCGGTTGCGCCGGTTGCCGTGGGCCCGCCCGGGGCGGCGGCGGCGGCTGGTGCTGCCGGCGCACCGCCGGCGCCCGTCGCCGAGACCCTCGATCCGGCGCCGCCAGGCGCAGTCCCGGCGCACGCCGCGACCGAGGCCGACAGCTCGCCCGCGACCTTGGCCGGCGCGATCATCGGCACGCCGCGCTACATGGCGCCCGAGATCTGGCGCGGCGAGCCGGCCACTGCGCGCAGCGATCTGTACTCGCTCGGCGCGCTGCTCTACGAGCTCGCGACCGGCCGGCCGCCGTACGCCGAGGCCGATCGCGCCGCGCTCGAGGCCGCGGTGGTCGCCGGGCCGCCGGCGCGGCCGATCGCCGAGCTCGCCCCGGCGCTCGATCCCGAGCTCGCCGAGATCATCGGCGCGTGCCTGGCGCGCGATCCCGCCGCCCGGCCGGAGTCCGCCGACGAGGTCGCCCACCGGATCGAGCGCATCCTGCTCGGCGCCCCGCCGGTCCCCGACGGCGATCCCTATCCCGGCCTGGCGCCGTTCGCCGACAACTACAGCGCGGTGTTCTTCGGCCGCGGCACCGACATCAGCACGGTGGTCGATCGGCTGCGCAGCGCGCCGCTGGTCGTGGTCGCCGGCGACTCGGGGATCGGCAAGTCGTCGCTGTGCCGCGCCGGCGTCCTGCCCGCGGTGGTCTCGGGCGCGCTCGGCGACCGGCGGACCTGGCAGACCCGCACGGTCCAGGTCGGCCGCCGCGCCGCCGCGACCCTGCGCGACGCGCTCGGGCTGACCGGCGCCGAGCTCGGCCTCGACGAGCTGGTGCGCGCCACCGGCGTCTCGGCCGACACCGGCCTCCTGATCTTCCTCGATCAGCTCGAGGAGCTGGTCACGCTCAACGATCCCGAGGAGGCGGCGCGCGCGGCGGCGATCATCGCGAGCCTGGCGCGCGGCGTGCCCGGCGTGAAGCTGCTGGTCGCCGTGCGCGGCGACTTCCTGACCCGCGTGGCCGCGCTGCCGGCGCTCGGCGCGGTGATGGCGCGCAGCCTGCACTTGCTCGGGCCGCTCAGCCCGGCCGACGCGCGCGACGCGGTGGTCGGCCCGGCGCGCGCCAAGGGCGTGCGGTTCGAGACCGAGGCGCTGGTCGACGCGCTGGCGTCGTCGATCACCGACCAGCCCGGCGCGCTGCCGCTGCTGTCGTTCGCGCTCGCCGAGCTGTGGCGGCGCCGCGACCCCGAGCGCGCGGTGATCCCCGCCGCGGCGCTCGACGCGATCGGCGGCGTCGCCGGCGGGTTGGCGCGCCACGCCGACGCGGTGGTCGGCGCGCTCAGCGATGCCGAGCGCGCATGGGCCCGGCGGATCGCGCTGCTGCTGGTCACGCGCGACGACACCCGCGCCGAGCGCGACCGCCGCGAGCTGTGCCCCGAGGAGAACCCCGCGGCAGCCGCGGCGCTCGAGGCGATGATCCGCGGCCGGCTCGTGGTCGCGCGCAACACCGCGAGCGGCGCGCCGGTCTACGAGCTGGCGCACGACTCGCTGATCGCCGCGTGGGCGACGCTGCAGGCCTGGCGCGACGACATCGCCGGTCAGCGCGGGCTGCGCACCCGGCTCGCCGCGGCGGCCGACGAGTGGCGCCGGCTCGGCCGCCGCAAGGACGCGCTGTGGAACCGCGGCCAGCTCGCCGAGGCCGCCCGGCTCGACGAGCTGTCGGACGGCGATCGCGCGTTCCTCGCCGCGAGCCGCGCCGCCGCACGCCGCCGCCGGTTCGCCGCGGTCGGGCTGGCCGCGAGCCTGCCCGCGGTCGCGGTCGCCACCGGCCTGGTGCTGCGGCAGCACAGCCGCGCGGCGCGCGATCGCGAGGTCGCGGCGCACCTCGCCGAGGCCGAGCGCCACCTCGGCGCCGCCTGGACCGCGCGCACCGCCACCGAGCGCGAGCGCGCCGCCGCGTTCCGCTGGTTCGACGCGTACGACGACCGGCAGGCCGAGCCGATCTGGGCCGCGGCGCGGAGCGACCTGGCGACCGCGCGCGCCGCATACGCCGCCGCGGCCCGCGAGCTCGAGGTCGCGCTCCTGGTCGACAGCGCGCGCGGCGACGTCCGCACCCGGATGGCCGGCGCGCTGTTCGACCAGGCACAGCTCGCCGAGCTCGCCGGCGACCGCGACGCGACGCGCGAGCTGGTCGCCCGGCTCGCGGCGCTCGATCCGGACGGCCGGTTCACCGCGAAGTGGTTCGAGCCCGCAGCGCTGGGGATCGACGCCCCCGGCGCCGTGCAGATCACCGTGCGCGAGTACGTCGCGCGCGGCGACGAGCTCGCGCTCGACGTGCCGATCACGACCGCCGCGGCGCCCCGGCTCGAGACCCGGCTGCCGCCGGGCTCGTACGCGATCGCGCTGACCGGCGGCGACGGCCTGGTGGTGCAGGCTCCCGTGCGGGTCACCCGCGGCGAGGCGCTGCGGCTCTCGGTCCCGCTGCCGCGCGCCGCCGACGTGCCACCCGGCATGGTGTACATCCCCGCCGGGCAGTTCCTGATCGGAGACAGCAGCGGCAACGAGGCCTATCGCCGTACGTTCGCCTCGGCCGTACCGCTCCACGCCGTGACCACCGGCGCGTACCTGATCGCGATCCACGAGGTGACGTACGCCGACTGGATGACCTACCTGCGCGCGCTGCCCCCGGCCGAGCGCGAGCGGCGGCGACCCGAGGTCGCGTCCGGCAGCGGCGCGACGCTCCGCCTCGGCGGTGGCCGCCGCCCTGACGAGCCGTTCACGCTGACGATCCAGCCGGTGACCCGCGTGCTCGTGGCGCGCCAGGGCGAGCCGCTGATCTATCCCGGGCGGACGCGGCGCCGCGAGATCGCCTGGGAGGCCGCGCCGGTCGGCGGGATCTCGATCGAGGACGCGCGGGCCTACGCCGCGTGGCTCGCCGCGACCGGACGGGTCCCGGGCGCGCGGGTGTGCAGCGAGCGCGAGTGGGAGCGTGCCGCGCGGGGCGCCGACGGCCGGCGCTGGACCGCCGGCGACCGCCTCGAGGGCGACGACGCGAACATCGATACGACCTACGGCCGCGATGCGGATGCCTACGGCCCCGATCCGGTCGGCGCGCACCCGGCCTCCACGAGCCCGTTCGGCCTGGCCGACATGGTCGGCAACGCCTGGGAGTGGGTCGAGCCGCTCGCGCCGCCGGGCGACGGGGCCGACCACGCGTACCTGCGCGGCGGCGGCTGGTACCACGGCGCCGCGTCCGCCGATCTGTCCAACCGCGAATCCAACTCTCCCGGCGTGCGCTCGACGTGGACCGGCGTGCGGATCTGCGCCACGCCGCGATGACTACGGCGCTTCCGGCGGCAGCACGTAGCCGATCGTCCACTGCAGCTCGTACGGGGCCGGCGGGATCCCGGTCGTCGACAGGTAGTCGCCGGTATCGGTGTTGCGATACAGGTTGAACGCCATGCCGGTGCTCTGGAGCTTGCGGGCATAGCCCTCGAAGCCCTGGTCGGTGAAGCCCGGCGGCGGCCGCGAGATGCCGGCGACCACGAGGTCACCCGGCCGGCTGTACAGGCGAAGCTCCTCGAAGTTCGCCTGGTTCTCGACCGTGCGCAGCGAGCGGAACACGATCCCGTCGTTGCGCTGGTGGACGTAGGGCGCCAGCCCGGGGAACGGCTGGATCACGCCGGACAGCGCGTAGTAACCGCGGACCGTGCTGACCTCGTCGTCGCCGTTCTTCCACACGTGGAGCGCCAGGTCGGTGTAGTACGACTCGTTGAACAAGAGCGCGCCGGTCGGCTCGGCCCCCGGGTCCGGCCAGTCGATGTCCTCGCAGAACCGGACGCCGGTGTCGAGCCGGGGATCGCGCAGATCGCCGTCGTCGCACAACGTGCCGAGCGGCAGGCTCTCCCAGCGCCGCCGGCTCAGGCACGACGCCGGGTGTGCGGCGTCGTTCCACGCGGCCTCGAAGAACATCCGGTCGATGTTTGGCGGCCAGCTCTGCACGCCGTCGAAGCGCCGCGGCGGCCGCGAGGTCACGCCGGCGTAGTCGAAGATCTTGATCAGCGTGCCCTCGCGGGTGTGCGAGTGGCCGTTGGCGCAGTAGTCGCCGCGCGCCATCCGCGTGCACGCCTGGTGCGCCCGCCAGCCGAGCGAGCTGCTGTCGTTGCCCGGGAGATAGCCCCACAGCGCGCACTTGAACGCCACCGAGCCGGTGCACGCGAAGCTCAGCCGGCCGGCCGCGGCCTCGTGAAACCCGGTCTTCTGCCACTTGCCGGCGAGCGGGATCGCCTCGTCGCCGTCGTGGTCGCACAGGTTCGCCCAGCCGCCCGGGAGCTCGACCTCGATCCGGTACAGCGCGACGTCGTGGCCGCCACGCGACACGCTCAGCCGGAGGCGAGCGCCCTCGGAGCCACTGAGGATCATGCCGTGGAAGAACGGATCGGTGCCGCGGTGGCTGCCGGAGCGCAGCGCGGCGCTGCCGGAGAGCTCGACCGTCACCGGCTGGCCATCGGCCGTCGTCGCGCGGGTGATCGCGTTGGCGTGATAACCCGGCTCGCGACCGAGGCCGTCGAGCTTGCCGCCGAGCAGGAACGTGCCCTGGGTCTGCATCCCATCGAGCGGAGCGACCACGAGAACGTGACCGTCATCGCCCGGATCGCCGCCCGGGTCGTCCGGCGGATCGCCGACGTCATCCCCTCGTCCGGATGCCCCGCAGCCCACTCCCAGCATCGCGATCCACAGCAGTACAGCTCGCATGGTCCCCTCCCACAGTACTGCACGACTCACACGCGTGCGGTGCTTCATTTACGAGTCATGCGTGTGCACCGCACAGACCAGCGCCGGGCGCGCCGGATGCCGCCGAACCTGCCGAGATCGCTCGCGGGTCCGGGCCGCGCCGGATCGGCGTGCAGATCCGGCGCGCCGGATCGGCCCGGGGGTAATTCTTGCCCGCTCAGCCGCCGGTCGCCGGCGCGGCGAAGCGGTGACGGGCGGGCTGCCACACCAGCTGGTCGCGGTGGCCACGCCACCACGCGACCGCCGCGGCATCGTCGTGGCTCGCCGGATCGAGCTCGACGTGGGCGCGCAGCGCATCGCCGGCGTCGCGCCGGGCCGCGCGCGGTGCGTCGTCATCGGCGATCACCTTGACCAGCGCGTCGGCGGCCTTGCGCAGGTCGGCGTCCTGCCCGGGGCCGGCGAGCTCGAACGCCGCGGCGCCCATCGCGACCACGACGTCGGGCTCGAGCTCGCGGGCAGCGGCCTCGGCGAGCGGGTGGACCGCCGCCGGATCGCCGATCGCGCGCAGCGCGCGGACCACACCCTCGCGGATCTCCTCGTCGGTCTCGACCGCGAGCCGCGCCGCCAGCGGGCCGACCGCCGCCCGGGCGCGGGTGTCGCCGAGCAGGCCGGCCGCGGCGCCGCGCGCCACGCGATCGGGGTCCTGCAGCATCGGCACGACCAGCGGCAGCCAGCGCGCCTGGGCGTCGGGGAACTGCCGGAAGCTCACCATCGCCTGGCGCAGCTTGGTCGCCTCGCCCGAGCGCGCGAAGCTGATCGCGGTGGCGAGCTCGTCGGTCGGCGACGCCTTGCGGAACATCAGCGTGCCGGCGAGGAACGCCGCGAACAGCACGGCGAAGCCGACCACGCGAAGCACCACGCGCGGCGCGAACCGCCGGGCGCGCAGGAACAGCCCGACGCCGAGCACGACCAGCCCGGCCGCGAACAGGCACACGATCGTCGGCCCGGGGTCGAGCTGGGACACCCGCGCGGTCTCGAGGCCGAGCAGGCTGATCACCCCGGCGAACACCCAGCCGAAGATCAGCCGCGCGCGCACGCCCTGGAACAGGAACGCCGCGGCGACCGCCGGGATCACCAGGTACGCGAACACCGGGAGGACGCCGAGCACGCCCACGCACTGCGTGATCAGCACGCCGAACAGCAGGTAGAACAGGAAGTCCCAGCCGCGCAGGAACATCCCCGCGGCCTCGGCGGCCGCCGGATCGGTGCTGATCCGCATCAGCCGCCGGTGCAGCCCGACGAACACCGCCGCGACCACGGCGCAGGTCAGCGCGAGCTTCTCGACGATCTCCGGGGTCACCAGCGCGACCCGCCCGGCGATCAGCTCCTTGAGCGCCTCGGTGCCGAGCGCGAACCGATCGGCGAGCACCAGCCCGCCGGCGCTCGCCGCGACGTAGATGATGCCGATCAGCGCCTCGTGCGGCACGCGCTCGTGGTGGGTCCGGGTGATCGAGAACACCAGCGCGCCGAGCGCGGTGAACGCGAGCGAGTACAGGGTCACGGCCAGCGTGTCGGTCTCGTGGTCGTAGCCCATCAGGATCGCCCACATCACGCCGAGCGCCGCGATCTGCGCCAGCGCGAGGTCGACGAAGATGACCTTGCGCTCGACCACGTGCATGCCGAGGTAGACCAGCACGCCCGATACCGCCAGGCACGACAGCAGCGGCAGACCGTTGATCTCGACGAGCTGTGACAGGTACTCCATACGATCACTTCGCCGCGGCGAGGATGCGATCGAGCAGCGTCCCGATCAATGCGAAGTACGTGTCCGTGTTGGGCGCGCCGCCGATGTCGATCGGGCTCGAGACGACCTTGGCGGAGGTCTTGCCGGCGAGGAACTCGCCGTCCTTGGCCGGGTAGATCGTGTCGATGAACAGGACCTTGATGCCCTCGCTCTGGATCTTCTTGATCAGGCTCGCGAGGTAGTCCTGCGACGGCGGGATCCCGGGCTTCTCCTCGACCTCGCCGCGGATCTGCAAGCCGAAGCGATCGGTGAAGTACACCCAGGTCTTGTGGTAGGTGATGATCTTGAGGCCGCGCAGGGGCTCGGCCTGCTTGAGCCAGCCGCCGAGCTTGGCGTAGGTGCCCTTGGTCTTCAGGTAGTCGATCAGCTCGTTGCGCCGCGACAGCCGCTCGAGCTTGCTCGCGCCGTACTCCTCGACCAGCGCGTGGCCGTAGAGCGCGTCGTCGATCTTGGTCTGGAACGCCTTCAGGTTGGCGGCGTAGACGTCCTTCCCGTCGGGGTCGACCCGGGTCAGCCCGGCGGCGATGTTCGTGGCGATCTGCTTGACGTTGACCGGATCGAGCCAGATGTGCGGGTTACCGTAGGGGTGGATGTCGCCCCACGCCTTGGACAGGGTCGCCGGCAGCTCCTTGGTCTCGACGCCCTCGGACGCGATCACCCGGCCCTTCTGGCCGGTCTGGATCTCGGGGTTGCCCGACGCGTCGGTCACCGCCGAGCCCCAGATGTCGAGCCCGAGGCCGATCTCGACGAACAGATCGGCGTTCTTGGCCAGCACCTTGAACGTCGGCTTGGCGACCAGCGTGTGCGGGTCCTGGTTGGACTTGGCCAGCGCGGCCACGGTGACGCGGTCGCCGCCGACCTCGCGGGTGACGCCGGCCAAGACGTTGAGCGTGGTGACGACCGAGACCTTCTTGGCCGGCGGCGCGGCCGCGGCCGGCAGCGCCAGCCCGACCGCGAGCGTGGAAACGATAGTGACAATGATACTGCCAATGATACTGCTGATGTTGGTACGCATCGCACTCTCCGATCAGCGATTGACCCAGTAGGGTTCGGTGGGGTGGGAGCCGAAGACGACGTTGACCTCGGCGATGAACGAGTTGACGCCGTTCTCGGCGGGGACGTCGCTCCAGCGGTGCTCGTAGCCGGCGCGGAACCGCAGGAACTCCGAGGTGTAGTAGCTGAGATAGCCGGCCGCGACCTGGGTCGCGAGCCGATCGTCGACGATGTCCTGGGCGTAGTCGTAACGCGCGCCGAGGTAGGTGTGCCACGACAGCTGGACCTGGGCGAAGCCGTATCCCGCCCACGGCGTGGCCTGGCGTTCCACGTCCGGGGCACCGGGAGTCGCCTCGGCGAACCGCCGGTCGGCGCGGAACAGCTCGCCGCCGATCACGACGCTGTTGAACTCGCCGGCCGCCAGCGGCTTCCACTTGTACAAGGCGTCGATCGCGACCAGCCCCGCGCGGTGCGCGCCGCCCTGGTAGTAGCCCGAGACACCGAGGTTGACGTCGTGGGTGTCGTGGGCCGTGAAGAACAGGTTGTAGCGGCCGATGAAGCCGGGGTGGTCGTGGGCGCCGCCGGCGATCGCGATGCGGCCGCCGTCGACGACATCGCCCGTCAGCTCCATCACCGCGCCGTCGATCACGGTCGGCAGGATGACCTCGGCCTCGGCGCCGACCGGGTTGTACCCGGACTCGAAGAACTCGCCGTTCTCGGTGCCGAGCAGCCGGGAGATCGGCAGCGGCCGCGTCGTCCACGGCAGGTCGTGCATGTGGATCCGGTTGCCGCTGCCGATCGGCGCGCGGAACCGGCCGAGCTTGAGCTTCAAGCCCAGCGGCGCGGACTCGAGCACCGGCAGCCGCTTGATCACGACGTAGCCCTCCTCGAGATCGGCGCCGAAGCCCGCGCCGGCCTGGTCCTCGAGCGACAGGATCGCCACCGCGTCCGCGTAAGGATCGACCGCGGCGCGAAAGTCGAACTCCGCGGTGCGCAGGAACGGCCGGTCGTCGATCGAGACCCCGCCCGGGGTCAGCACCGGGCGATCGTCGATGCGGAACGCGCCGTTGAGGAACGCGGTGATCTGCGGGTTGAGCGCGCTCAGCGACGTCGGCGGCTTGCTCGCCGCCTGGCGCGCCTTCAGGTCCGCGAGCTCGGACTTGAGGTCGGTGTTCTCGTCCTTGAGGTCCTCGACGTCGGTCGCGAGCGCCTTGAGCCGGCCCTCGATGGTCGTCGGCGTGGCCGGCGCCGCCGGCGTCGTCGGCGCGGCGGCCTTGTCGGGCGCCGCCGGTGGGGATGGGGTGGGTGGGGATGGGGACTGGGCCGCCGCCGGCACCGCAATGCCGAGGCAGCCGAGGCAGAACACACGCAGCAGGACACGTCGGGCTCGCACGAATACTCCTTGGATAGACCTGGACACGCCCGCAAGGCGCGCCCTTCCCTGGTTGAGGGCTTCACAACGCCGGCGAGCTACGCCGGCGGTGAGGTCTTGGGAGCGATGCGGTACAGGCCGGCGGGCGCGCGGGGCGCGGCCGGCGTGAGGATCACGGTGTGGTCGACGATCGCCACCGCCGCGGTGATCGCCGGCGATCCTGCCGCGATCCGCGACGCCCGCAACCCCGACGCGAGCAGGCAGTGCTCGTCCCCGTGGCCGCGGGCTGCAGGCCGCGTGGTCTCGATCTGGTCCTGCGACGACACCGGCGCCGCGACGGCCGCGACGGGCCCCTCGCGATCCACCAGCTCGCCGTGCGCCGCGCAGCGCGCGTGCGCCGTGGTTGCCTCGTGCACGACGCCGAGCAGGCCGGCGACCACGAACACGATCGCCGTCAGCGCCGCTTGCACGCGGCGGCCTCCCGGGGCCGAGCACAGGCCCCGCAGGCGCGGCGAGATCTTCTGAGCGGCGATCACCAGGTCCGAACCCGGGCGTAGCACATCTCCCGGGGAAAACTGCCGGTGATGTGGGGTCGAACACACTGTCCGCGACTTCTCGGCGGGAGCTTGATCGTCAGCGTCCGCAGCGAGCGTTCACTTGCCGGTCACTTGCCGACGATCTGCGGGGCGATCTCGGCGTAGATCTTGGCGGCGGACTTCTCGATATCGTCGAGGATCGCGGCGATCGGCACGCCGACGTTGTAGGCCGCGGCCTCGCGGCCGTTGACCATGACGTTGGTCGCAGGGCCGCTCGCGCGGTGCAGGCCGATGACCTCCCAGGCGTCGTTGCACAGCGGCGAGCCCGATGAGCCGCCGAGGGTGTCGCCGAAATACTGCAGCTCGGTGGCGGTGGCGGTCTTGAGCAGGTTGCGCCGGATCGCGATCCGCTTGGCCAGGCCGGCCGGGTGCTGCACGATGTTGACCGGATAGCCCTCCCTGGGGATCACCGGGGGCTGGTGTCGGAGCGAGAGCGGGGCGGGCCAGCCCGTGGCGAGCGGCGCGACCCGGAGCAGCACGTAGTCGCGCGGGCCGCCGCGGGTGCCGGTGATCAGCGCGCCGACGACCTTGGCGATCGGCGTCGCGGCGGCGCCGGGCGCGTCGAAGTCGAGGACCAGCTCGGTGCCGGCGATCTGGAGCGCCAGGTCATCGCCGCCGGGGTCGGGCTCGTCGGACTCGCGCGCCGACACGACGTGGAGATTGGTGATCACGATGTCGCGGGCGATCAACCAGCCGGTACCGAGGAACCGGCGCGGTTCCCCGTTCTGCGTCGCCGGCTGGCCGCCCTCGTGGCGCGGCACGACCAGCTTCATGACCGCTCGACCGACGTTCGCGCCGCGGGTCAGAAAGCCGAACGGCAGCGTGGCGTCGTTCGGGCCGGTGTACGCCTCCTCGGCCGCGGCCTTGTAGGCCACGGGCTCCGGCGCGCTGTTGCCCAGGCCCGAGACGCACGCGAGCTTGGCGAGCTGCTTGCCCGCGATCGCGGCGACGGCGGCGACCGGCGACGCGTGCAGCAGGTTGAGCACGATCTCGATCGGCAGCGAGCCGTCGACCAGGCGGCCGCTGTTGTTGAGCCGGGCGAGGATCTGGAGCAGCTTCGCCGGCTCGGGATCGGGCAGGCTCGCGACGAAGCTCGGCAACAGCGGCGCGACCAGGTTCTCGACGAACGTGCGGTCGGCGGCGCCGGTGCCGACGATCTCCTGATGGAGCTGGAGCAGATCGCTGGGATCGAGGAGCTTCATGACAATCCGTGGTCGCCGTCGCCCGGGTCGTCGTTCCGGTCGTCGATCGGCGGGTAGAGGTGAACGCCGGGGAGCGTGTCGACCCAGGCCTGGAGCGGCACCGAGCCGTCGGGCGCGCGCGGCGTGCGGTTGAGCCGGGCCGCGGTGGTGTAGAGCGTGGCCGCCGCTGCGGGCGCGACCGGGGCCGCGGCCGACTGCGCGGCGGTCACCGAGCGGCTGGTCGCGTCGATCGCGTCGGCGACCAGCACGCGCAGCGCGTGATCGTCGAGCCACGGCTCGGTGCCGGCGCCGGCGCCGGCGGGCGCGGCCGGCGCGGCGGCGGGCGGGGCCACGGGCGCGGGCACCGGTGGCCCGAGCCGGGTGAGCGCGCGGCCGTCGTGGAGCTCCTCGGCCAGCGCGATCGCCAGCGCGTGATCGGCGCGCGCGGCTGGGGTCGAGCCGTCGTGCTCGGCGAGCGAGCGCTCGAACGCCGCCAGCGCGCTGCGCGGCCGGCCGGCGAGGCGCAGCACGCGGGCCTCCCAGCGCCACAGCTCGCTGCCGGAGAGCTGCGGCGGCTGCGACCGGGAGATCAGCGCGAGCGCGTCCTCGACCCGGTCGTCGCGCAACAGGGCCTCGAGCCGGCGCGCCAGGCCGTGCTCGAGATCGTCGGGCGTGGCGCCGGTCAGCCGCTCGGGCGGGATGTCGATGCCGGCGTAGCTCGCGACCACCGGCCACGCGCGCTCGGGCAGCTCGTCGAGCGCGCCGCGCAGCCGGTCGCCGGATCGCGGGGTCAGGCGATCGAGCCACGGGCCGTGGAGCTCGCCGAGCGCGAAGTGGTGGTACGCGGCCTCGGCGACCGACGACTCGTCGTCGCGCGCGTCGTGGTACGCGGCGGCGCGGGCGTGGAGCTCGCGGACCACGCCGGGCTGGTCGCGGCCGAGCTCGGCGAGCAGCAGCTGCCGGACCTGGCTGCGGGCCTCGATCGCGCCGTCGCTGGCGCACCGGACCAGCGCGACCTCGCGGCCGAGCTGGGTCATCAGCTCGAGCGCGCGGGCCTCGGTGACGTCGCCGAGCCGGCACGGCCCGGCGAGGACCTGGCGCAGGATCTCGCAGGTGATCCGGCGGACCACCAGGCCGGGGTAGATCAGCCGCTGGGTCTCGGGCGGGTGGACCTGCGCGACCAGCTGGCGGCACAGCGCGCGCTGGGCATCGCCGGTCGGCGCGGCGGCCAGCGCCGGATCGAGCGCGCCACCGCCCGCGACCACGGTCGCGGCGAGCCACAGCGACAGCGGGTCGGCGCCGCCGAGGTCGAGCACGGCGCGGACCGCGGCATCGTCCTTGACCCCGAGCTCGCGCACGTAGGTCTCGGCGGACTCGGGATCGAGCGCGCCGAGCTCGAGCGCGGCGGCGCCGGGCAGCGCGAGTGGCACCCGGCTGACCACGATCGCGTGCAGCCCGGGCAAGTGGGCATCGAGCACGCCGAGCTGATCGCCGAGCTGGCGCACGCGATCCGCGCTCGGGTACGGCGTGTCGTCGAAGGTGTCGAGCATCAGCGTCACGCGGCCGATGCCGGTGGCGCGCAGCGCGGCGCCGAGCTGCGCGGCGAGCTCGCGGCTCGACGCGACCCGGGCCAGCGCGTGCCCCGGCCCGCCGCCGCCCCGCGCGAGCTCGGCGACGGTCAGCGCCGCGCGCGCGGTGGCGTGCGCCACGCCGGCGGCATCGGGCCGCTGCACCGAGAGCTGGCGCGCGAGCTCGGCGATCAGCCCGACGCCGTCGGACACGGCCTCGCCCGGACCGTCGAGGTCGATGTAGGCGAAGGCATCGGCCGGATCGCCGGCGGCGAGGCCATCGAGCACGACCCGCGCGGTCAGGGTCGACTTGCCGACCCCGCTCGGGCCGTGGACGACGAGGATCCGCGACTCGGCCGCGAGCCGGCGCAGCCGCTCGAGCTCGCGCGCCCGGCCACGGAACCGCACACCGCCGAGCCGGTCGAGCGGCTCGCGGACCCGCGCGCGCGCGCGCAGCCGGTCGATCTCCTCGGCGCTGGGCAGGTGCGCCGGCGGCGGATCGAACCAGGTCACGAGCCGCGCGACCACGGCGAGCGCGTTGAAGTCGTAGCTCGCGAGCTCGGGGTCGGGGCCGACCAGCCAGCGATCGACCAGCGCCTGCTCGCGCGACGCGATCGCGGGGTTCCTCGCGCGAAGCGCGGCCAGGTCGCCCGGCGCGGCGCCGCGCAGCACGGGCCGGCGCAGCGCGTCCTTGAGCGTCCACGCGTCGCCCCGCGGGGTGCGCAGCCGCGCGACGTCGAGCCGGAGCAGCGCGCGGGCCTCGCCGGGCGCGGCCGGCTGGTCGTCGTCGGGCTCGAGCGCGTCGGGCTCGAACTGCCACAGCACCGCGGCGCTGCGATGAAACGCGGCGCGGCGCTCGGCGCAGCCCTGGTTCTGTGCGACGGCCATCATGCCAGCGCCCGCTCGAGCTCGGCCGCGACGCCGCGCGTGGTCAGCGTGCTGAGCTGCTTGAGGGCCGCCTCGGCGTCGGTCCACCGGGCCGTGAACTTCGGCGGATCGAGCAGCGCCTGGAGGCACGCCCGGGCCTCGTCCATCGTCAGGTGCACGACCGACACCGGATCGATCGCGCAGCCGACCTGCTGCAGCGTCGCCGGATCGCAGTCGACCAGGATCAGGCGCAGCGCGACCGGACCGGTCGGGGTCGCGACCAGCGCCGCGAGCCGCTCGACCACGCCGCGGACCTCCGCGATCACGCTGGGCCGGCTGGCGCCGTCGACCACCATCCACACCATCGCCTTGTCGCCGAGCTGCGCGAACTGGTGCACCGCCCAGCTCGCGAGCTCGGAGTACCACCGCGCCGGGGGCTCGCGGCGCGGCGGCGCGTTGCCGGCGCCCGGCACCACCGAGTGAACCAGCTCCTCGATCAGCCAGTCGGCGGTGAACTGCGCCTCCTGCTCGGGCTCGATCTCGCACCACGCGAGGTGGAACACCGAGCTCCGGCTCGCGGCATGCGCGAGCAGCCGGCGGGTGTGCGACTTGCCGACCTGCGGCGGGCCGTTGACCGTGACCACGCACGGGCCGCCCGGGGTCGCGAGCCGGCGGAACGTGGCGCGCAGACCGTCGCGGCCGGCGAACAGCGCCGCGCCGACCAGGCGCAGATCACCGAGCGCGCCGGCGAGCGGATCGGTGGCCGAGCCCGATCCGGGCGCGGCGAGCTGGTTCAGCAGCTGCTTGGCGCGCGACGCGATCTCGGAGCTCGGATCCTGGCTGAGCAGCTCGAGCACGACCGCGAACGGCAGCGTGCCGTCGATCGGCTCGACCTGCGCGTTGAGCCGGGCGAGCGAGCCGATCAGCCGGTCCTTGGCCGTGTCGGGCTCGGGCAACGTCGCGCGGAACGCCGGCGGCAACAACGCGAACAGGTTGTCGAGCCACGGCCGGGTCACCGCGCCATTGCCGAGCAGCAGCTGGACGAACCCGGTGATGGTTTGCTCCGGTAACAGTGACACTCCGCCCTCCTCCTACCCCGCCGCGCTCCCGGCGCGGCCCCACATCGCCCCGTCGATCCCACACCTGATCCGCCGCCTGATCCGGCGCCCGCTCACGGCGAGCTCCCCGCGGTCCACGCGGCGAGCAGCGCGTCCTGCGCCGCGCGCTCGCGGACGACGGCGGCCTGCGCCGCGCTCGCGCCGTCCTCGGTCGCCTCGTCGGTGCCCGGCGCGTTCGGCGGCCGCGCCAGCGGCACCAGCTGGCCGGCGTAGTCGCACGGGCCGATCCGGTAGAGCGCGTTGTCGCAGAACGTGCAGCCGCCGACCGTGCGCGCCAGGTGGCCCGACGTGCCGTCGAACGCGAGCGTGCCGCGGCTGACCTCGTCGTGCAGCGCGGAGATCACCGCGGCCTTGGCCGCCGCGAACCCGTCGGGGTTGCCGCTGGCGTGCGGCACGAAGATCACGCGCGCGGCGAGCTCCTTGCCGCCGGGCAGCTGGCCGTAGCGCAGCACCACGCGGCGCGCGAGCAAGGCGTCGAGGTCCTCGCCGACCTTCGGTGCGCCGGCGGTGAAGTGCTTCGCCATCGCCGTGATCACGGCGTCGCGGGTCGCGCCGCCGAACACCAGCAGCACGCTCGGCAGGCTGTGGAACAACTGGCGCAGGAAGTAGCGCCGCTTCGTGAAGCACTCGTCGACGATGCCGGTCTGCTGGGCCTCGGTCATCACCGGCAGCCCCGGGCGCTCGGGATCGGGCCGGGTGATCCAGCGCGGCGAGCCGCACGCGACCATGTTGCCGTAGCTCAGGTCCTCGCCGACCGACAGCTTCGCGCCGGCCCAGCCCGCCGCCGCGGCGAGGCCGTCGAGCAGCGCCTGGTAGGCCTCGTACATCGCCTGGTTGGCCAGCCGCACCGGCAGGTCGGTGCCGACCGGCGCGAGCTCGGGGCCGCCGGCCGGCGGATCGTCGCGGCCGTGCAGCAGCTGGCTGTACGCGCCGGGCTCGATCTCGAGCTTGCCGATCGCGCGGTAGCGATAGTGGTGCACATACTGCAGCAGGTCGTCGAACAGCGGCTGCACCGCGTTGTGCTTGCCGGGCCAGAACCCGGGCAGGTTCGGGTTGATGCCGACCGCCATGATCGGCGCCTTGCGGCACCCCGACAGCAGCTCGGGCACGACCCGGCGCCGGCCGGCGTAGCGCACCGGCTGCAGCGTCGTCGGGGTCGGCGGCGCCGAGGCCGCGCGCAGGTCGTAGGCGTGGAACGAGCCCTGGTCGGCGAAGAACTCGCACGGGTGGGCGCGATCGGCGCGCTCGTAGGTGCGGCGCTCGGCGAGGCACGGCTGGATCCGGACGGCCAGCTCGACCTCGGTCGGCAGCACCCGCAGCGCGGCGATCGCGCCGCCGGTCATTGCTCTCCTGCGATCACGGCCCAGGTCGCGACCGCGCTGTTGACGCTGGTCCAGTAGCCGAACGCCGTGTAGTACCAGACCGCCCAGTGCGCCTGCATGTCGAGCGCGCGCGGCTTGTCGCGCGGCAGGAGCGCGTTGATCGCCGGGTCCGACGCGTTGCGGATCACCAGCCACGGCGGCGCGTCGGGCAGCTCGCTCGCGACCAGGCCGAGCACCGCGTCGCCCATCTCGACCGCGCAGCCCTGCTTCCACAGCTCGTTGGCCGTGGTGCCGAACTCGAAGTAGTCGGTGGTGAGGATCGGCGAGTCGTCCGGCAGATCGCCCTCGGCGCCGCCGCCCTCGATCCGGATCGTCGGCTTGTTGTGCGTGCCGGGCAGCGGCTCGCCCTTCCACGGGTAGCGCTGGGTCGGCGGGCAGAAGTCGGGCTCGACCAGGTGCGGGTCCTGGAACCGCAGCAGCTTCCTGGCCGCCGCGAGCTGCTTGGTCGCGATCTTGTGCTTGCTGCGGTACTCCTTGCCGTTGAACGGCGCGTCCTTGAACTCCGAGCTGCACCGGAACTTCGCGCTCCGCGTGATCAGGACATCGCCGAGGTCGTGGGCGGGGAACACTCCGCCGGCGGTGCCGACGGTGATCACCAGCTTCGGCTTGACCTCCTTGATCAGCTGCTCGAACAGATCCTTGACCGGCAGCGTGGTGCCGCCGGGCTGGTTCCGGATCCCGTCCTGGTTCAGGTGCAGCTCCGATTTGAAGCACAGGACCGATGCCGTGCCGATCTTGGTCAGGTAGTAGCTGCCGAGCCGCTTGACGTAGCGCGACGGCGCGCCGTTGCGGATCTTCGGCAGGTACCTGGCCTCGAACTCGCGCGCGTAGCGGTACCAGCGGTTGCGCGACACGCCCGGGGTCAGCACGGCGGCCAGCGCGTCGTGCTCGGCCACCGTCCAGGTGACCACCAGGTAGTCGGCGTGCGGCAGCGCGTCGTGCTCGGACGGCTCGTGGCCGAGCGCGTGCGGCACCGGTGCCAGCGCCGGATCGGGCCAGTGGTCGTGGAGCTCGAGCAGCTTGGCCGCGCCCTCCTCGGCACCCTCCTCGGTGCCGGTGATCCGCGGGCCGAGGTCGGCGGCGGTGAGGCCAAAGTCGATGATGGTGCGCAGCGGGTCGATTTCAGGGGGCATCAGGTCTCCGTGAAGCGGACGATCGTGAGATCGCGAAAGGTGAAGTGGTTGGCGACGACCGGCATCCACTCGCTCGGTCGCTCGGTGTTCTCCTGCCGCCAGCGCTTGCCCGCGCAGCGCAGGTAGATGCGCGGGTTCAGGGACTCGTTGCGCACGGCGCCGACGCACACCCAGTCGCGCGCGCCGTGCTGGCCGGTGCGGCGCTGCCAGGCCGACCAGTACGCGCCGCGGCGCTCGAGCCGCAGCCGCGCGCGGAGCAGCTTGCCGTCGCCGACCGCCTTGCCGTACTGGTTACTGTCGTAGTCGTTGCCGAGGTTCCAGTTGATCCGGTAGCCGTCGTCCTCGTCGTGCTCGACCCCGACGTAGGGCGGCGCGCCATGCGGATCGAAGAACGTGTGCTTGTCGCGAAACGACGTGGTCAGGTTGGGCGAGCCGTCGGCCAGCCACGGCTTTCGGTGGGTCGCCGGATCGACGTTGACCGCGGCCATCTCGACCGTGGTCGCCTGGCACGCGACGACGCTCTCGACGTCGACCTCGGCGGCGAAGTCGCCGTCGATGCCGACGTGGAACCCGACGCCGCCGCCGGCGTAGAACGGCCAGTCCCTGAGCGCGTCCCAGCTGCGCTCGAGCTGGGCGTGGAGCTGGTCGGCGGTCGCGTCGCCGGTCGGCGTGTAGCCGACCTCGCCGGTGAACGGCGCGATCGCGACGTGGACGCCGTCATCGACGTAGACGTGGCACGCGCGGTTGTGCTTGGCGTAGCCCAGGTGCCAGAGGTCGGCGTTGACGTCGGCCTTCTGCGCGGCCGCGCCCGCGAACGGCTCGCGGATCCATTCCCAGCCGGGCCGCCGCGCCGCCGCGAGCTCGAGGATCGCGTCGGCGCACACCGCGTGGACCCAGGGCTGCTCGGCCGCCGCGGCGATCTGCGCCGGCACCAGCGCGCCGCCGGCGATCAGGATCGCGCCGCGCGCGAGCGTGCCGGGGTGGCGCTCGGCGAGCTCCTTGCCCAGCGCCGTGGCGACGCCGCCGGGATCGATCGCGGCGTCGATCGGCAGGACCACGGCGGCGATCGATCCGGCCGCCGCCCCAGCCACCGGCTCGGCCGCCTGCCCGGCGGCGAGCTTGCCCGCCCACGCGATCGCCACGCCCTGGCCGCGCGCCGCGACCAGCCCCGCGTCATCGTGCACCGCGATCAGCGCCTGGGCCGCCCGGCCGCGGTGGCGCAGCGCGGAGATCACCTTGGTGACCGTGTCGGCGTGGC
>DASWRS010000474.1:0-4436 GCA_036403075.1 Kofleriaceae bacterium
CGTTCGAGAGGCTCGTCCTGCAGCGCAGCTCGCCACCCTCGCTGTCACGCGATCAGTCCAGCGAGGCGCTGCGCGATTTCGGCCTCGGCGCCCAGGTCCTCGCCGATCTCGGCTGCCGGAAGATCCGGCTGATGATCCACAGCGATCGGAAGATCGCCGCGATCGAGGGCTTCGGGATCGAGGTCGTCGAGCGCATCCCGATTCCTCGGGGTCGGGGTTCCGCGCTCCGGCGCGAAGCGCAGTAATTGATGTATACCTGCGCGGCATGCCGACCATCGAAGGAGCACTGTCTGCCTCGGGCCTCCGGTTCGCCATCGTGGCGTCCCGGTTCAATGGCCTGATCGTCGAGCCGCTGGTCGGCGGTGCGGTCGATGCGATCACCCGCTCCGGCGGCAACGCCGATGACATCACGATCGTGCGCTGCCCCGGTGCGTGGGAGCTGCCGCAGGTGGTTCGCCAGGTGGTCGCACGCGGTGGCATCGATGCGGTGATCGCGCTCGGCGCGGTGATCCGCGGCGCGACGCCGCACTTCGACTACGTCGCCGGCGAGGCCGCCCACGGGATCGCCGGGGCCGCCGCCGGGGGCGATGTCGCGGTGAGCTTCGGCGTCCTGACCACCGATTCGATCGAGCAGGCACTCGAGCGCGCCGGGACCAAGGCCGGCAACAAGGGCTTCGACGCGGCGATGGCCGCGATCGAGCTCGCGACGCTGTTCCGCGCGCTGGCGCCGGATGCGGCGGGCGCGGCGGTGGCGGCGGCGGCGCGCGGCCGGAGGCGCGGGGCGCCATGACCGCGGGCACCCGGCGCACCGGGCGGGCGTACGCCCTCCAGCTGCTGTACGCGCGCGACGGCGATCCGGCGACCGACGTGGCAGGCGCCGCGGCGAGCTGGGCCGAGGCGTTCGATCTCGAGATCGATCCGGGCGCTCAGGCGTTCGCGCGCGAGCTCGTGGCGGCGGCCTCCGAGCACGCGGTGCAGATCGACGCGCTGATCGGCGCGGCGTCGAAGAACTGGCGGATCGATCGGATGTCGCGGGTCGATCGCAACATCCTGCGGCTCGGGGCCTGCGAGCTGGTCGCGTTCGGCGACGTCCCGGTCAAGGTCGTGATCAACGAGGCGGTCGAGCTCGCCAAGCGGTTCGGCACCGCCGAGTCGTCGGCGTTCGTCAACGGCGTGCTCGACCGGATCGCGACCGCGGTCGGAAGGCACCCGGAGGCCTAGCGTGGCGCTCTCGGTCTTGCCGCTCGATCTGGCGCGCTGGGACGAATCGGCGCGCGACGCCCTGGTGCTCCCCGTGTTCAAGGACGACCGCCCGCTGCGCGGCGCGGCCGGGCTCGCCGACTGGCGGCTGTGCGGCCGGCTGTCGCGGCTGATCAAGAGCAGCCGCGCGACGGCCGAGGCGGGCGAGACCCTGCTGTTCCCGCCGGGTCGGCGGCTGCGGTTCTCGCGCATCCTGTGGTTCGGGCTCGGCGACGCGCGGGGCTACACCGACGAGCGGTTCCGCCGCGATCTGGCGCGGATCCTCGGCGTGGTCACCGGCGCGGGCGTCACCGACTGGGCGCTGCAGGCACCGGGCCGCGCGTCCGGCCTGATCGGCGCGCGCCGCGCGGTCGAGATCATGCTCGAGGACACCGCGCTGGTCGATCAGCCAGTCACGCTGCTCGAGGATCCGGCGGGCCAGAAGGACATCGCCGAGCTGCTCCGCCAGTCGCGCTGACCGGCGCGCTGACCGGCGCGCTGACCGGCGCGGTGACGCGCGCGGCGCGCCGCCGGGCCGCACTCAGACCAGCCAGTGCCACAGCCGCTCGAACACCGCGGCCACCGAGGCGCCGAACACCGCGAGCAGCGCCAGGTCGATCAGCGTGGCGAGGTGGCCGAGCACGACCCACGCCCCGTCGCGCTCGAGGACGCCGATCGCGTACACGAACAGCGGGATCAAGAAGATCAGGTTCGAGCCGGGGATCGGCAGCGGCAGCGCGAGGCCGAGCGCGAGCAGGACCACGCCCAGGCCGATCAGCCGCGGCCGGATCGCGGCCTCCCAGCGGCGGCGGGTCAGCCTGGCGAGCCAGCGGGTGCGGCGGGCCAGCAGCACCAGCACGCGATCGAGCATCGCCATCGACAGCGCGCGGCGGCGGGCTCGCTCGGGCAGCCACGGCTGCTGCCGGCCGAGCATCAGCTGCGCGCCGAGCAGCGCGATCGCCAGGCCGAACGGCGTCGACAGCCCGACGAACGGGATCGCGATCAGGGTCAAGACGCCGATCAGGAAGCCGAACCCGCTCTCGGCGGCCTTGTCGACCAGCGCACCGACCGTGAGGCTCGCGTCGCGCGCTGGAGGCGCCGGCGGCTCGCCATCGTAGGCGCCGAGCTCGCGGAGCAGCTCGTCGAGGCGGAGGCGGCGCGGAGGCTCGGCGGCGATGGTTGCGCGCGCGGTCTCGACGTCCACGCGGTCACCGTAGCACCGGGGCGGAGCGTCCGCCGACGCCGCGCGGTGACGCTTGGTCAACGCTCGGTCAGCGCTCGGTCAGCGCTCGATCAGCTTGCGCTGGGCGCCGTCCCAGCGCCACACCGGCCCCTTGCCGGACAGCCGGACGCCGCCGCGCCAGTCGTCGATGCCGGCCTCGTGGACGCGATCGATCGCGCCGGCGAGCGCCTCGCGGCCGCGCGCCGTGACGCCGACCCGGACCGCCTCGAGCGCCTGAGACGTCGCGGTGCCCTCGGGAGCACCGTCGACCAGGCCGCAGCGCCCGAGCGTGTGCAGGGTCCAGAACAGCACGCCGTCGGTGATCGGGTAGCGCGGGTCGATCGCCTGCACGGCCTGGGTGATCGCGCCCGCGGTGGCCTCGCCCCTCGCGACCGCGGCCAGGACCTGGCGCTCGGTGCGCGACAGGCCGCTCGTGAGATCGGGGAACTCCTCGAGCTGGCGCTCGAGCGCGCCGCCCAGGAACGGCAGCGCCTTGATCCGCTTGGCCAGGAACGGCAGGGCGCGCGGGTCGGGCGCGGTCACCGCGATCCAGGCGGTGATCGCCTCGTCGATCGCGTCGCGCGACAGCGGCGTGCGCCGCGGCCACAGCTCGGCGAGCTGCTCGGGCTTGAGCTGGCCCAGGCCGATGAAGTTCGGGACCTCGGGGTGGCGATCGATCGAGACCAGCGTGAGCTGCTGGGGCAGGCCGCGGCGCGCGAGCCGCGCGAGCAGCCGGATCAGCGCGAGCTGATCGAACAGGTCGTGCTCGAACCACAGGATCAGCTCCTCGGCGCGCGCGGCCTCGTCGACGCCGTGGTCGTAGGCGGCGAGCCGGCCGTCGCTGTCGCGGAACCCGCGCGAGCTCCAGAACTCGCCGCGCAGCTTCCAGTGCTCGGCGTCGGACACCGGCAGCACGGGGCCCTGGTCGAGGGCGTCGGCCCACACCCGGATCTCACCAGGCAGGTCGGCGAGCGAGAGCGAATCGGCGGTGCTGTCGCCGTTGCAGACGTGGACGATCGACTCCATGCCCAGGCGTAGCAGTCGGCGCGGCGTCACCGCAAGCGTGCGCGGCGGCGAACGCGGCGGGCGCATGGCCCCGAAAAAGCAGCTGCGAGCGGGGAGCCGAACTGCCTCCCCGCTCGCGTCGGTACTACCGTCGATGAACGATCAGCCGCAGCCGCGACCGCCCGTCCCCGTGCTGAGAGAACCACCACGCAACTTGGTCTTGATCTTCATGATGAGCTCCTGTGTCGATGGTCGAGAGTGTGAGCGCGGAGCTCGAGGCTTCCGCGCCGTCGTGGCAATGCCTACTGGCAGGGGCGAGCGCCGCCGCGGATGCGGGTCTTGATCTTCATGGTGAGCTCCTCTGTTTCGTATCCGGATCGCTCGAACCGCCGGCCGAACTGCCTGCGGTCGCGACCCGGCAGCACTCACTGCAAGGCTTCGACCAGCCTGGCGGCCGCGGGGGTGATCGAAGCGTGCCGGTTGTTGCCGCGGCCGACGTGCACCGGTGATCGTCGAGGCTGCTGGAATCCGTTGGTTTCGAGCGCGAGGCCGGTTCTCCGGGCGCTTGCAGCCTCGCGCTGCTGTGAAGTGCGCACGAGATGCGAGTGTTTCGCGAAAGGCACAGTGCCAGACACAAACTCCGGTTGTGCCGACCGCGGCTGATCGCGAATGTGATCCACCGAGTAGCACTCAGTACTCGATGCCGTGCGCCGGCTGCCAGCGCTCGGGCCGACGCGGTGGATCTTCTCGTGTCGATCCGTGTGACGCGGGATACGCCGCGGCATCCGCGATCGCCTCCCGCGCGCCCGGTGCTCAGCGCTTGGGGCCCAGGCCGTACTTCTTCATCTTGTCGATCAGCGTGACGCGCGACACCCCGAGCCGGCGGGCGGCCTCGGACTGGTTGCCGCCGGTCGCGTCGAGCGCGCGCGCGACCAGGCCGCGCTCGAACGCCTCGACCTGCTCCTTGAGC
>DASWRS010000475.1:0-16277 GCA_036403075.1 Kofleriaceae bacterium
TCGAGCACGGCCGAGCGCTTGCCGCGGTTGACCGCGAGGAACCGGCCCGAGATGCCGCCCTTGCCGGGCACGAGCTGGCTCATCGGCACGCCGCCCATCTCGGGCGGGACCTCGCGCATGTAGTCGCCGAGCCGCGGGTCCTCGATCTTGACGACGTCGGCGCCGAGGTCGGCGAGGATCATCGTCAGGAACGGCCCGGGCAGGAGCCTCGACAGATCGAGCACCCGGATCCCCTGCAGCGCATCCGCCAGCGGAGAGATCGCAGCTCCGGTCATCGCCGGGTCACTTGGGGCGGGCGATCTCGAACAGCTGCTGGAGCTTCATCGCCAGCATCGGGTCACCGGACACGCGCAGCTTGCCCTGGAAGTAGAGCTGCATGCCCGCGTTGGGATCGCCGAGCATGGTCTTGAAGTCCTCGTTGGAGACCTCGACCGTGCACTGCGCCTTGCCGCTGTCACCCTTGACGCAGGTCGGCGGGTTGGCCGTGAGATCGACGGTCCACTCGCCGCCCTGGCCGCTCGCATCCCCGGTGACCTTGAAGCAGTAGATCGCGTTCAGCTCCCGCGCCTTGTCGGGGTACTGCTTCAGGCCTTCGGGAACGAGGTGATCGAACAGCTCCTGCGCATCCTTGGGCAACGTAGCCATGTGTGTCCTCCGCCGGGCGTGTTACCTCGGGCGAAGTTTGCAGTCAACGCTGACTGCCGAAAACGCGGACGCCCCCGAAGCGGAGGTCCGGGGGCGTGGCGTCGGCGCGCGAGGGCTCCGTGCGGGCTCAGGGGGCGAGGGGCAGATCTTGCGTGGCGAACGCACACGCGGACTCGGCGCCCTCGGTGGCCGCGAGGTTGACCGAGTCCTTGTAGAACACGCGGTTGAACATCGTGTTCCAGCACTCGGACGCGGTGAGCTGCACGGTGCCGAGGTCTCCGCCGGCGATCCGCGCGTCGGCCCGGCCGGCGCCGGTCGGGATCCAGCGCGAGCGCAGCGTCAGGGTTTCCTTGAGTGCGGTGGCGCTTCCGGCGAAGTCGCTGGTGACGTTGAACGTCATGTCGCCGCCGGCGGCGGTCTCGTTGTACGCGTAGTTCGCGATCACCGGCTTGTTCTGGTCGTCGGTCGACATCACCGTCAGGTCGAGGTGGCCCCGGGCGAGGTCGTAGTTGACGTCGACCGAGCCCTTGGCGTCGCTGCTGTCGACCGGGTTGACCCGGCGGCTGGCGTCGAAGTCGATCAGGAACTCTCCGCTGCCCTTGGCCTCACCTGCGCGCGGGTCCGCGGTGCCGTCGATCACGACCTCGAACGCGGCGTTGCTCTGGGTCTTCGACCGACCCGAGAGCAGGTACGCGTACGTGCCGTTGCCGACCACCTTGACCTCGAGCTTGTACTCGGCGGGGTTCAGCGCGTCGCTCCACGGCCCCCAGGTGAACACGTCGCCCTTGCTCGACGTCGCCGGGAACTGGACGATCGTGTGGACCAGCGTCAGCACCCACGCGCTGCCGCCGTTGAACGTGCGGGTCACGTCGCGGGTGGCGACGTACCAGTTCGCGAGCTGACCGACGGCGAGCGAATCGAGCGTCCGCGCCGACTTCTCGGGCAGCTTGATCGAGACCTGATCGGCGGTCGGCAGCGCGCGGTCGAGGTCGGGTGGACCGTCGTCCTGCTTGACGCAGGCGACGAGGCTCAGGGTGCAGGTGGCGGCGGCGAGAACGCTCTTGATCATCATGGCGAGGCTCCTTGTGTGACGACCACCAGAGCAGCCGCCGTACCAGCCCCGTCCGCCGGATCTCGCGAGCTTACGGTGTCGGATTTTGCGACGGACGCTCCGTCGCGCCGGGAGCCGTAGGAGGCGCCGACAGCTCGGGCAGCACCGTGAACGTGTCGCCGTCGTGAAATACCAGCACCGCGTCCGGCGCGATCGCCAGGCCCACCGGATCGGCGCGCGGCACCTCGGGCAGCGGATAGACGTACATCAGCAGCGCGTTCGCCGCGTAGCCCACGATGAAGTCGTGGCGCAGCGAGGCGTCCATGCGCACCGCGATCGCCGTGTTGCCGACCGCGTCGATCGCGTGGCCGAGCGCACTGATCGCCGGCACCGGGAACGCGGCCTGGCCGTGCAGCGAGCCGGTGGCGTCCATGTCGAGCAGGTTGAGCTCGGGGTTGCCGCCGAACACGCCGATGCTGGTCAACCGGATCATCGGGGAAAACCCGGTGAGATACACGGCACCGAGCATCGCGGTGTACGGCCGCCGGGTCTGCCAGGCGATCTTGCCGTGCTCGCGAGCGATGATGTGCTCGTCGGTGCGCGTGATGTCCCACGCGTGCGTGCGGTAGACCACGTGGAGCGGCGGCGCGACCGGCTCGGCCGGCGTCGCGACCCCGGTGATCATGTCGACCGAGACCGCCGCGGGGCCGCGCCGCCAGCGCACCGCGCGATCGCCGTCGAGCCAGACCGCCTGATCGCCGCGCGCGGCGGCGAACGCCGCGACGTGCGCGCCGTGGATCGCGGCGTAGCTCTGGTCCGCGCCCAGGGGCGTGACCACGCGCACGCAGCCGAGCAGCGTGTCGGTGACCTGGGCGTCGGCGGTGCAGTCGCCGATCAGGATCACGCCCTGGCTGCTCACCACCGGGGGAGCGACGTGCAGGCCGCTCGTCCGGGTCCAGACCAGCGTGCCGCGCCGCCAGTCGATCGCCGCGAACCCGAGCTGCGATGAGCTGATGATCGCGACGTCGCCCGCGATCACCGGGCCGCCGACGTCGAACCGCGGCACGTCGCTGCGGGTCGGCAGCGCGATCACGCGGACCGGATCGATCGCCGGGAACGCCGCGAGCTGGGGCCAGCGCGCCGCGGCGAGGACGGCATCGCCGGCCGCGGCGTCGCGGGCTGGTGCGGCATCGCGCGGTGCCGGCGGCGGCGGCGGTGCATCGTCGGGCGCACCGCGCCGCGGCTTGCACGCGCCGGTCAGCGCGAGCCCGAGCGCGATCGCGGCCCAGCGCACGTCAGTGCTCGTCGCCGGACTTCTTGCGCTTGGCCTTGGCCTCGCGGAACCGGTCGGCCCAGCCCTCGACGTTGACCTGCTTGACGCGGGTCAGCGCCAGCGCGCCGCGCGGCACGTCCTTGGTGATCGTGGTGCCCGAGCCGACGTAGGCGTCGCGGCCGATCGTCACCGGCGCGACCAGCTGGCTATCCGAGCCGATGAACGCGCCCGCCTCGATCGTGGTCTGGTGCTTGGTGACGCCGTCGTAGTTGCACGTGATCGTGCCGGCGCCGATGTTGGCCTTGGCTCCGACCGAGGCGTCGCCGAGGTACGCCAGGTGGTTGGCCTTGGCGCCGGCCATCAGGTGGGTCTTCTTGGTCTCGACGAAGTTGCCGAGCTTGGCGTCCTCGTCGATCCGGCTGCCCGGGCGGCAGTGCGTGAACGGGCCGATCTCGGCGCGCGAGCCGATCACGCTGTCGGTCAGCACCGAGTACGGCTTGATGTACGCGTGGTCCGCGACCTGGACGCCCTCGAGCACCGCGCCGGTGTCGATCCGCGCGCCGTCGCCGATCGCGGTCTTGCCGCGCAGCGTGACCCCGGGGGCGAGCCAGATGTCCCTGCCGAGCGGCCCGACGTCGGCATCGATGTACGTCGCCGCCGGATCGACCATGGTGACGCCGGCCTGCATCCAGGCCTCGTTGATCCGGCGGCGCGCCGCGGTCTCGGCCGCGGCCAGGTCGACGCGGTCGTTGATCCCGGCGACCTCGGCGAACGGTGCGTCGATCGCGGTGGCCCCGCCGCGCTCCGCGGCGTGCGCCACGAGGTCGGTCAGGTACAGCTCACCCTTGGCGTTGTCGGCGCGCAGCGCGGTGAGGTCGCGGCGGAGGTGGCCGAGCCGGATCGCGTAGAACCCGGCATTGGTGTCCTCGATCTTGCGCTGGTCCTCGGTCGCGTCGGCGTCCTCGACGATGCGCTGCAACTTTCCGCTCGGGCCACCCTCGCGGACCAACCGGCCGTACGGCATCCGCCGCGGCGGCACGGTCGACAGCAGCGCCATGCCCGCGGGCGAGGCCTCGCAGGCGCGGACCAGCTCGGCGATGCGCTCGGCGGCGAGCAGCGGCGCGTCGCCGGTCAAGATCACGACGATGCGATCATCGGGCTCGCTGGCAACCGCTGGCAGCGCGCACTGCACCGCATGCCCGGTGCCGCGCTGCTCGGTCTGCAGCGCGACCTCGATCGCGCCGCCGCCGAAGCTGGCATCGAGCGCGGCCTGCACCGCGGTGGCCTTGTAGCCAAGGATCGCGATCACCCGGCCGGCGCCGGCCGTGCGCGCCGCGGTCACGACCCAGTGAAGGAGCGGCCGGCCGGCCACGCGGTGCAGGACCTTGGGCAGATCGCTCTTCATCCGCGTTCCCAGACCCGCGGCCATGACGAAGACCAGAGGAGCGGTTCGACTCATCTATCAGGGGAACGTAGCATTCCTGAGCCGCGGATCGTTGCCCCCGCCGCGACGCGCGACACCCGGCCGCCGTGCGCTCCGGCGCGCCGTGGTGGGTTGCGATGGCGCTTGTGCGCCTCGCAAGCGGCGCACCCGGGCTCACCTGTGTTACACCCGGGCTCGTCGACGCATTCAGGACCGGCTGCACATGTGCGTGGAGCGCTGCGAGCGTCGCCGGGAGGCGCATGCGCGGCGCATGCGCGCGTGCGCGTACGTCGCGAGCCCTCGTGACTCGCTCGGCGCTTGCGCCGTGCGTGATCGATCCGGCTCATCCACACCGGCGCGGCGGTTTGTAGAGAAATGTTGCGGTTAGGCGCCATCCAGCAGTTTGGGTACCCTCATGAAGGTGGTTGAGACCTGGCAGACCGAGCAGTACGAGGACTCCGTCGCACGCTCGGAGCGCGACATCTCGGTTGCACACCTGCGCATCCTGACCGGCGAGTCGCCCCACACGGTCCACACGATCGAGAAGGGCCTCAGCATCGGCCGGGTCGGCGGGGACTGCGACGTCGTGATCGACGACGTCCGCATGTCGCGGAAACACGCGCGGATCGAGCGCAGCATCACCGGCTGGCAATTTCAGGATCTGCAGAGCCGCAACGGGTTCTTCGTCAACGGCCGGGGCTTCGTGCGCGGCGAGCGCGTGCCGCTGCCCGACGGTGCCGTGATCCGGATCGGCGACACGCTGATGGTGTTCCGGCCCTCGCCGCCGCCGCTCGACGACCGCGTCGATTCGCCGGTGTTCCCGGGCGCGTCGCCCGCGGCCAGCGCCGTGCGCCGCCGGATCGACGCGCTCGCCGAGTCGGCGGGGCACGTGCTGATCCTGGGGGACACCGGGACCGGCAAGGAGAGCGTTGCCAAGGCGATCGGCGAGCACCGCGCGCCGCACCCGTTCGTGACGCTCAACGCCGCGCAGCTCCGGCCCGATCTGGCGCGCTCCGAGCTGTTCGGCCACGTCCGTGGCGCGTTCACCAACGCGGTCAACAGCCGGCCCGGGCTGGTCGATCTCGCCGGCGAGGGCGCGCTGTTCCTGGACGAGATCGGCGACCTGCCGTACGACGTCCAGGCCGAGCTGCTGCGGTTCCTCGAGGACGGATCGTACCGGCCGCTGGGCTCGACCGAGCTGCGCCACAGCCAGGCCCGCGTGGTCGCCGCCACCAACATCAACCTCGACGACGCGGTCCACGACCGCAAGTTCCGGCGCGACCTGCTGGCCCGGCTCCGGGCGAGCAACACGCCGCTCGACCTGCCGCCGCTGCGCGAGCGCCGCGAGGACATCCTGGGCTGGACCCGGCTGTTCCTGCGCCAGCTCCAACGCGATCCCGGTCCGCGGCCGTGGACCGCCGGCGCGCTCGAGTGCTTGCTGCTCTATCCCTGGCCGGAGAACCTTCGCCAGCTGCTCGGCGTCGTCCGCCACGCCGCCGCGCAGACGGCGGAATTCCCGTGCACGCCGGCCCACCTGCCGGCGCAGCTGCGCGCGCATCGCAACTCGCTCCGGGAGCGGACCAGCGCACGACCCGAGGAGCCCACCCCGCCGCAGCCCACCCCCGCCGAGCCCGCACCGAGGCAGACCGATCCGGCCGCCGAGGAGATCATCGAGGCGCTGCGCCAGACCGGCGGAGTCGTGCGCGCGGCGGCACTGCAGCTCAACATCGATCGCCGCAAGATGTACCGATTGTGTCACCGCTTTGGCATCGCGTTTGAAGGGTTTCGGCCGGAGCTACAACGGGAGGACGAGAATGGCGGGCAAATTCGCGATGGTCGAGAAGGTCGAGATCGAGAAGGTGAATGATAAGACAGTCACCTTCGCTACAAGGAGTGGCAGCAAGTCGGGGAATCCTGACGAGTGTCTGCGGCGCTCGTTCACCTGTCCCCTGTCGGAGATCTGGAGCCAACCGATCCCCGGCGCGCCGGAGCCTGTGGCCATGACGCCCGGCGCCGTGGGTAACCTGTTCCTGTCGAGCACAGGCCTGGAGACCCGGACCGACGATGGATTTCCGATCTACGGCGCGGGAACGCCGCTGTTGCGCATCAAGTGGCCGGACAACGCCGCCGGTGCGCAGCTGCTCGGCGAGCTCACGGTGCTGCCGTCGAGCATCGTCGTCCACGGCACGCTGCACGGCGCCGCGTTCGTCGACATCGACCTGCTCGGGCCGGACGCCGCGGATGCACAGCACATCACGTGGCACGGCGCGCGCGGGGTCACGATCCAGCTGACCGCGCGCGGCGCCCGGCGCCTGCACCTGGGCGACCAGGCGATGCCGGTCGAGGTGTGGCCGACGAAGATCACGGTCATCGGCGCGCCCAAGAGCGATCCGTCGGTGTCCGGCACGGTCGACCTGCTCGACAGCGAGCGAGCGGGCCTGGCGCAGGACTTCCGGTTCACGCGGCACCGCGAGGCGATCCGGCTGTCGTTGACCCCGGACGGCTTCGCGGCGTTCCGCGCGGTGCCCGGCGCCTCCGACGCCGCGTCCGTGTCGCACCGGGCGTCGCGCCACTGAGCGCCGGCTCGGGCGGGCTCGCGCGGGCTCGGGCCGCTGGGCTATCGCGCGCCGGCGGCGTGGCCCGCGGCCCGCCCGGCGCCGGTGCGCGGGTGCTGCCACAGGTGCTGCGACACGATCTCGAGCAGCCGGGCGTGGCGCTCGACGGCGTAGTACGTGTCGCCGATGTTCAGGTAGCGGCCGCTGCCGAGCAGGTACGCCGTCCCCTGGTCGGTGTCGAGCGCGATCTCGGGCACCGACGACGGCACGCGCTTGCTGTCGAGCTGGCGGCAGGTGATGTGGATCGGCGGGCGCAGCTCGAGCGGCCCCGGGAACTCGGGGACCGGCAGCAGCGTCGACATGATCGACCGGATCTCGAACGACACGACGGTCTCGGCGCGGTGCCGCGGCGAGGTCTCCGGACCGCCGTCGACCCACTCGGGGTGCGAGCACTCGACCCAGCGCCAGCCCTGCGGCCGGCGCTTGCCCGGACCGGGCGTGTACCAGCCGTGCGCATCGAACTCCTCGGGAGCCACGACGTCGTCGGCGCCGCGCACCTGGCACTGCAGCAGCTCGGCGAGGGCGTAGGTCAGCGTCCGGCCGTTGAGCGGATAGCCATACGACGAGTCGGAGCCGACGTTGCATCCGACCAGCATGACCTCGCTGATCTTGCCGACGTAGTTGACCAGGAAGCCGAGCGCCCGCGGATCCGGCGTCAGCGCGTAGAACGGCGGATTGAACGTGGCGGCAAACATCTCGGTGTTTGCGAGCCACGCGGCGCCCAGCAGCAGCGCGCCCGAGAGGCTGTGTCCGACGATCTGGAGCTTGACGCGGCCGCGGAACTGCGGCGTCAGGATCTCGCCCAGTCGCAGGTCCATGTCGCGGACCGTCGCGGCCCGGACGATCCGGGTGCCGGCGGCCTTCCGGTCGACCAGCGCGCGATACACCTCGTCGATGAAGTTGTTGTGGATCGAGGCCGCCCTCGTCCCCTCCGGCGGACACGCCACCACGGTCACGATATCTGGATTCACGGTACCCCCTCCATCACGACTACACATCTGATGCCATTCGCATACGTCAGGGAGCGTGGCTCCCGGTGATTGCGGTAGATCGTGGTGGTCTGTTCCTCGCTGGCGGGCGCGTCCGCGGCACCACCGCGCAGCGCGTGCAGGGGGTTATCCTGATCGGTCTGCCCGTCGCGCGCGATCCACTCCTGGACGTTACCGACCAGGTGCAACACGCCGTACGGGCTTGCACCACACGGGAATGACTCGACCGGCGCCATCCGCATCTTGCCGTCCCTGGGATCGGCGCGGTTCACGCATTCGGGTCGCTCGATGTTGCCCCACGGGTACAATCGCTCGGGCATCGGATTATGCACGCCGTGGACCAGCACGCCGCCGCGCGCGGCCTTGGTCCACTGAAACTCGCTCGGCAACCGCTTGCCGAGGTACGCGCAGTACGCGGCGGCCTCGAACGCATCGACGTCGCTGACCGGGTACGTCGGGTCGCCGTCGTGCGCGTGGTTGTCGTCGGGGCTGTAGATCGGCCGGGGGTAGCCGGTGACCTTCTCGAGCCGGGCGAACGGCGCGAACGCGGCGTTGGACACCTCGAGCCGGTCGATCGCAAAGCTCTTGAGCGCGACCAGGCGCCTGGGCTCGGTGTAGTCGGGCTGACCGTAGTGGCTCGAGGGTGGATCGCCCTGGCCGCCGTACCAGAACGGGCCGTCCTCGATCACCACGGTGTCGGCCAGCGTCGCCTGGCAGGTCGGGACCGATAGCTCGATGCGCTTGACGTCGTCGAGCCGGTAGCCCGGGAACGCCTGGATCCGGATCCACGATGCGGGGCAGCGCTCGCCGGGCCGGCCGCGGCCGTCGAGCTTGAGGAACACCACGCCGCCGGGCGCGCTGACGCGCCGGACCTGGACCGCGCCGGCGCCGGCCTGGTCCTCGATCCGGACCAGCTTGTCCGGGAACGGCTCGCCGGGCTGGTGGGTGTCGTCGGGGCTGGCGGCGTAGACCGCGAGCGCGAGGCCGGGGAGCTGGCCCGGGTCGACCGGCACCTCGGCGCCGCCGCGCCAGTCGAACGCCGTGATCGCGAGGTCGACCGTGCCCAGGTTGTGGCGGATCAGCTCGTCTCGCCAGCGGTCCTGGACGATCTTGAGCAGCACCAGCACGGTCACGGCGATGCCGAGCGCGGACGCGATGCCGAGCTGGATCCGGCGGCGCCGCCGGACCAGCCGGTTCTGCTGGTCGCCCGCGGCGAAGAACTCCTGGACCCGCGGCGGCAGCACGAGCTCGAGCTGCGCGGCGCGGTGGCGCGACGCGGCCAGGTCGACGGCAGACCAGGTGTCCTCGCTGCGCTTGCCGCGGCGCTCCCACAGCTTGGCCGCGTCGGTCAGCTCCTCGAGCAGCCGGACCTCCTCGCGCGACTCGTCGAGCCAGCGCCCGAGCTGCGACCAGGTGTGGACCAGCGACTCGTGGGCGAGCTCGAGCACCGGCGCCTCCCCGTCGTGGTTGCGCTGCACCAGCAGCCGCGCCGCGAGCAGCCGATCGAGCACCGCGTCGGCGTTGCCGCCGGCGCCGGCGGCCAGCTGGTTGCGAGCGACCGAGCGCCGCGTGGTCCCGACCACCAGCTGCAGCAGCAGCTGCCGCGCGGTGCGGTGCTCGTCCGGCGACAGCTCCGCGAGCGCATGATCGGCGTGCCGGGCCAGCGCGCCGGCGAGCCCGCCCATCTCGCGGTAGGTCGCGCGCAGCAGGCGGCGCCGGGCGGCGTCGCGGCCGTCCCACAGCGTACGGCAGGCGAACTGCAGCAGCGGCAGGTTGGCGGCCTCGGCGCTGCCGACCTCGGCGATCAGATCGTCGATGATCGCCGGGTCGTCGAACCGGTAATCGTAGCGCGCGAGCGGGCCGGTGATCGTGCGGCGGATGTCGTCGACCGCCAGCTTCTTGACCACGAACAGCGAGCGCAGGCCGGTCAGCTTGCCGACGAAGTCGTCGCGCACCGTGACCACGACCCGCACCGGATCGAGCGGATCGTCGACCGCCGACACCAGCATGTGCAGGAAGCGCTGGCGCTCGACCTCACCCGCGCCCTGGGTGAACGCCTCCTCGAGCTGATCGACCGCGAGCAGCACGCGGCCGCCGCGCATGTTGGCGATCGTCGCCAGCCGCGCGGCGAGCAACGTCGGGGTCTCGAGCAGCTCGGCGCGAAACGCGTGGACCTGCGCCTTGTGCTGGGTCTCGCTCGGGCGCGGCTCGCCGCCGCGGTCGTCGCTGATCGCGGCCAGGACGTGGCGCGCCAGCGCGCCGGCCGGATCCGGCCCCGGGCGGAACGCGATCACCGTCCACGGCCCCTGCGCGCGCAGCCGCGGGATCACGCCGGCGTGGAGGAACGACGACTTGCCCGCGCCCGACGGGCCGACGATCGGCAGGTGCGGCGCGTCGCGCAGCCGCTCGAGGAACGCGTCGATCTCGAGCTCGCGCCCGAAGTAGAACCGCGCGTGCTTCTCGTCGAACGCGGCCAGGCCGCGGTATGGCCCGTCCTCGGCCACCGCGTCGCCGCGGCCATCGAGGATCACGCCATCGAGCACGCGCGCCCACTCGGCGGCGCTCGGCCGCAGCGTCGGCTCGCGCTCGAGCGAGCGCGTGATCAGCTCGACGACGACGGGCGGGACATCGCGGCGCTCGATCGTCCAGGTCACGATCCGCCCGGTGTCGCGGGCGGCGTCGCGGCGCGCCTCGGAGTCGTCGCCGAGCGGATGCCGCCCGGTCAACAGCTGCGCGGTCAGGATGCCCAGCGCCCACGAGTCGACCCGGTCGGTCACCGGCGCGCCGGTCCACTGCTCGGGCGCCATCCAGTCCGGCGTGCCGGCGTCCGTGCTCGCCGCGTTCTCGCCGGTGCGCGCGATGCCGAAGTCGACGACCCGGACCCGGCCGTCCTTGCCGACCATCACGTTGCTCGGCTTGAGATCGCAGTGGTAGACGCCGTTGTCATGCGCGTGGCACAGCCCGTCGGCGATCGCGCGCGCGTGGCGCAGCACCTCGTCGAGCGCGACCGAGCCGCTGCGCGCCCGCTCGCGCAGCGTGTCGCCCTCGATGTACTCGAGCGCGAGATAGAACCCGCCCTTGTACTCGCCGAAGTCGTACAGCTGCACGATGTGCGGGTGGTTGAGCCGCGCGATCGCCCGTGCCTCGTGCAGGAACCGCTCGGTCGAGAACCCCGCGTCGCGGGTCAGCCCGACGATCTTGAGCGCCACCGAGCGGCCGAGCACCACGTCGCGCGCCAGGTACACCTGGCCCATGCCGCCGCGCCCGAGCGGCCGCCGGACCTGGTAGCGCCCGACCGTCTCGCCGAGCGTCACCTCGACCACCTCGCCCGGCGTCGGCTCCGACGAGGTCAGTGCGAGCGAAACGGTCGGCTCCTCCGACTCCGACAAATCATGCTCTCCGCGCGGCTCGTCCTCGCCCATCCCCACGCTCCAAGCTAGGAAGGATCCTGGGCGACGGCAAGGCCCAGCACGCGTATTGCTGCCCGCGCGTGGGTATTCCCTGCAAGCGCTGTGACGCGGATGCGCGCGCACGGCGAGCGAATGTCGCGCGAAGCTACGGGTCAGAAGCCGCGGCCCTGGCCGCCATCGACGGGGATGCACGCCCCGGTGATCCAGCGCGCGCGCGCCGAGGCGAGAAAGGCGACGACCTCGGCGACCTCCTCGGGCGTGCCGAACCGGCCCGACGGGATCTCGCGCTCGACGAACGCGGCGATGCCCACGGGATCGGCGATGCGCCGGCGGTCCCAGCCGCCGCCGGGGAACACGATCGAGCCAGGCGCGACCGAGTTGACCCGGATGCCGTGCGGCGCGTAGTCACGGGCCAGCGCCTTGGCGAGCGCGATCACCGCCGCCTTGGCGATGTTGTAGCCCGGCGCGCCGCCGGCCTCGCGGCCCCAGATCGACGAGATCATCGTGACCGAGCCGCCGCCGCTCGCGATCAGGTGCGGCACGGCGCGCTGGGCGACGCGCGCCGCGCTCCACAGGTTGGCATCGAGCGAGCTCGCGAGGTCGGTGTCGTCCATCGCCGGCGCGGTGCGCGCGAACGACTTGCCGACGACGGTGACCACGACGTCGATGCCGCCGAGCGCGGCGACGCAGCCGTCGACCGCGGCGCTCGCGCCCTCGGCGGTGGCGACGTCCGCGGCGATCGCGATGTGCCCGGCGCCGGCGAGCTCGCCGAGCAGCGCGTCGAGGTCGCCGCGGCCGCGGGCCACGGCGGCGATGTGTCCGCCTTCGCGCGCGAGGGCGTGGGCGATGGCGCGGCCGATGCCGCGGCTCGCGCCGCTGACCAGGCACCGCTTGCCGGCGAGCTCGAGGTCCATGACGGCGGAGTATTCACCGCGAGCCCGACAAGATCTTCCCGGTGCGGCCCCATTCGGGCGAGCGCGCAGCTCTCCCTGAAGATGCGCTGGCGCTTCCCCGCGAAGACCGCGCGCGTCTTGCGAACGCGCCGCAGGAGAGGCTCGAGCCCGGCCGCGAAGAACCTGCGGGCGCCTGGACCGCAGCGATCGAACGCCGCCTGCGGGACCACGAAGACGGCCGCACCCCGGTGATCAGCTACGACGAGCTCAAGAACGCATGCGTGCACGCGCGCCGCAGCCGTGATTCAGCTGCGACGCTTCTTCGTGCGCAGCGAGTCGTGGAGCGCGCGCACCGCCTTGCTCTGCGGTGACATGTCGAGGAACGTCCGCAGCCACGTCAGATCGAGCTTCGGAAACAGCTTGCTCCGGGCGTGCTCGGCCCATTCGCCCTTCTCGAGGATCCGGAGGATCAGCCGCCCATCGCCCTTCAATGTCCACAGCTCGCGGACTCCGAGCCGGCGGTAGATCTCCTGCTTCGAGAGCCCCGTCGCGCGGGACCACTCGACCTCGATCACGAGATCTGGAACATCCTGGTCCGTGGAGTCGCCGACGATGTAGCACTCGTCGGGCTCGGCGCCGGCCTCGCGGAGCTCGTTCTTGAGCGTCCACGAGCCAAAGCCGTTCAGCGCGACGTCGGACTCCATCGCCCAGATCTCGAGCAGCCGGGCGAGCGTCTTCTTGCGCCCTTCGTGGATCTTGGTCGAGCTTGCGATCTCGATCTCTCCGTCGAGGTAGTACATCCGCACGCCGGAGCGCTCGCCGCGAATGGCGAGGAGCGCTGCGAAGTCCTGCCACGACATCGCGCGCAGCACGACGTGCTGGTCCTCCTCGAAGCTCGCTGGAGAAGACGCGGCGACCATCGCCGCGAAACGATAGCACGCAGGCTGTCGGGCTACGGGATCTCCCAGGTGTGGCCCCACAGCGACTGGCCGCCGTCGAGCCGGAGGGTCGCGCCGGTGATGAACTGGGCCGCGGGCGAGGCGAGGAACACGATCGACGCCGCGACCTCCTCGCAGGTGCCGGCGCGCTTGAGCGGGGTCTCGCGGATGCCGCGCTCGACGACGGCCGGGGGGTACTGGGCCGTGCCCGACGATCGGATCACGCCGGGCGCGACGGCGTTGACCAGGATCCCGAACTGCGCCCACTCGACGGCGAGGGTCATCGTCATGTTCTCGACGCCGGCGCGCGCGGCGCCGGTGTGCACCATGCCGGGGAAGCCGCGGTAGATGTTCGCGATCACGTTGACGATCCGGCCGTGCTTGGCCGGGATCATCGCCTGGTTGGCGACCTCGCGGCAGACATGGAACGTCCCGACCAGGTTGTTCTTGATGACCGCGAGGAACCCGTTGGGCGAGATGTGCTGGGCCGGCGACGGGAACTGGCCGCCCGCGTTGTTGACCACGATGTCGATCCGGCCGAGCTCGGCGAGCGTGGCGGTGACGAAGGCCTCGACCTGGGCCGGCTCGCGGATGTCGCAGACCTGCGCGAGCACGGTGCCGCCGGCATCGCGGAGCTCGGCCGCGGCCGCGTCGAGCTTGGCCTGCGTCCGGCCGCAGATCGCGACCTTGGCGCCGAGCCGGGCCAGCTCGCGGGCGGTCGCCAGGCCGATGCCGCTGCCGCCGCCGGTGACGATGGCGACCTGATCGCGAAGCATGCCGGGGGCGAAGATCCGCTGGGTCTCGGCGCTGGGGGACTCCACCGCCGCCAGGTAACACGGCCCGGCCCGGCGGGACGACCCGAACGCCGCCGGGGTGCCGAAAAGTCCCCTATCTGCGCGCTCACTCTTTCTGTCACGATCGGGGCCGAGGGCCCCACGGGGGGTGGGCCCTCCCCCGATCGCCTACCTCGGTATTCATATGCGCACTCACTAACTCGAACAAACACAAGGACCGGCGATCGGTCAGGGCCGGTACGTCCGTTGCACTGTTGGGCACCGTGGCCGGGACCGCAGCACCAGGACGGGTGCGCCCCCCTTCGGAGGGCGCCAGGCGATCGGGGAGCCGCTACGTGCTCGGCGACCTGCTCGGGCGCGGCGGCATGGCCGAGGTCTTCGCCGGTCACTCGGTCGGCGACCACGGGTTCCAGAAGCCGGTGGCGATCAAGCGCCTCTTGCCGGAGCTGGCCAACGACGAGGTGTTCGTCGAGCGCCTGATCGAGGAGGCCAAGCTGCTGGTCGGCATGCAGCACGGCAACATCGTGAGCGTGCTCGATCTCGCCCGCGAGGCCGACGACGTGTTCCTGGTGATGGAGTTCGTCGACGGGCCGAGCCTGCGCCAGCTGATCAAGGCGCGCGGCGCGCGCGGGCTGTCGCTCGGCGTCGCCACGTACATCGTGCAGTCCGCCGCCGCCGGCCTCGAGTTCGCGCACGCCCGGCCCGGCGGCGCGATCATCCACGCCGACATCAGCCCGAGTAACCTGCTCCTGACCACGTCCGGCGAGGTCCGCGTCGCCGACTTCGGCATCGCGCGCCGCGAGGGGCTCGGCCACGGCGTGGTCGAGGGCAAGTGGGCGTACATGGCGCCCGAGCAGGCGCGCGGCGAGGCCCTGACGCCGCGGTCCGACGTGTTCGCGCTCGGCGTGGTGCTCTACGAGCTCCTGACCGGGCAGCATCCGTTTGGCCGCGCCGTGACCGCGACCGAGCGCGACGATCAGATGCGGGTGATCCCGCCGCGCGTGGTGAAGTCGGCGATCCCGCCGGGGCTGGACGCGATCTGCATGCGGGCGCTGGCGCATGATCCGCGCAACCGCTACGGCCGGATGCAGCAGCTGATCGACGCGCTGGTCGAGGAGCGGTTCGGCAATGGCTATCGCGACGGCGCGTCGGACCTGGCGCAGGCGATCCGCGAGGTCGCGCCGAAGTCGGAGGTCGGGGCGCCGCGGACGATGCACACCGAGCGGCCGGTGACGATCGTGACCAGCTCGCTGCTGCGCGAGATCACGCCGGCGCGCCGGCCGTCGTCGTCGCCGGGGGCGCTGCGGCCGAGCGAGCTGCCGCCGCTCGAGCTGCCGCCGAGCGAGCAGTTTCCGGCGGTGCCGACGATGGGCGTGCCGACCACGCCGCTGCCGATCGAGCCGCCGCCGCGCGATCAGTTCCCGATGGTGCCGACCATGGGCGTGGCAACCACGGCTCGCCCGGTCGAGGCCGCGCTGCCCGGCGCGTATCCGCTGTTGCCGGGCTCCGGCGCGCAGACCACGGTGCGAGAGGTCGATCAGATCGCGTTCGCCCAGGCAGCGCAGGCCGCGGCCGCGGCGATGCTCGACATCCCTGCGGTGCTGCGCGCCGACGGCACGCCGATGCCGCCGTTCCGGCTGTCGCGGCCGGATGTCCGCGGCGACGAGCTGGCGAGCGTGGTCGGCGGTCACACGCTCACCGGCCACGGCGCGGCGATCGCGATCGAGCCGCGCAGCTTCCGCTGGGCGATCGCGGTGCTGGCGACCGCCGCGGTGATCGGGATCAGCGCGGCGATCGCGATCCAGCGCGGGATCGCGAAGCCGGATGCCCCGGTGCTGCCGCGCGCGCAGGCGTCGACCAGGCCCGCCGACGAGCCGTCGCCGAGCGCAGCGCTCGAGACCCCCAACGCAGCCGACACTCGCGACGTGGTGCCGCGGCTGACGCGCCCGGTCCAGCCGACGATCCCGGAGGCGCCGGCCGCGGCCGCCGGTGCCCAGGGCCCCGGTGACCCCGGAGCCGGCGGTACGAGGCCCGGCGAAGGCGCAGCGGGTGCCAGCGCCATCGGTGCCGGCGGCGCTGGCACCGGCGCCAACGGCGGCAACGGCACCGGCGGCGACGACAGCGGCAGCGTCGGCAGCGTCGGCAGCGTCGGCAATGGCAGCGTTGGCAACGCGGGCAACGGCAGCGTTGGCAACGGTAGCGTTGGCAACGGCAGCGTCGGCAATGGCAGCGCTGGCAACGGCAGC
>DASWRS010000476.1:0-2327 GCA_036403075.1 Kofleriaceae bacterium
CGATCGAGGATTCGAGCGCGAAGTTGCCCTGGGCGTGCCCTGGGCCGCGCATCGATCCTGGCAGTGGGATGTTCAGCCGCCGCTGCCGGTCGGTGGTGGCGACGTTGGCGCAGGCGTACGAGCGCGCGGTCGCGCCGGTGATCGGCTCGATGCTCGCGTGCGCGATCGCGGCGCTGTTGGTCGAGACGTGCTCGATCGCGACGAGCTCGCCGTCGCGGCGAGCACCCATCCGGATTGTCTGCACACTGCTGGGTCGGTGGCCGACGCCCGTGAACATCTCGGGGCGGGTGAGGACGAGCTTGACTGGGCGCCCAACTGCGCGGGCGGCGAGGACGGTAAGGATCACGTGCTGCCAGACGAACAGGCCGGCCCCGAACGCGCCGCCGACGTAGGGCGCATGGACCCGGACCGCGGACGGCTCGATCCCGAGCACTCCGGCGATCGTCGCCTGCGCGTATGCGGGCCACTGGGTGACGTCATGCACGGTGAGGGTGTCGCCCTCCCATGCGGCAACGGTCGCGAACAGCCCGAGCGGGTTGTTGGTGTTCGCGGCGGTGGTGTACGTCGCCTCGTGGATGACGTCGGCCTCAGCGAGGCCGGCGTCGACGTCTCCGCGCTGTGTGTCGGTGTCCCAGGGGGTGGCCTCGAGCTCGCTGCGCGGGTCGTCGAAATCCATCAGGAGTGGGTCGCCGGGCTCGTAGTCGACCTTGACCAGGCGCGCCGCTGCGGCGGCCTTGTGCGGCGTCGCCGCGACGACCACGGCGACGTATTGTCCGTGGTGGTGGATGCGGTCGTCCTGCAGCGGCGGCGGCGGAGCGAGGCCTAGCAGCCCGAACGGGGCGGGCGTAAGCTTTGGGGCCGTCTGGTGGGTGATGACGGTGAGGACTCCTGCTGCCGCGCGAGCGGCCGCGTCGTCGATCTCGGTCACGCGGCCGGACGCGATGGTGCTGCGCACGAGCGCCGCGTGTGCGAGATCCGGGTAGGTGACGTCGGTCGGGTAGGCCGCGGCACCGCGGACCTTGGCCGGTCCGTCGACGCGGTCGATACCGGGACCGAGGACGGTGGTCATCTGGCCACCGTCTCCAGCGTCCGCACGATTGTCCGCTTGGCGAGCTCGACCTTGAACGCCGTCCCGGACACGGTGAAGGGGTCGACGATCGCCGCCTCGGCAGCCTCGCGGAACACGGCGGTGCCCGGGGCGGCGCCGATCAGCACTTCCTCCGCGGCCGCCGCGCGCCAGGGGATCGTCCCGACCCCGCCGAGCGCGACGCGTGCCTCGGTCATCACGCCGTCCTCGATCAGGAGCGCCACAGCCGCCGATGTGAGCGCGAACTCGTAGGAGGCGCGGTCGCGCACCTTCACATAGCCCGAGCGTGCGCCGGCGGGAAGCAGTGGGATCTCGATCGCGGTGATCAGCTCGCCGTGGGCGAGGACGTTCTCGAGGTCGGGTCGATCGCCCGGTAGACGGTAGAACTCGGTCAACGGGATGGTCCGCCGGCCGTCCGTCCCATCGGCGTGCACGACAGCGTCGAGCGCGACCAGCGGTACACAGAGGTCCGAGGCGTGCAGCGCGATGCAGTGTGCGCTTGCGCCGAGGATCGCGTGCATTCGCGCCGGACCGGTGATGGCTGCGCACCCGCTTCCGGGTGTTCGCTTGTTGCACGCGGGCACCGCCGGATCGCGGAAGTAGCGACAGCGCGTGCGTTGCAGCAGGTTCCCGCCGATGGTCGCCATGTTGCGAAGCTGCGTCGTGGCGCCTGCGAGCAGCGCTTCGCGCACGAACGCCGCCCGCACGTCGAGCACCGGCTCGGCCGCGAGCTCCTCCATCGTCGTCAACGACCCGACGACGAGCGCGTCGCCGCGTAGGCTGATCCCCCGCAGCGGTAAGCGCGTGATGTCGACCAGTCGTTCCGGGTTCAGCACCCCGTCCTTGACGATCAAGTCGATCTGCGTCGTGCCCCCGGCGAGATACTGCGCCTCGGGGTCGCTGCTCACCAACGCGACCGCCGCGGCGACGTCGTCCGCACGGATGTATTCGAACGTGCCGTTCATCGCTCTGCGACCTCGCCGATCGCGGCCACGATGTTCGGATAGGCGCCACAGCGGCAGAGGTTGCCGCTCATGAACTCGCGGATCTCCGCGTCCGAGCCGGCACGTCCTTCGGCCAGCAGCGCAACAGCCGACATGATCTGCCCCGGCGTGCAGTACCCACACTGCAGCGCGTCGTGCCGGACAAACGCCTCCTGCACCGGATGAAGCTCGCCATCGCTCGCCAGGCCCTCGATCGTTGTGACCTCGCGGCACTCACACTGAGCAGCCAGCATCAG
>DASWRS010000477.1:0-40942 GCA_036403075.1 Kofleriaceae bacterium
CTGGGCCTGGTCCTTCCACACGCCGGTGCCCAGGCCGGCGAGGAACGCGGCGCCCAGTGCGGTGGTCTCGACCAGCTCGGGCCGCGAGATCTCGACGCCGAGCACGTCGGACTGGAACTGCATCAGCAGGTCGTTGGCGGAGGCGCCGCCGTCGACCTTGAGCACCGTCAGCGGGTGGCCGGCGTCGCGCTCCATCGCGCGCAGGATGTCGACGTTCTGCAGCGCGATGCCCTCGAGCGTCGCGCGCGCCAGGTGGGCGCGGGTCGAGCCGCGGGTCAGGCCGGTGATCGAGCCGCGGGCGTCGGGCCGCCAGTGCGGCGCGCCGAGCCCGGCGAACGCCGGGACGACGATCACGCCGCCCGAGTCGGGCACCGAGCGGGCCAGCGCCTCGATGTCGGACGCCGACGCGAACAGCTTCAGCTCATCGCGCAGCCACTGCACCGCGGCGCCGGCGATGAACGCCGAGCCCTCGAGCGCATAGCGCAGCTCGCCGGTCGCGAGCTTCCAGGCCACCGTGGTGACCAGGCCGCTCTGCGATGCGATCGGCGCACTGCCGGTGTTCATCAGGATGAACGCGCCGGTGCCGTAGGTGCACTTGGCGTCGCCGGGTGCGAAGCAGGCCTGGCCGAACAGGGCCGACTGCTGGTCGCCGGCGAGCCCCGCGATCGGCACGCCGTCGCGCACGCCGGGCACGCCGCGGGTCAGCCCGACCGTGCCCGACGATTCGACCACGCGCGGCAGGACCTGGCGCGGCGCGCCGATCAGCTCGAGCAGCTCGTCGGACCACGCCAGCTCGCGGAGGTCGAACAGCAGCGTGCGCGAGGCGTTGCTGGCGTCGGTGGCATGGACCGCGCCGCCGGTCAGCCGCCACAGCAGGTACGAATCGACGGTGCCAAACGCCAGCTCGCCGGCGGTCGCGGCCGCCGCCGCCCCGGGCACCTGGCGCAGCAGCCACGACAGCTTGGTGCCCGAGAAGTATGGATCGAGCGGCAGCCCGGTCAGCTCGCGGACCCGGGGCCCCTTGCCGGCGGCGGCGAGCTCGGCGCAGCGATCCGCGGTCCGGCGATCCTGCCAGACGATGGCGTGGTGGATCGCCCGGCCGGTCTTTCGGTCCCACACCAGCGTGGTCTCGCGCTGGTTGGTGATGCCGATCGCGGCGACCGACTGCGGATCGATGCCCGACAGCGCGGCCTGTAGCGCGGCACATACAGAGGCCCAGATGTCTTCAGGGTCGTGCTCGACCCAGCCTGGCTCTGGGTAGATCTGACGAAACTCCTGATAACCGCGCCCGCGCAGCTGGAGGGCTTCGTCGAGGACGAGGACGGTGGTGCCGGTCGTGCCTTGATCGATCGCGATCACGTGACGCATGACGGGTGCCTTTCGTTCGCCGGCGGTCGGCCGGCCGCGTGCGTATCACACCGCCATATACATTGACAGCTCGGCAGGCTTGCGGTCAGATCGAAAGCAACGCGATCACAGCAGTTTGGATCGCGCCTGCGCTCGATCGGCACATGAGCGAGTGGAAGACACGCATCACCAAGGTCCAGGTCGTCAAGCCGGCCAAGGAAGTGGGGGAAGCGTGCCTCGTGCTGATTTACCCACCCGGCCCTGACATGGGCAAGCGATTCCCGCTGTCGCGCAACGAGATCGTCCTGGGCCGCGGCGCCGATTGCGATATCCAGGTCGATCGCGACTCGGTGTCGCGCCGCCACGCGCGGGTCTACCGCAACGGCGATGCGTGGTCGGTCGAGGATCTGCAGTCGACCAACGGCTCGTACGTCAACGACGTGCCGGTGACGCGCTCGGTGTTGCGCGACGCCGACTTCTTGAAGATCGGCGCGGCGATCTTCAAGTTCTTGACCGGCACCGGCGTCGAGGCCAGCTACTACGAGGAGATCTACCGGATGACGATCGTGGACGCCCTGACCGGCGCCCACAACAAGCGCTACTTCCTCGAGTTCCTCGAGCGCGAGATCGCGCGCTGCGCGCGCTACCGCCGGCCGCTGTCGCTGCTGATGTTCGACATCGATCACTTCAAGCTGATCAACGACAAGCACGGCCACCTGACTGGCGACTACGTGCTGCGCGAGATGTCGCGCCGGCTGCTCGCCCGGGTCCGCCGCGAGGAGCTCCTGGCGCGCTACGGCGGCGAGGAGTTCGCGGCGGTCTTGCCCGAGACCGACCTGACCGGGGCGCGGACGTTCGCCGAGCAGGTCCGCCGCATCGTGTGCGACCAGCCGTTCGAGTACGAGGGCGACACGTTCCCGGTGACGATCTCGGTCGGGGTCGCGACCGTCGAGGGCGATGACATCGATGTGTCGGCGTTCATCAAGCGCGCCGATGACCTGCTGTACCGGGCCAAGCACGAGGGCCGAAACCGCGTGGTCGGATAGATGGCTCAGCTCGCCCCGGCTCGCCGGCTCGCCCGGGGCCGGCTCAGGGCTGCGCCGCGGGGTCGGCGGGGGCCTCGGCCGACGTGGCGGCCTCGCGCAGCGCCTTGTCGCGGATCCGCTTGTCGAGGAAGTAGTCGCGGCCGCGCCAGAACTCGGCGCAGACGCCGATCAGGGACACGAGCGCGGCGAGGATCGAGAGCTCGGTGGCGTGGTCGGAGACCACGAGTGCGGCACCGAGCAGCACGCAGACGCCGAGCACCCGGCTGCCCCACGCCAGCGCCTTGGTCGCGCGGCGGTGATGCGACAGCAGGTTATCGAGGCCGCCGACCGCGAGCTCGGTGGCGAGGATCAAGAAGATCGGCCACGCCGGGGCGGGACCGACGAGCACCCGGTAGAGCAGCATCGGCAGGGCGAGCGCGCCGATCAGCCGCACGGCGTCGGCGCGCGAGAAGTCGCCGCGGCCGCGCAGCTGGCGCCAGCCGACCACGAGGTAGTCGATCCCGCTGATCCACGTGATCGCCAGGATGTAGGACATGATCGCGGTGATCGTCAGGTGGAGGTCGCCGTGGAGGTGGAACGGCAGGATCGGCAGGAACGACGCGCTCATGACCAGCGCGCCGCGCCACAGCTTGCGGCGCACGACGTAGAGCACCGCCATCGCGACCAGCGGGCCGCCGACGCCGATCAGCAGCACCCAGGTCAGGAACCGCTGGTCGTCGACGAGCGGAAACAGCAGGATCAAGCCGATGCCCTGCATCTGGGTCCAGGTCTTGGCCTTGGCGAGGTAGCTGGTCTTGAGCGTCAGGCTGCGCTGCTCGTAGGCCGAGCGCAGCGCGGTGACGAAGAACTCGCGCTGGAACATCAGCGCGACCGTCCACCACGGCAGCAGCGGCGACGGGCCGTCGACGAACGGGGTGTAGGCGAACGCGATGAAGATCTTGTCGGCGATCGGGTCGAGCAGGCCGCCGAGCACGGTCGGGCCGTACTTGCGGGCGAGCAGGCCATCGACCCAGTCGGTGCAGCCGATCACCGTGCCGGCGATCAGCGCGCTCGTCATGTAGACGTTGTGCTTGTAGACGTTGTGGTGGTAGCCGAGCTCGGAGCCCTGGTAGATCAGCCAGCTGAGCAGCGGCATGGGGATCAGGCGCGCCAGGGTCACCTGGTTCGCCGTGATCAGGGGGCGGCCGGGGCGCGGCACGAAGCCACCGTATCATGCCCGGGTAGCGTCGACGCGGCGCGGCGGCCCGGCGGCCGCCGGCGCTCGCGCGGCCGGCCGTGCGAGCGCGCGCGGCGCGATCAGTTCGTCACTTCGGTGACGCAGTTGGCGAGGATGTGTGCGTCCTTCGGCAGCGTGTCCTGGCCGTCGATCTTCAGCACGAAGTGCTCGCTCTTGGGACAGCTGGTCGCGTCGGTGTCGAGCCGCCAGCACGCCGCGCCGGCGGTCGGTGCGGGGCACCTGGGCAGGATGGTCTCCTGCGCGTTCGGCTTGCCCGGGTTGGTGATCACCGAGACCGCGCAGTCGTACTGCGGCCCGGCGGTGTCCGGATCGACGTCGGCGAGCTTGCCCTCGATGCACGGGTCGCCGATCACGGTCTTCAGCAGGTCGCCGATCTGCTGCAGCCCGCCGGCCAGGTTCTGCTGGCAGATCGACGCGAACGTGCTGCGGTTCGGGAACTGATCGAGGAAGAACTTGAGCCGGATCGGCGGGTCGCCGAACTCCGGGTCGGGCTTGCCGTCGCCGTCGTTGTCGCCGCCGATGTACGTGCACGAGTGCGCCAGCGCCGGGATCTTGGTGGTGCTGTCCTGCGGCGCGCGGAGCTCGACCGCGAACGGATCGACCGTGCCCATGATGCCGGCGACGACGACCTTGTTCGGATCGTTGGGCTTGAGGCTCTTCAGGAACTTGACGTAGTCGGTCACCTTGGTCAGGTACGCCGAGCTGTCGTTGGGGTGGCACTGGTTCTTGGTGCCGACCTGGTTCATCGCGTCGGTGTTCTGGCCGCCCTGGTCGCAGGTCACGCCGAACCGCGTGCAGCGGAACGACTGCGGGTCGCCGAGCGCGTTGCTCGGGGGGCCGAGCAGCGACGAGTGCAGCAACGAGCAGTCGTCCTCGTCGGCGATGATGATCACGCCGAGGAACGCATCGGGACGCAGGAACCGCTGGTTGGCCGGGTTGGACAGCGAGCGCTTGATCGCCTCGAGGTGCTGCTCGAAGCCGCAGCCGCTGGCGCCCGCCTTGGCCATCTTGCCGAACACGTCGCTCAGGTCGCCGGTGTAGTTCCGCGTCCGGTTGCCGGAGGTGTCGGCGATGTCGCTGATGAACAGGTCGCCGCCGACCGAGCCCTGGGCGGTGAACAGCTGCAGCACGCCGTCCTTGCCCGACCCGGAGCAGCCGCCCATGCCGATCGTGCCGATCTGCGGACCGGGCGGCAGGCCGTCGGCGCTCTGGGTGCCCATGTCCGAGGTCGCCACGCCGATGTGGACGTTGGGCAGCCCGCCCGGGATCGAGCTGAGCACCTCGATGAACCGCTTGAAGTTGTCGGCCAGGTTCTTCTGCTTGTCCGCCATCGACGGCGAGTCATCGATCAGGAACAGCAGGTCGAGATCACGGTTGACGTTGACCGGGATGTCCTTGGCCTCGACGCGGCCTTGCAACGGGTTGAGCTCGGAGATCGACCGGTCGGGACAACCGGCCAGTAGACCAACCGCGACAGCGAGCAGCGACGAAGCAACGGCGGACCGGTGCATGAGGGACCTCCAAAAACGCGAGCTGAGCATAGAGCAACTCGCCGGCCAAGTAGAGTCCCCTGGAGTTTCAGATGCTTGCTTTTCGCGTGGCGGTCTGTCACCGCCAACGACGTTGGCTTTCGGCCCGGTCGTTGGCGGCAGGTTCGAGAGCAGTTCGGCGGGGTTGACGGCGTGTACGAAGCCTGCCGCGTGGGCGATCGTGGGCGCATGCACGGCATCTGCGCAGTGCTCGATCGCACCTTGTCTCGTCGATCAGCGGACGCGATCAGCGGGCGCGATCGGCTGGCGCGATCAGCGGGCGCGGCCAGGCACCCGCGGTCACGTCCTGGGCGGGATGGCGCAACGCGCGGCCCTGTGCGCGGTACGCGTCAGCGCCGTCGAGCCCGGGCAGCGTCGGCCGGCGACGTGGATGGTCCGCCGGCAGGGCCGTGGTAACTTCGTCGGTCGTGACCAGCGCGATCGCGGGTGCCGCTGCCGCCGGATCGGTGCGCCACGTCCTGCTGCTGGGCCCCGACGACGACGAGCGGCGCGCGCTGCACGTGATGCTCGACCGGCTGGGCAAGCAGGTGTCGGCGATCGCCGAGCTCGAAGCCGCGCGCAGCTACCTCGGCAACGGCCACGATTGCGACGTGGTGCTCGCCGCCGGCGAGCTCGCCGCCCGGCTGGTGCAGGACGGCGGGACGCCGCCGGTGATCGCGGTGGTGCGGCCGCGCGATCCGGCGCGGTCGCTGGCGTTGCTCGAGGCCGGCGTCGACGACGTGGTCACCGAGCCGCTCGACGAGCTGGCGCTCGCGCTGGCGCTGCGCCACGCCGCCGCCGTGCCGCGGCGAGGCGCCGTGATCGCGCCGCCGGCGCTGATCGGCGACGGCGAGGTCATGCAGCAGCTGCGCGCGACGATCGAGCGCGTCGCCGGGACCCGGTCGACCGTGCTGATCCTCGGCGAGAGCGGGACCGGCAAGGAGCTGGTCGCGCGCGCGATCCACGACGCGTCGCCGCGTCGCACCCGGCGGTTCGTCGCGATCAACTGCGCCGCGATCCCCGGTGCGCTGCTCGAGTCCGAGCTGTTCGGCCACCGCCGCGGCGCGTTCACCGACGCGGTGCGCGACAAGCCCGGGCTGTTCGAGGACGCCGACGGCGGCACGCTGTTCCTCGACGAGATCGGCGAGCTGCCGCTCGCGCTCCAGGCCAAGCTGCTCCGCGCGCTGCAGGAGGGCGAGATCCGCCGGGTCGGCGACACGGCGTCGATCAAGGTCGACGTCCGGCTGATCGCCGCGACGCTGCGCGATCTGGCCGACGATGTCCGCGACGGCCGGTTCCGCGAGGATCTGTACTACCGGCTCAACGTGCTCGGGGTGCCGGTCCCGCCGCTGCGCGACCGCCCCCAGGACATCCCGCAGCTCGCCCGGTTCTTCGCCCGGCGCCACGCCCAGCGCCACCAGCTCGGTGAGATCGAGCTGACCGACGTCGCGCTCGAGGCCCTGGTGCGCCAGCCCTGGCCGGGCAACGTCCGCGAGCTCGAGAACGTGATCGAGCGCGCGGTCGTGCTCGCCGACGCGCCGGGGACCGGGCGGGTCGGGCGCGTGATCGACCTCGAGTACCTGGGCACGGTGATGACCGTGCAGCCGCCGGGGCCCGCGGCGGGCGACGCGGCGGCGCTGTCGATCAAGAAGGCGACCCGCGAGCTCGAGCAGGATCTGATCCGCCGCGCGCTGGGCGTGACCCAGGGCAACCGCACCAACGCCGCCAAGTTGCTGGAGATCAGCCATCGCGCGCTGCTGTACAAGATGAAGGAGTACGGAATCAGCTGAGGCCGGCGGCGGCGGCTGACCCGCGCGGACCCCGCGGGTTTTTGGAGATCCGCCCGGAACACCCTACGATGTAGCGGACGGTCCGGGCCCAGCGGGTCCGCAAGGTTGCCATGGCCAAACAGTGCATCGGGCTCGATATCGGCTCCAGCAGCGTGAAGGCGGTGCAGCTGCGCCGCAAGGGCTCGGGCTGGGCGCTCCAGGCGTTCGGCATGCAGCCGCTGGTCCCGCAGACGATCGTCGACGGGACGATCATGGATCAAGGCGCGGTCGCCGAGGCCGTCCGGCAGCTGTGGCGCCGGCTCCGGCTCAAGCAGAAGGAGGTCGCGATCGCGATCGCGGGGCACTCGGTGATCATCAAGAAGATCTCGGTGCCGCAGATGACCGCCGAGCAGCTCGCCGCCAACATCCGCAACGAGGCCGAGCACCACATCCCGTTCGGCCGCGACGACGTCGAGATCGACTACCACGTGACCAACCCGGCCAACGCGAGCGGCCAGACCGAGCTGCTCCTGGTCGCGGCCAAGAAGGAGGTCGTGTCGGACTACGTCCAGGTCGTCCGCGACGCCAACCTGTCGCCGCTGATCGTCGACGTCGCGGCGTTCGCGAGCCAGAACGGGTTCGAGGCCAACTATCCGCTCGACCCGCGCGAGACCATCGTGCTGATCACCATCGGCGCGGCGATCTCGAACATCAACATCGTGCGCAGCGGCGTGTCGCTGTTCACCCGCGACGTGACGATCGGCGGCAACGCGTTCACCGAGGAGATCCAGAAGCAGCTCTCGATCGCGGCCGACGAGGCCGAGGCCTACAAGGTCGGCGGCAGCCAGACCGAGGATGGCGTGGTGCCGCAGGACGTCCTGCGGGTCATGGACGGCGTGTCCGAGGTGATGGCGGGCGAGTTCCAGCGCTCGCTCGACTTCTTCCTCGCGACCACCGCCGACGCCAACGTGACGCGGATCGTGCTGGCCGGCGGCACCTCGAAGGTCAGCTCGCTGCACCGCGCGATCGAGCGCCGGTCGCGGCTGACGCTCGAGGTCGCCGACGCCTGGCGCAAGGTCGAGATCGACAGCTCGCTCGATCGCGCCTATCTCGGCGCGCATTCACCCGAGGCGCTGATCGGCGTCGGGCTGTCGATGCGCGCGGCGGGGGACAAGTGACATGATCAAGATCAACCTGTTGCCGGCTCGCCGGCCCAAGAGTCGCGCGGCCGCATCGGACTCCGATCCGAGGTCGCTGGTGCTCGGCATCGCCGGGATCGCGGCGGCGGCCGTGCTGGTCGTCGTGCTCGTCGACCGGCCCCGGCGCGCCCACCTCGCCGAGCTGACCGACGCCAACGCGCAGCTCCAGCGCGACATCGCGACCAAGAACCGCCAGCTCGACGGCTACGCCGAGCTCAAGAAGGCCGACGAGGAGGCCGGCGAGCGCTACCGGTCGATCCAGCGGCTGCTCGGCGCCAAGGTCGTGCCGGCCCACGTGCTGCACGAGCTCGGCGAGATCCTGACCACGAGCCAGTACCCGACGATGACCGAGCTCATGGCCAAGCGCACCGGCAACGGGCCGGACAGCGATCCCAACAAGCGGTTCCAGCCCGACTGGGATCCGACCCACGTCTGGCTGTCGGGGTTCACCGACGCCAGCGGGGTGTTCAAGCTCGAGGGTGGGGCGCAGACCGAGTCCGACATCACCCAGCTCGCCAAGCGGCTCGCGGCCTCGGTGTACTTCGCCGACGTCACCCCGGCGGCCGGCGAGCGCATCGCCGACAACCAGGCCGGCACGAGCTACGTCCGGTTCACGATCACCGGAAAGGTGGTGTACTGATGGCGGCGGGCGTGATGGCGGACTTCGCGCGGATGCCGGCGCAGCGCAAGCTGCTGGTGTTCATCGCGATCGGCGCGCTGATCGGCCTGGTCTACTGGCGGTTCGTCTACAAGTCGCTCGACGAGCAGCTCGAGGCCGCGCAGGTCGACCATGACAGCAAGGTGGCGACCGACCGGCGCCTCGCCGCGGACATCCCGCGCTACGAGGAGCTCCGGACCCACATGACCCGGCTGCGCGAGCTGATCGAGAAGAACCAGACCGCGCTGCCGAGCGCGCCCGAGCTCCCGGCGTTCTTCGAGACCCTGCAGCGCAAGGTCGCCGAGTCCGGCGTCGAGATCGGCAAGTGGACCAAGCGCAACGAGGAGCCGGTCGAGAGCTTCTTCCGGGTGCCGGTCGACATCGAGATCTCGGGCACGTTCATGCAGATCAAGCGGTTCTTCGCGTCGCTGATCCAGCGCGATATCCGGCCGGGCTCGACGCCCGAGGACCGCGGCAACGACGACCGCGAGCGGATCGTGTCGATCGAGAACCTCGCGCTCGCCAACCCCACGGTGAAGAACCGCGAGGTCGTGCTCAGCGCGAAGTTCACCGCGGTGACGTTCCGCCAGGACGAACAGGTCAGGCCGGCGGGCGCTCCGCCTGCTGCCGGGGGCGCCAAGCCGGCGGCCGCACCGCCGCCGCGTCCGGCACCGGCACCGGTGGCCGCGCCGCCACCGCCGCTGCCGAGCGCCGCGACCCCGGCGGGTGCCAAGGCGCGGGTCGACAACGCGCTCGACAAGGGCGCGGCGCGCAACGCCGGGGCCGCGGGAGCCGCGGACGGCAAGGCGGCCGGCAGCGACCGCCTGAAGGGAGGGCTGTAGCCATGGCCATCACGTTCGCCAGGATGCGCGGCGCGGCCGCGGTGATCGCGGTGCTGATCGCCGGCTGCGGCGACGACGGCGGGGCCACACCGCCGCCGCCCGCCAGTGTCAGGCCCGGCCCGGGAGCGACCCCGGTCGCCGGCGGCGGGGCGGGGTCCAAGAACCTGCTGGTCGAGAAGCCGCACGTCGAGGACCGGGTCGCCTGCCCGATCCCGGACCAGCCGAGCGATCCGCGCGATGGCAAGTGCGATCCGAAGGCGCCGAGCTGCGGCGAGCACCTGTACTGCCTGCCGCTGCCCCAGGGCACCTATTGCGAGCCCTGCCCCGAGCGCGACGGCATCCGCCACGCGTTCAAGGAGCGCGACTTCGACGCCGAGCACAACCGCGATCCGTTCCAGTCGATGCTGGTGTCGCTCGGGCCGACGCCGTCGACCGGGCTGACCAGGAAGTGCCCGAGCGAGGACCGGATGATCGCGACGAGCTACAGCTACTCCGATCTCAAGCTGGTCGGCATTGTCGCGCAGGGCACGCAGCGCAAGGTGCTGATGATGGGCGGCCCGCTCGGCTACATCATCAAGCGCGGCGACTGCGTCGGCAAGGAGAAGGCGTTCGTCAAGGACATCGGGACCGGCTACGTCACGTTCCAGCTCGAGCTGGAGGCGACGGGAGTCAACCAGCGGCCGCCCGAGGAGTACTCGGTGCAGCTCAATCCCAAGCAGCTGGTGGTCAACGAGCCCGAGGTCGCGCCGCCGGCGCCCGCGCCGAGCCGGACCACGATCACGCCGGTGGTCCCGCCGCCGGCGGTGTTGCCGCCGCGCCAGGCGCCCGCGCCGGGCACCGCACCGGCGTCGCCGCCGGGCACCGCACCGGCGTCCGCGCCGGGCACCGCGCCGGCCTCTGCGGCGCCCGCGTCGGGCGGGTCGGCCGCCGTGACGCCGCCGGCCGAAGCGCCGCCGGCCCGCGCCAGGAAGTAGCGGGTCGTCGCGGCCCCGCGGCGGGCGCGCGGCGCGCTTATGTATCCGCGCGCCGCGGCGATCGCTTCGAAAATTTGTCCCTTGGCGCAGGGCGGGCGAACATTTTCGGCGCGCGAGGAGCGTGATTCATGAGCCAACCCAGGTACTGGATTGCCGCGATCGCGGTCGCGGCGGCGGCGGTCGCGTCAGCCGCGGCGCGCGCCGACGGTAAGAACGAAATTCGTGCGGTCACCTTCGACGACGAAGGCGGCACCACGCGCGTCCACGTGGAGGGCGCGCAGACCCCGACGTTCACGGTCTACAAGCTCGAGCGACCGAGCCGGGTCGTGATCGACGTGCCACAGGCGCGGCTCGGCGATGCGCTGCGCGGCCACGAGGCGCAGTCGGTGGTCGCCGCGAACACGTGGGCGGTCAGCACGATCGCGGCGCAGCAGCTCGACGACGGCGGCCTGGTGACCCGCGTGATCATCACGCTGGCGCGCCCCGGCCGCTACGACGTCAAGACCGAGGGCAACGCGCTCGTGGTCATGGTCATGGCGCGCGATCCGGCGCCCAGGATCGCGAGCCCCGAGGCCCTGGCCGCGGCGCAGGCCGAGGCGGCGGCGGCGCAGGCCGAGGCCGAGCGCCTGCGCAAGGCGGCCGCGGATCAGGCCGCGCGCGCGGCGGCGGCGCAGCAGGCGGCCGAGCAGGCGCGACGCCAGGGCGCGCAGTCGAGCAAGGTCGACCTCGAGCGCGCCAACGCGGCGGCCCAGGCGGCCCAGGCCGAGGCGACCAAGGCTCGGACCGAGGCGGCGCGCGCGGCACGCGAGGCCGACGCCGCGCGCAGCACCGCCGAGCGGGCGACGCGCGAGGCCCAGGCGGCCGAGGCCGCCCGGCAGGCGACGAGCCGCGACGCGCAGGCGATCAAGCAGGCCGCCGCGCGCGAGACCGAGGCCGCTCGGGCCGACGCGGCGCGCAGCAAGGCCGACGCCGAGGCGGCGCGCCAGGAGGCGGCGCGCGACAAGGCGCTCGCCGAGGCCAACCAGGCGGCCGCCCAGGCAGCGGCGCAGGCCGCGAAGACCCAGAACGACGCCGCGACCCGGGCCCGGGCCGAGGCCGACGCCGCCCGGCGCGACGCCGAGGCGGCGCGGGCCGACGCGGCGAAGACCCGGGCGCAGGCCGAGGCTGCCAGGGCCGAGGTCGCACGCACCCGCGCCGAGGCCGACGCGGCGCGGGGCGCGGCGGACCAGGCCAGCGCCCAGGCGCGGGCGAACCGGGCCGAGGTCGAGGCGGCACGGACCGAGGCGGCGCAGAGCAAGGCGGCGGCGGACGCGGCGCGCGGCGCGGCGGACAAGGCCAGCGCGCTGGCGCGGGCGAGCCGGGCCGAGGCCGACGCGGCCAAGGCAGCGGCGGCGCAGAACAAGGCCGAGGTCGAAGCCGCCCGTCGGCAGGCCGAGGCGGCCGAGCGCGAGACCGCGCAGCGCCGGGCCGAGGCCGAGGCGGCGAAGGCGGCGGCAACGCAGAACAAGGCCGAGATCGAGGCGGCCCGTCGCCAGGCCGAGGTCGCCGAGCGCGAGGCCGCGCGCAAGCGCGCCGAGGCCGAGGCCGCGCAGGCGAGCGCCGCCCGGCTCAAGGACGACAACGTGCGCACCCAGGCCGAGGTCCAGCGCGCCCGGACCGAGGCCGAGGCGGCCCGGGCGGACGCGGCGCGGGCGCGGACCGAGGCGGAGGTCGCAAAGACCCAGGCCGCCGCCGACAAGCGCCAGGCCGAGGCCGCACGCGCCGACGCCGAGCGCATGGTGCGCGAGGCTAGCCAGCAGGTCGCCGCGCTCGACAAGAAGGCCCAGGCGGCCCAGGCGCTCGAGGACCAGGCGCGCGCGGCGAGCGCCGCGGCCCAGGCCCGCGAGGACGCCGCGCGGGCGATCGCCGCACGCGCCGATGCCGATCGCGCTGCGGCCGAGACCCAGGCCCGCAAGGCCACCGAGACCCGCGATCGCGCGAGCCACCAGGCCGGCGCGGAGCGCGATCAGGCGCTCGCCGAGGTCCGCGCGGCCGAGGCCCGGCTGGCCGCAGCCCGCAAGGCGACGCAGGACGCCGAGCAGCAGCGCGCGGCGGCCCAGGCCGCGGCGGCCTCTGCCCGGCGCGATCTCGAGCGCACCCGCGGCGCGCTCGCCACCGTCGAGCAGCAGCGCACGGCGGCGGAGACCGCCGCCAGCGACGCCGCCCGCAAGCGGGCCGAGGCCGAGGCCGCCGCCAGCGACGCCGCGCGCCGCCGGCACGACGCCGAGGTCGCGGCCGAGGCCGCCGCCCGGCAGCGCACGGCCGCCGAGGTCGCCGCGAGCCAGGCGACGCAGCGCCGCGGCCAGGCCGAGCAGCAGCGCGAGGCCGCCGAGGCAGCGGCCCGCACCGCGAAGGCCGCGGCGGACGCCGCGGAGCACCAGCGCACGATCGCCGAGGCGGCGGCCCGCACCGCGCTCGGCGCCCGCCACGACGCCGAGGTCGGCCTGGCCGAGCTGTCCGCGCGCCGGACCGCCGCGGAGCGCGCGGCGACCGAGCTCGAGGCGCGCAGCAAGGCCGAGGCCACGGCCAAGGCCGAGGTCGAAGCGATCGCCGCGGCCGCGACGGCGCGGCGCGCGAGCGACGCCGAGCTCGCGAAGGCCCGCACCGAGGCCAACCGGCTCGCCGACGAGCGCAAGCGCGCCGAGCTCGAGCTCGCCGACCGCCGCAAGGCGGTGGCCGCGCAACAGGCCGAGGCCGACCGCCTCAAGCTGGCCGCGACCCAGGCTCACGACGCGGCGGATCGCGAGGAGGCGCGCCGCACCCGGCTCGCCGAGCAACGCGCGGCCGAGGAGCAGGCGCTGGCGCGGATCCAGGCCCAGCGCGCCGCGACGCACGTCGCCGCGAGCCCGCCGGCCGCACCGGCGACCCCGCCCGTGGTGCTGGCCTCCGGGCCGAGCACCGCGCCGAGCATCGCCCCGCGCGCGACTCCCGTCGCCCCGGCGGCCCCGGCCAAGGCCGCGCCGCCGGTCGCGGCCAAGGCCACGCCGCCGGCCCAGGTCAAGGACATCACGTTCTCCGGCGACGACGTCACCGGCCACGTCACGATCGCGCTCGACGGCACCGCGACGGTCGTGGTCGGCGAGGTCACCGCCACGGCGGCCGAGCTGATCCTCGATCACGCCGAGCTCACCGGCCGGCTCGAGCGCAAGCTCGACACCAGCCGGTTCGGCGGCCCGGTCCGCGCGGTGTCGTCGTTCCGCGATCGCCGCACGCCCGGCCGGGTCCGCGTGATCGCCGAGCTGTCGTCACCCGCGACCCCGAGCTTCGACCGCGAGGCCGGCGTGATCCGCTGGAACTTCGTCGGCGCCGACGTCGCCAGGCGCCCGGTCACGACGCGCCCGGCGGTGGCGCGGACCCAGGACATGCCGTCGCCGATCGTCGGCGGGTTCGGCGCGGCCTCGACCGCGATCGCCCAGCAGTCGGTCGCGCAGCTGCCGCCGCAGGGCAGCCGCCGCCGCGTCTACCACGGCCAGCCGATGGAGCTGCACTTCAAGGACGCGCCGATCCACGACCTGCTCCGGATCATCGCCGACGTCGGCAAGGTCTCGATCGTCGTGCCCGACACGATCGACGCCCGGGTCACGCTCGATCTCAAGCGCGTGCCGTGGGACCAGGCGCTCGAGGTCATCCTGTCGTCGCACCAGCTGTGGTACCGCCGCGAGGGCAACCTGTACCGGATCGCGCCGCGCAAGGAGCTCGACGCCGAGGACGAGGCCGAGGCCGCGCGCCGCGAGGCCCAGCTCAAGGCCGAGTCGCCACGCAGCCAGCTGATCCCGCTCAACTACGCCTCCGCGCCCGACCTGTCGCGCAAGCTCGAGCCGATGCTGTCGCCGCACGGCAAGATCGCCGTCGACGAGCGCACCAACCAGCTGATCGTGACCGACGTGTCGGGCAACCGCGACCAGATCGCGCGGCTCGCGACCTCGCTCGACACCCAGACCCCGCAGATCTCGATCGAGGCTCGCATCGTCGAGGCCAACTCGACGTTCCTGCGCCAGCTCGGCATCCAGTGGGGCGGCCGGGCGCTGTCCGGCACCACCGGCGGCAACGCGACCGGCCTGGTGTTTCCGTCGTCGGTCCGTCTGATCGGCGGCAACGAGGACGCACAGACCAACCGCAACGGCCTGGCGTCACCGTCGGACTTCGCGGTCAACCTGCCGGCCGCGACCGGCACCGGCGAGGGTGGCGCGATCGGCCTGGCGCTCGGCTCGGTCGCCGGCAACTTCAACGTCAACCTCCGGCTGTCGGCGCTCGAGGACACCGGCACGATCCGGATCATTTCGGCGCCCAAGGTCACCGTGCTCAACAACCGGCAGGCGAGCATCGCGTCCGGCGTGTCGATCCCGATCTCGACGGTGTCGGCGACCGGCACCCAGACCCAGTTCGTCCAGGCCGATCTCCGGCTCGACGTCACGCCGACGGTGTCGCAGCACGACTGCGCGGTGTCCATGCTGATCTCGGTGTCCAAGAACGCACCGGACTTCAGCAACACCGGGGCGCGCGGCGATCCGACGATCCAGCGCCGGGAGGCGCGGACCTCGATGCTGGTCGCCGACGGCGAGACCGCCGTGCTCGGCGGGATCTACACCCGCAACACCGGCCTGGCCTACAAGAAGATCCCGCTGCTCGGCGACCTGCCGGTGCTCGGCTGGCTGTTCAAGAACCGGCGCGAGAACGACGATCGCACCGAGCTCCTGGTGTTCATCACGCCCAGGATCACCAACCGTACGCTCCTGCCCTGCAAGTGAGTCATAGTGACCGTGCAGTGGCGCCGCTATTCCTGATCGGCTTCATGGCCGCCGGCAAGACCTCGGTCGGCCGCGCGATCGCGAGCGCGTCCGGCCGGCGGTTCGTCGATCTCGACGACGTGATCGCCGAGGCCGGGACCCCGGTCGCGGTGCTGGTCGCGCGCGACGAGGCCGAGTTCCGACGGCGCGAGGCCCAGGCGCTGGCCACGGCGATCGCCGCGGCGGCGGCGCCCGGCGCCCCCGGTGCGGTGATCGCCACCGGCGGCGGTGCGGCGGCGTACGGCGACAACCTGGCGCGGATGCGCGCGGCGGGGCTGGTCGTCGCGCTCGGCGTCGACGTCGCCGAGGCGGAAGCGCGGGCGGCGGCCGAGCGCGCCGCGCGTCCGGCGGCCCAGCGGCCGCTGCTCGGTGCGGCGCGCGAGCTCGCGGCCCGGCGCGCGCCGGTGTACCGCCGCGCCCACGCCGTGGTCGACACCACCAGACGCTCGGTCGCCGAGGTCGCCGACGCGGTGTCCGCGGTCGAGCGCGCGTGGCGGCGGTCGCCCCAGCCCGGCGTCACGCTGGTCGCGCTCGGCGCGCGCAGCTATCCGATCAGCGTCACCGAGCACCTCGACCTCGCGATGCTGCGCGCGGCGCTCGGCGAGGCCACGCGGCTGGCGATCGTCACCGACACCAGCGTGGCGCGCCACTGGCTCGCGCCGCTGACCACGCTGCTCGGCGACCCGAGCGTCACCACCGTCGCGATCCCGCCGGGCGAGGCCTCGAAGTCGCTCGCGACCTACGAGCGGATCTGCCACCAGCTGGTCGACGCCGGGCTCGATCGCCGCTCGGCGATCGTCGCGCTCGGCGGCGGCGTGGTCGGCGACCTCGCGGGCTTCGTCGCCGCCACGCTGTACCGCGGGATCGCCGTGGTCCAGGTCCCGACGACGGTGGTCGCGATGTGCGACTCGGCGATCGGCGGCAAGACCGGCGTCGACCTGCCGGCGGGCAAGAACCTGGTCGGCGCGATCTGGCAGCCGCGCCTGGTCGCCTGCGCGCTCGAGACCCTGGTGACCCTGCCGGGCCGCGAGCGCCGCGCCGGGTTCGGCGAGCTGTGGAAGTACGCGCTGCTCGACGGCCCCGAGCTGTGGACCCAGGTCGTGACCTGCGCCGGCTGGGCGGCGGGCCCGGCCGCGACCCCGCCGCCGCCCGAGCTGCGCACGGTGATCGAGCGCGCGATCGCGTTCAAGGCCGCGATCGTCGGCCGCGACGAGCGCGAGCTGAGCGGCCACCGCGCGCTGCTCAACCTCGGCCATACCGTCGGCCACGCGATCGAGTCGGCGACCGGCATGCTGCACGGCGAGGCCGTCGGCCTGGGGCTGATCGCGGCGTGCCGGGTGTCGGCGGCGGTGTGCGGCACGCGGCGCGATCTCGAGCACGAGGTCGTCGCCGCGCTGCGGGCCAGCGGCCTGCCCGGCGACCTGGATCCGTATCTCACCGAGGACGTCCTCGCGCGGGTCCAGGTCGACAAGAAGCGGATCGGCGGCAAGCTTCGCTTCCAGGTGATCCGCGAGGTGGGCTCGTGTGAGCCGGCCGAGATCGCGATCACCGAGCTTCGAACAATTTTGCGCCCGGATCCGGACGCTTGATACGATCTGCCTCGGAGGAACCATGGAACGCGGAATCGGCACTCTCGGCACCCTCGGCGCCGCGCTCGGGCTCGGGCTGGGCCTCGGCCTGGGCCTCGGGGCGACCGGCGGCTGTGCGGCCAGCGGCGGTGACCAGAGCATCGTCGTGCTCCGGAATGTCCAGCCGACCGCGGGCTGCGTCCTCACCGGGATGGAGAGCGAGGTCGGGATCTCCCACGGCACGCTCGACGCGCAGTTCCACACCGGCTACGTGTTCGCGGCGCAGCTCAAGAGCCGGATCACCGCCGACACCACCCAGGAAGACCAGCGGACGATCTTCATCGATGGTGCGAACGTCGACCTCGCGTTTCCGGGCAGCACGCTGTTCAGCGCCGCCGATCTCGCCGACCTGAAGGCCATGGGGCTGACCCACTTCAAGTCCGAGTTCTCGACGATCTTGAAGCCCAACGGCGGGCTGTCCGACGTCGGCTTCGAGCTGATCCCGGCCGAGCTGGTCGACCGGATCGCGACCAAGGGCTTCACCCAGATCGGCGTCGACGCCAGCTTCACCGTGGTGGGCGATCTGTCCGGCGGCGGCGTGTCGAGCCAGACCTTCCACTACCCGGTGACGCTCCTCAGCCAGGGCCTGTTGCACAACGCCGGCGCCTGCTCCGATCTCGCGACCAGCTTCGCGCCCAAGGTCGGCAATCCGTGCAATCCGGGTCAGGACGGGCTCGTCGACTGCTGCAAGGATCCCGCGGGCAAGGACGTGTGTCCCGCGGTCGGCACCAAGTCGGCCGTCGACGCGCTCGATTGAGGTCGCCGGCTATCGATCCACGCCATCATGTCTAGTACCGTCCAGGCCAAGGTGGAACTTGTTCGCTGAAACGCTCAAGAAGGTCGTCGACAACATCGACGGCGGGATCGCCGCGGTGGTCATGGGCCTCGACGGCATTGCGGTCGAGAGCTACGTCAAGCTCGACGACCGCGTCGACGTCAACACCATCGCGATGGAGTTCTCGTTCATCCTGAGCCAGGTCCGCAAGGCGGGGGACAGCCTCGCGGTCGGCAGCCTCGAGGAGCTCTCGGTCAAGGCGCAGCGGCTGCTGCTGGTGTGCCGGATGCTGGCGCCGCAGTACTTCATCGCGATCGTGATGGCGCCCGAGGGCAACTTCGGCAAGGCGCGGTACCTCGCCCGGCTCGCCCAGCCCGCGCTCACCGCGCAGCTGTGACCCGCCGCGTGAGTGCGCCGCGTGCGCCGCGTCCGCGGCGTCGGACTCCGGTCCGCGTCCAGGTCCTGCACGGGCCCAACCTCAACCTGCTCGGGACCCGCGACCCGGCGGTCTACGGCTCGACGACGCTGGCCGAGATCGACGCCGAGCTCGCCCGGCGCGCGGCAGCGCGGGGCGCCGAGGTCCGCTGTGCCCAGAGCAACCTCGAGGGCGAGCTGGTCGACCTGATCCAGCGCGCGAAGGGCTGGGCGGACGCGATCGTGATCAACCCAGGCGGCTACACCCACACGTCCGTGGCGATCCGTGATGCGCTCGACGCGGTCGCGCTGCCGGCGGTGGAGGTACACCTGTCGAATCTCCATGCACGCGAGCCGTTCCGCCACGGCTCGGTGACCGCGGCGAAGTGCATCGGCCAGATCTGCGGCTTCGGTGCACAAAGCTACTACCTGGGACTGGACGCGGCCCTTGGCCATGTGGAAGCTACGACTCGCGATGGCACGCCGCGGAAAACCCAGAATCGATGAGCGTCGATCCGAGCCGGCCGAGCCGGCCGAGCCGGCCGAGCCGGTCCGGTCGGCAGGCCCGGCGCTCGTCGCGATGGCGCGCGGCCTCGCCGAGATCGTCGCCGAGCATAACCTGTCCGAGCTGATCCTCGACACCAAGGAGATCACGTTGACGGTGCGCCGCGGGACCGCCGTGGTCGCGCAGGCGCCGGTCGCCCAGGTCGCGGCGGCGCAGGCTCCGGCGATCTCTGCCGCGGGCATCGGGGGCGCGGCGGGAGGCGGCGCGGCCACGGCGCCCGCCGTCGAGGACAAGGCCCACCTCGTGACCTCGCCGTTCGTCGGCACGTTCTATCGCAGGCCCAACCCGGACTCGCCGAACTACGTGTCGATCCACGACAAGATCGACAAGGGCCAGGTGCTGTGCATCGTCGAGGCGATGAAGCTGATGAACGAGATCGAGGCCGACGTCGCCGGCACCGTCACGGCGATCCTCGTCGAGGACGGTGCGCCGGTCGAGTATGGCCAGCCGCTGTTCAAGATCGCGCCCTGAGCCGGTGATCGACCCGGAGCCGCCATGTTCAAGAAGGTACTGATCGCCAACCGCGGCGAGATCGCGCTGCGCGTGATCCGCGCCTGCCGCGAGATGGGCCTGAGCTCGGTCGCGGTGTACTCGACCGCGGACGCCGACGCGCTCCACGTCAAGTTCGCCGACCAGGCGGTGTGCATCGGGCCGCCGCCGTCGCGCCAGAGCTACCTCAACGTGCCGATGATCATCTCGGCCGCCGAGGTCACCGGCGCCGACGCGGTGCACCCGGGGTACGGGTTTCTGTCCGAGAACGCCGAGTTCGCCGAGGTCTGCCGCAAGTGCGGGCTGACCTGGATCGGCCCGCCGCCCGACGCGATGCGCCTGATGGGCGACAAGATCCGGGCGCGCGCGGCGATGGCGGCCGCGGGCGTTCCGACGCTGCCGGGATCGTCCGGCTTGCACGACGAGGTCCAGCTGCTCGAGGCCGCCGAGCGGATCGGGCTGCCGGTGATCCTCAAGGCGAGCGCCGGCGGCGGCGGCCGCGGCATGAAGATCGTCCACGAGAAGGAGAAGCTGCTCGAGGCCTGGGCGATGGGGCGCACCGAAGCCCAGGCCGCGTTCGGCAACCCCGAGATGTACATGGAGCGGTACTGCCAGCGGCCGCGCCATATCGAGATCCAGGTCGTCGCCGACAAGCACGGTCACTACACCCATCTGGGCGAGCGCGAGTGTTCGATCCAGCGCCGCCACCAGAAGGTCCTCGAGGAGGCTCCCTCGCTGGCGCTGCCCGAGGCGACGCGCGCCCAGCTCACCGCGGCGTCGGTGCGCGCGATCGAGTCGATCGGTTATCACAGCGTCGGCACGATGGAGTACCTGCTCGACTCCGACGGCCAGTTCTACTTCATGGAGATGAATACCCGGCTCCAGGTCGAGCACCCGGTCACCGAGCTGGTCACCGGGATCGATCTGGTGCGCGAGCAGATCCGGATCGCCGCCGGTGAGCCGCTGTCGTTCACCGACGAGCGGCGTGCGTGGGGTCACGCGATCGAGCTCCGCATCAACGCCGAGGATCCGAACACGTTCGCGCCGTGGCCGGGCAGGATCAGCGCGCTTCACATGCCCGGAGGCCTTGGTGTGCGTGTAGATACGCACGTGTACGCGGGTTACGTGGTTCCTCCCAACTACGACTCGTTGCTCGCAAAAGTGATCGTGCACGACGTCGATCGCATGGCGGCGTTGCGACGCGCCCGGCGCTGTCTCGACGAGATGGTGATCGAGGGGATTCGCACCAACATCCCGTTCTTGCGACGGATCATCAACCACCCCGAGTTCATCCGCGGCGATTTCGATACCGGCTTCGTCGCGCGGCTCCTCGTGGAGCGTGCGTCAGCGGCCTGACAGCGCGCGGTGATCCCGGTGCGGCTGGCCCCGCCGACCAGTGATCAGATGTGAGGAACGCACTGGGGTAAGACTCGGGATTCCCTGGTGGATTTCCTTGACCCTTCGTCCGGCAACACCGTACCCTTTGACCGATGCGCGGGCCATACTGCCGTCGACTGATGGCCCGCGCGCAACCACGTCGGTGTGATGCATCGCACCGGAGGGGCGTGGCAATCCGTGGCCTTTAACAAAGAAAAGGTCATGGATGCGGCCCGCAAGTTTGTCGACAAGGGCCAGATCGACAAGGCGGTCAAGGAGTACCTGCGCATCGTCCACGAGGACCCCAAGGACGTCCGGGTCTGGCTCAAGATCGGCGACCTCTACGCCAAGAAGGGCGCCAAGCAGGACGCGATCGAGACCTATCTCAAGGTCGCGCGGTTCTATCACGACCAGGGCTTCCTCCATAAATCGGTCGCGGTCTACAAGCAGATCGTCAAGCTCGATCCGCGCCTGGTCGACGTGATCTTGAAGCTCGCCGAGCTCTATCGCGAGCTCCGCATGATGCCCGAGGCGATGCAGCACTTCGAGTCGGTCGCCGCGCACTTCCATCGCGAGGGCAACACCAAGGAGGCGCTGGCGGCGGTCAAGAAGCTGGTCGATCTCGACCCCGAGAACATCGCGACCCGGATCAAGCTCGCCGAGCTGTACTCGAAGGAGGGCCTGGTCGACGACGCCGCGACCGAGTTCCAGATCGCGTGCGAGCAACTGCGCCGCCAGGGCCGCCAGGACGACTTCCTCAAGGTCGCCGAGCGCCTGCTGTGGCACAAGCCGGCCAACCAGTCGCTCAACCGCGAGCTCGCCGGGCTCTACCTGCGGCGCAACGATCCGCGGCGCGCGCTGCAGAAGCTCCAGGCGTGCTTCAAGGCCGATCCGCGCGACGTCGAGACCCTGGGCCTGTTGGCCCAGGCGTTCCAGGCGCTCGACCAGAAGGCCAAGACGATCAGCGTGCTCAAGGAGCTCGCGCGGATCCACGGCGAGAACAACCACAAGGAGCACGCCGCCGAGGTGTTCCGCCGGATCCTCGAGCTCCTGCCCGGCGAGCCCGACGCGGTCGCGTTCCTCGGGCCGTCGGCGCAGCCCGCGGCGCGCGCGTCGCAGCCGTCGCCGATCCCGCGCCCGGTGACGCCGATGCCGTCGCCGATCCGCGCCCAGGCCGGCGACGCGCGGTTCAACCTGACCAGCGACCTGCCGTCGTACGAGCCCGCGGCGCGGATGACCGGGTCGATGCCGCTGATCGACGAGCAGTCGCTGTCGGGCGTCGACTTCGCGTTGCCCGAGTACGACGACTCCGACTTCTCGGCCGACATGGAGCCGCCGCCCGATCCGCGGGCGATGTCGGCCGACGGCGAGCGCCACGCCGAGGAGATCCAGAAGATCCTCGCCGAGACCGACGTCTACGTGAAGTACGGCCTGCACCAGAAGGCGGTCGATCACCTGCGCCGCGTGTTCACGCTCGACGCCGACAACGTCGAGGCCCGCGAGCGGCTCAAGGACATCTTCCTGTCGCAGGGCCGCGAGCGCGAGGCCGAGGCCGAGCTGCTCCGGCTCGCCGAGGTCGTCGCGCCCGGCGATCCGGATCGCGCGGAGGGCTACCTGCACGAGCTGCTCGCGCTCGACGGCACCCACACCGGCGCGTTCGACCTGGCGCGGCGGTTCCGGCTCCGGGTGTCGCGGATGTCGTCGCAGAGCGCCGAGCTCGAGGTCTCGCCGGAGTACGGCGGGTCGATCGCGCTGGTCGACGGTGAGCTCGACGAGCTCGACGTGGTGTCGCCGCCGCGGCTCGGCGGCGGCCGGCCGCGCGCGCCGAGCCGCGATTCGTCTCGCGATCCCGTGCGCGATTCGAGCCGCGATTCGATCGACGAGTTCGATCCCGCCGAGCTGATCGGCCGGCCGCGCGCGCACGGCAGCCCGGCGCCGGGGCGACCGCCGCGGCCGCCCAACGGCGACTATGCCCCTGCCGCCGAGACCGACTTCGAGCTCGAGTTCGAGCCGTCGCCGTCGCAGGCGACCCGGCAGATGTCGCCCGAGGTCGCCGAGGCGCTCGCGTCGCGCCAGGTCGACGAGCTCGACGCCCGCCTGGGCGAGCTGATCGCCCATGGGCCGCGCTGGGCCGAGTCGCTCGACGATGCCCGCGCGCTCGATGCACAGCTCGACGACGTCGAGCTCGGCGACGACATCGATCGCCACGTCGCCCGCGAGCTGGCCGGCGGCGACCGCTCCGAGGACCTGCCCGACGATCTGCCGTTCGATCCCGACGAGGCCCGCGCGTTCGACGCCGCGGTGCCCCGGCCGATGGCGCACGGCGGCGGCGAGACCGACGCGACCTACGTCAACGGCTTCGAGGAGACCGACCTGCCGGTGCGGCCGTCGGGCGACTCGGTCGACAGCAGCTCGTACGACGCCGTTCCCGAGGACGCGCTCCACATCTCGGGCGGCTACGATCCATACGGCACCGAGGCGGTGCAGACCCCGGCGTCGTTCGCCGATCCGACGGCCGCGCACACCGTGTCCTCGGCGTTCTCCCCCGACGATCCGGCCGAGCTCGGCGGGCCGCGCGCCGAGACCAGCATCGAGGACGACCTCGACGAGGCCGAGTTCTACGCCGGCCAGGGCATGTACGGCGAGGCGATCGACCTGCTCAACACGCTGCTCGCGCGCTACCCGGGCCACCGCATGGTGCTCGCCAAGCTGCGCGAGATCGAGATCCTCGCGGCCGGCGGCGAGGTCGCCGTCGACGCCGGCGGCCAGGCGATCGCGGCCGGCGGCACCGACGCGCTCGACCTCGACCAGATCGAGGAGATGGGCCCCGAGGAGCTGGTCGAGCTCGATGCCAACTCGCAGCCGATCGAGGCGCCGGTGGCGCGCAAGCGCCAGCCGACCGTGATGCTCGAGAAGCCGCTCGACGAGAGCGACGCCGACACCCACTACGACCTCGGCCTGGCCTACAAGGAGATGACGCTGCTCGACGACGCGATCAAGGCGTTCGAGAAGGCGCTGCGCGCGCCCGGCCGCGAGGTCGGCTGCCGCGTCATGATCGGCATGTGCCTGCGCGAGATGGGCAACCCATCCGAGGCGATCCATCAGTTCAAGCAGGGCCTGCACGCCAGCCCGAGCGAGCGCGAGCGCCAGAGCCTGCACTACGAGATCGGCATGACCTACGAGGCGATCGGCGACGAGTCCGAGGCGCTCTACTACCTCGAGATGGTGCTCAAGCGCGATCCGGGCTTCGCCGATGCCGCGGCCCGCGCCGAGCGCCTGCGCGCTCGCGGCGGCGGCCACGGCCATCGCCACGCCCACGACGACGACGTTTAATACCCAGGGGACTTTCCCGTCCCCTCCTGGTCGGCGGAGCCGGCCAATTCACCCCGCTGCGCGCGGCCGTGGCCGATCGCGCGGCCGGTGCTAAGAGCCGGCATGGCCACCCGCACCGAAACCGACAGCATGGGCCCGATCGACGTCGACACCGAGCGCTACTGGGGCGCCCAGACCCAGCGCTCGCTCGAGAACTTTCGCATCGGCGGCGAGCGCATGCCGGGCGAGTTGGTCCGCGCGCTCGCGACGATCAAGAAGGCGTCGGCCCTGGTCAACCGCGACCTCGGCCTCCTGCCCGAGGCCAAGGCGCAGCTGATCGCCGCGGCCGCCGACGAGGTGATCCGCGGCGACCTCGACCGCGAGTTCCCGCTCGTCGTGTGGCAGACCGGCAGCGGCACGCAGACCAACATGAACGTCAACGAGGTGATCGCCAATCGCGCGATCGAGCTCGCCGGCGGCGTGCGCGGCAGCAAGCGGCCGATCCACCCCAACGACGACGTCAACCTGTCGCAGAGCTCGAACGACGTGTTCCCGGCCGCGATGCACGTCGCCGCGGCCGAGCGCGTCGTGCACCATCTGCTGCCCGCGGTCGCGCGGCTGCGCGACACCCTCGCCGGCAAGTCGCGGGCGTTCGCCGACATCGTCAAGATCGGCCGCACCCACCTCCAGGACGCGACGCCGCTCACCCTGGGCCAGGAGATCAGCGGCTGGGTCGCGCAGCTCGATCACGCCACCACCGCGCTCGGCGCCGCGCTGCCGGCGATCCACGAGCTGGCGCTCGGCGGCACCGCCGTGGGCACCGGGCTCAACACCCACCCCGAGTACGCGGTCCGGGTCGCGGCCCGGCTCGCCGAGCTCACCGGCCTGGCGTTCGTCACCGCGCCCAACAAGTTCGCCGCGCTCGCCGGGCACGACGCCCTCGTCGGCCTGCACGGCGCGATCAAGCAGCTCGCGACCGCGCTGATGAAGATCGCCAACGACGTGCGCTGGCTGGCCAGCGGCCCGCGCAGCGGCCTGGGCGAGCTCGTCATCCCCGAGAACGAGCCGGGCAGCTCGATCATGCCCGGCAAGGTCAACCCGACCCAGTGCGAGGCGCTGACCATGGTGTGCGCTCAGGTCCTGGGCAACGACGTCGCGGTCTCGATCGGCGCGGCGAGCGGCAACTTCGAGCTCAACGTGTTCAAGCCGCTGATCGCCCACAACGTCCTGCAGTCGATCCGCCTGGTCGGCGACGCCTGCACCTCGTTCGACGAGCACTGCGCGCGCGGCATCGAGCCCGACCGCGCCGAGATCGACCGCAAGCTGCGGGGCAGCCTCATGCTCGTCACCGCCCTGGCGCCCCACATCGGCTACGACAAGGCCGCCCAGGTCGCCAAGCACGCCCACGCCCACGGCACCACGTTGCGCGACGCCGCGATCGCCCTGGGCCTGGTCACCGGCGACGACTTCGACCGCTGGGTCCGCCCCGAGGCGATGGTCGCGCCGCAGACGACGAAGTAGCGCGCTGCGCGGCGGGGCCCGGCCTCAATCCGGCTTGCTGGCGATCTGGAGCGAGACGTTGGTCGCGGTGACGCGGTGGACGACGACGGTGACGTGGGCCGGGCGGAAGCCGTCGAACACGACTTCGAGCTCGTCGATGCCGTCGAGGTGGAGGCGGTCGGCGGTGAGCTTCATCGGGCCGAGCTGGACGTCCTTGATCGTGGTGTCGATGCTGCCGATCGCGCCGCGGAGCTCGCCGGGGCCGCGGTCGTGGAGCGAGCCCGAGACCTTGAGGTCGACCATGCCGGGCTGGTCATCGCCGCCGAACATGATGACGCCGCCGCCGGTCTCGACCGAGTGTGGCGCGAGCAGCGACACCGCGATGTCGAGCGCGTCGAGCGACAGCGACTGCAGGGTCTTGCGCTTGCCGTCGTCGGGCTTGCTGGACGGGCGGCCCGAGCCGATGGTGAAGTCGGTGAGCGAGCGCACCGGGACGCGGCCGAACGGCGCGAGCGCGGTGGCGTCGTCGTCGAGCGCCCAGGTGACGAGCTCGTGCGACGAGCCGAAGATCGGGACCTTCCAGGTCAGCGCGAGCCGGTCGCCCTCGTGCTTGATGTCGAGGAACGCGCCCTCGAGCCAGGCGAGGCTGTCCTCGAGCGCGCGGTAGTCGAGGCTGCCCTCCTGGATCGGGACGCGGAGCTCCTGGTCGAGCGAGCGGTGGCCGATCACCGGCAGGTCGAGGACGACCTTGACCGTGAAGTAGATCCGGCCCGACAGGCTGTCGAGGAACCGCAGCCTGGATTGCCGCAGCGCGGAGTCGGCGGGGCGGGGCGCCGGTGGCCGGTCGTCGCCGCCGCCGCGGCCGAACGGTCCGCGCACGGTGAGCTTCATCTCTGACAGCGACATGTACGGTGTGACGATCTCCACACCGCGATCGGCGCGCACCAGGCGCAGGCCGCGCGGCATCTCGAGCCGCTCGACGGCGATGTCGATCCGGCCGGCGGCATCGCGCAGCCAGGCGCCGCCGATCGATGCGGCCTCCGCGGTCCAGCGCAGGGTATCGAGCCGGCCCTCGAGGTCGTCGAGCACGCAGTCGCGCGCGCCGTAACCGACCGAGGCGGTTCCGCCTTCGATGTTGTGGGTCTCGGCCCGCGGGAACCGGAGCCTGCTCCCGGCGTCATCGCTCAGGAACCCGAACCGTTGCACCGTGATGTCGGTCTCGACTCGCTGCGCCATCGAGCCGCCGAGTGTACTCGACCTCGGTGCGCCTGACGTTCAGCCGCCACATCGATCCGCGCAGCGTCAACGCGAACCGTCGCGGCCGACTCGCAGACGTTCTTCCTGACCAACATGGTGCCGCAGGCAGCCAACAACAACCAGGGGCCGTGGAACGACCTCGAGAACGACCTGCGGACGATCGCGCGCGGCGGCAAGGAGCTGTTCATCATCTCGGGCGGCACGTTCAGCGCGAGCTCGAACATGGTCGGCAACGGCATGGTTGTCCCGGATCAGACGTTCAAGGTCATCGTGGTGCTCGACGCGATCGGCCAGGGCCCGGCCGCGGTCACCTCGAGCACGCGCGTGATCGCGGTGCTGATGCCCGAAGCCGCGGCCCAGCTGCGCGCGAAGCACTAGACTGGACAGACATGCGCGCTTACAGCTCCGAGGCCATCCTGCGCGATGGCGCGTCGATCACGATCCGCTCGCTGACCGCCGACGACCGCGACCACGTGATCGCGGTGTTCCACAAGATGAGCCAGGCGTCGGTGCGGCACCGGTTCTTCACCGCCAAGCGCGAGCTCTCGCCCTCGGACCTGGCGTTCCTCGGCAAGCTCGCCGACGGCCCCGACGTCGCGCTGGTCGCGGTCCAGCGCGACCGCCGTGGCGAGCGCGCGCTCGGCATCGGCCGCTACGTCGTGCTCGACGATCCGCGCCGCGCCGAGGTCGCGTTCGAGGTCGGCGACGCCGATCAGGGCCGCGGCATCGGCACGCTCCTGCTCGAGCACCTCGCGATCCTCGGGCGGGCCGGCGGGGTCGAGACCTTCGTCGCCGAGGTCGAGGCCGACAACGCCGCGATGCTGGTGATGTTCACGACCAGCGGGTTCGCGGTCCACCACACCCTCGACGACCGCGCGTACCACGTCGAGTTCCCGACCGCCGACACCGAGCGGTTCATCGCCACCGCCGCTGCCCGCGAGCGCGAGGCCGCGGCCGGGAGCCTGCGCGCGCTGCTCGCGCCGCGCTCGGTCGCGGTGATCGGCGCGTCGCGCACCGCGCCGCACTCGATCGGCCGCGCGATCCTCGACAACCTGATCCGCGACGGCTTCCACGGCCCGATCTTCCCGATCCACCCGAGCGCGACCGAGATGGCCGGCCGGCCGTGCTTCCCGACCGTGACCGCCGCCGCGGCCGCGGCCGGCGCGCCGGTCGACCTCGCGGTGATCGCGGTCCCGGCCCACGCGGTCCCGGGCGTGGTCGCCGACTGCGCGGCCGCGGGCGTCCGCGGCGTGGTCGTGATCTCGGCCGGGTTCGCCGAGATCGGCGGCAGCGCCGCCATCGAGGCCGAGCTCGCGCTGCGCGACCAGATCCGCAGCGCCGGGATGCGCCTGGTCGGCCCCAACTGCATGGGCGTGATGTCGACCGATCCGGCGGTGCGGCTCGACGCCACGTTCAGCCCGGTGTTCCCGCCGGCGGGCAACGTCTCGATGATCACCCAGAGCGGCGCGCTCGGCCTGGCGATGCTCGACTACGCCACCGAGCTCCAGCTCGGCATCGCCGACTTCGTGTCGATCGGCAACAAGGCCGACGTCTCGGTCAACGACCTGCTCGCGTACTGGCACGACTCGCCTCGGACCAAGGTGATCGCGCTCTACCTCGAGAGCTTCGGCAACCCGCGCATGTTCGCGCGGCTCGCGCCCGAGGTCGCGCGGCAACGGCCGATCGTCGCGGTCAAGTCCGGCCGGTCCGCGGCCGGCACGCGCGCCGCCTCGAGCCACTCCGCCGCGCTCGCCAGCCTCGACGTCGGCATCGACGCGCTGTTCGCGCAGACCGGCGTGATCCGCACGACCACGCTCGAGGAGATGTTCGACGTGATCGCGCTGCTGTCGAGCCAGCCGGTCCCGGCGGGCCGGCGGATCGGCGTGGTCACCAACGCCGGCGGCCCGGGCATCCTGCTCGCCGACGCCTGCGAGGCCCACGGCCTGGCGCTGCCGGCGCTGACCGCCGACACCACCGCGGCGCTGCGCGCGTTCCTGCCGCGCGAGGCCAGCGTCGCCAACCCGGTCGACATGATCGCCTCGGCACCGCCCGAGCACTTCGAGCGCGCGATCGAGCTCGTCGGCCGCGATCCCAGGATCGACGCCGTGGTCGCGATCTACGTCCCGCCGCTGGTCACCCAGCCCGAGGCGGTCGCCGCCGCGATCGCGCGCGCGGCCGGCACCTTGCCCGCCGACAAGCCGATCGCCACCGTGTTCCTGTCGTCCAAGGGCACCCCGGCGGTGCTGTCGTCGGGCCCGCGCGGCGCGATCCCATCGTACAGCTTTCCCGAGAACGCCGCACTCGCGCTCGGCGCCGCCGCGAGCTACGGCGCGTGGCGCCGGCGGCCACGCGGCACCCAGCTCCGGCTCGAGCCCGATCGCGAGCAGGCGGTGCGACGCTGCATCCGCGGCTTCGCCGCCGCCGCTGCCCCGGGCAAGCGCTGGCTGAGCTTCCCCGAGCTCGCCCAGCTGCTCGGCCTCGCCGGCGTCCCGCTCGTCGATCACCGCATCGCCGCGGACCCGGCCGCCGCGGTCGCCGCCGCGCGCGAGCTCGGCTTCCCGGTCGCGCTCAAGGCCTCGGTGCCCCGGCTGCTCCACAAGACCGACGCCGGGGCGGTCGCGCTGCACCTCGCCGGCCCCGAGGCGGTCGCCGCCTCGGCCGAAGCCATGCGCGGCCGGTTCCCGGCGCTCGAGGGCTTCATCGTCCAGCGCCAGGTCCGCCCCGGCGTCGAGGCCCTGGTCGGCATGACCAGGGACGCCTCGCTCGGTCCGCTGCTGGTCGCCGGGATCGGCGGCGTCGCGGTCGAGCTCTACAAGGACGTCAGCTTCCGGGTCACGCCGGTCAGCGACCTCGACGCCGCCGACATGCTCGAACAGCTGCGCGGCCGCCAGCTGTTCGACGGCTTCCGCGGCGCCCCGCCGGCCGACCGCGCCGCCCTGATCGACGTCCTGCAGCGGATCTCGGCGCTGATCGAGATCGTCCCCGAGATGGTCGAGCTCGACCTCAACCCGGTGATCGTCCACGCCCCGGGCGAGGGCTGCATCGCGGTCGACGGCCGGATCCGCCTCGATCTGGCGTGACCGTGGCAGCGGCGCTCGCACCCGCCCGCCGGACCCCGGCTTGACACGGCCCCGAGGGAAACCGAGACTGGCCGCGGCCCGCGGGCAGCCCGCCGCGCGGGAAATCCAAAGGAGATCTGCATGCGCTTGTCGGCCGTCGCCGCTGCCCTGGCTGGTTCCTGGTTCGTCGTAGCGGCCGGTCCGGCCGCCGCCGACAATGCCGTGCTCGGCCCGGGCACCACGCTCTACGTCGATCCTGCGAGCACCACACAGCAGGCGGCCGGCAAGCTCGAGGGACAGGCGCGCGCCGACGCGCTCCTCCTCGGCGGCTTTCCGTCGGCCACCTGGTTCACCAAGGGCACGCCCGCGGAGGTGCAGGCCGCGGTGAAGAAGCTCGTCGACGCGGCCGCGGCCAAGAACGCCGTGCCCACCGTCGTCGCCTACAACCTCCCGCACCGCGATTGCAGCCAGTACTCCGCCGGTGGCGCCACCAGCAAGGCCGCCTACCAGGCATGGATCGACGCGGTCGCGGCGGGCATCGGGGACCGCAAGGTCGTGGTCATCCTCGAGCCCGATGGCCTGGGGATCATCCCGTTCCACACCGACCTCTCCGGCAAGGAGGAGTGGTGCAAGCCGCCCGAGGCCGACAAGGCGACCGCGGCGAAGGAGCGCTACGAGATGCTGGGCTACGCCGTCGACAAGCTGCGCGCCAACCCGCGCTCCGCCGTGTACCTCGACGGCACGCACAGCGCCTGGCTGGGCGCCGGCGACATCGCCAGCCGGCTGGTCAAGGCGGGCGTCCAGCGCGCCAGCGGCTTCTTCATCAACGTCTCGAACTACGAGCCCAACGACAAGCTCCTCGACTACGGCACCTGGATCTCGCAATGCATCCAGTACGCGACCGGCGGCGGCGACGGCAACGGGCACTTCGAGCGCTGCGCCAGCCAGTATCACCCGGCGAACCCGAACGACCGCGCCACCTGGGCGCTCAGCCGGAAGTGGTACGCCGACAACCTCGGCAAGGCCGCGGGCCGACCCACCCATTTCGTCATCGACACGAGCCGCAACGGCCGGGGCTCGTGGGCGCCCAAGCCGGGCACGACCTACAAGGACCCGCAGACCTGGTGTAACCCGCCCGGCCGCGGCCTCGGTCTCCGGCCGACGACCCGCACCGGCAACCCGCTCGTCGACGCCTACCTGTGGATCAAGGTCCCCGGCGAGTCCGACGGCCAGTGCGACCGCGGGATGGGCGGCGGCATCGACCCCGAGCGCGGCGCTGCGGATCCGCCCGCCGGCGCCTGGTTCGAGAAGCAGGCCGCGGAGCTCATCCAGCTCGCGAGCCCTCCGGTCGCGCGCCCCGCGGGCGCGAAGAAGAAGACGTAGCGGCGCGCGCGAGCTCCGCGGCCCTTGCCCTCGCGACCGGCGCGGCACGAGCAAGTCGAATGGGAATTGCGACGGCCCGGGCCGGCGTAGCCAAACGTTGCGGGTCTCGACCCAGGGACCCGCTATAATGGCAGCTTGGACGAGGGCCCGACGACGTTCGACAGCGTGGTGCGGGCCGTCGCGCGCGTCGGGTCGGCGGTGCCGTCACTGGCCGCCGGGCAGGTGCTCGGCGAGACCTACGAGCTGATCGACCGGCTCGGCGGTGGCGGCATGGCGATCGTGTATCGCGCACGCGATCGCAAGCTCGGCCGCGACGTCGCGGTCAAGACGCTCAAGCCGGGCGGCGACGATAGCGACCGGCGGCGGCTGTTCGAGCGGGAAGCGCGCGCGACCGCGCAGCTCTTGCACCCCAACATCGTCACGCTCCACCACGTCGGCGAGCACGAGGGCCAGCCGTACCTCGTCCTCGAGCTGTTGACCGGCGAGACGCTCGCCGCGCGGCTCGCGCGCAAGCGCCAGCTGGCGATGCCCGACGCCCTCGCGCTGATCGATGCCGTGCTCGCCGCGATCGCGTTCGCGCACGAGCGCGGCGTGCTGCATCGCGATCTCAAGCCGAGCAACGTGTTCATCACCGTCGACGAGCGCGTCAAGGTGCTCGATTTCGGCGTCGCGCTTGCGCTCGACACCGATCCGGGCCCGGTGACGCGCGCCGCCGGCACGCCGGGCTACATGGCGCCCGAGCAGCGCGACGGCGCCGCCCAGGACGTGCGCACCGACGTGTGGGCCGCGGCGCTGCTCCTGCTCGAGTGCGTGAGCGGCCGCCCCGCGAGCGCGGACGCGGACATCCACGAGACCTTGCGCGAGGTCGAGGCGCCCGCGGCGGTGCGCTCCGTCCTCGCGCGCGCGCTGTCGCCGGATCCCGAGCACCGCCCGAGCACCGCGGCGCAGCTGCGCGACGAGCTCGCGGTCGCGGGTGGCCGCGCGGCCACCGCGGTCGACGCGCGCACCCGGCGCAAGCGCCGCGTCCTCGTCGCCGGTGCCGCGCTCGTCGCCGCCGGGCTCGCCGCCGGTGCGACGTTCGCGGTCGTGCGCACCGAGTCCGCACACGCGGCGCCGATCACCGCGGCCGAGCTCAGCGAACGCGCGTGGCACGTCAACTTCGGCGAGATGCGGCTCCACGTCAACGCTGACGGCACGCTGTACGGCGTGTACGACGCCGGGAACGGTGTCCTCGTCGGTAGCTATGCCGATGATCGGTTCGTCGGCTGGTGGTGTCAGGAGCCGACGCGTAACGGCCCGGACGACGCGGGCCGGGTCGTCCTGAACTTCGTGCGCGGTGAGAACCGGATCCTGATCGAAGGCGTGTGGACGTACGGCGATGGTCGGGCCGCAGCCTGGCAAGACAACTTCTATGGCGTATCGCTCGAGACGCCTCCGGAGTACAAGCTCGAGCAGCGCATGCAACATCACGTCGGCTGCCCCGGTCATTGATGTCGTCGACGCCCGCGCCCGGTGACGTCGATCACGAGCTTGCCGTGATGCTCGCCGACGGCGAGCTCGAGCGCGCGACCGAGCTCGCGATCCGCACGTACGGCGCCGAGATCGCCGGCTGGTTGCGCTCGATCATCGCGAGCGACGCCGACGCGCAAGACGCGTTCTCGCGCATGTCCGAGGATCTCTGGCGCAGCCTGCAGCGGTTCGACGGCCGGTGTTCGATCCGCACGTGGTGCTACATGCTCGCGCGCCACGCCGCCGCACGCGTGCGCTCGCAGCCGCGCCACGAGCGCGAGGTCCTGTTCTCGAGCCTGCCGTCCGTGCTCGGCGCCGTCACCCACGTCTGGAACACGACCAGGGGCGGTGCGCAGCGAGCCGCCGATGCCTACGCCGCGCTCCGCGGCGAGCTCGACGAGGACGACCAGACGCTGCTCGTCTTGCGCGTCGACAAGGGGCTGTCGTGGCGCGAGATCGCGCAGGTGCTGTGTGGCGAGGACGCGGCCGGCGACGACGTGGAGCGCCTTGCCGCGACGCTGCGCAAGCAGTTCGAGCGCGTCAAGGAACGCCTGCGCACGCTCGCCGCGCGCCTGCGCGAGTAGCCCTTGCCACCCGGCCCGGGGTGAGCCCGGGCGTGGCCCAAGGCCAGGCGCGCCGCGGTTTACCTCGGGAGAACCGCTGGTTATGCGATTTCACCGCATGGCCTGTCACAACCGGCCGGTCGCCCGACGCTATCTGCGCGATGAGACCTTCGCCGTGCACGCTGCAGGGTTCGACCCTCACCTTCGATCGCGCCGGTCGCGCGTTGATCGCGCTCGAGTCCGACGCGGTGTCGTGCGTCGAGCTCGCCTCGTCGACCACGATTCGAATCCCGGTCGAGAACGCGCGCGCGGTGGCAGGCTTCGACGACCAGATCTGGATCGCCACGCATGACGATCGATTGCTCCGCGTCGACCGCGCGGGGCACGCGATCGGCCAGCCGTGCGCGCTGCGGTTCTCTGCGCGAGCCGTGCTCGAGCCCGCGCCCTGCGGACCGCCGGCCGCGTTGTGGGCCTCGGATCCTGCGCTGGCCCTGATCGACGACTTCGGTCAATTCGGCGCGAGCGACGTCCCGGCGTGCGATTTCGCCCTGCCGCTGACCGGCCGCCGCTTCGTCGCCGCGCGCGGCATGCGCTTGACCCTGCCTTCGGGGTTGGTCGTGGCGCTGCCGAGCGCTCCGGTCGCAGGCGCCGTGATGGCGGATGGGAAATCGGTGGTGCTCCTCGTCGCGAGTCGCCAGCTCGTCCGCATCTCGCTCGGCACCGGACGCACGACCGTGTGCGGCACGGTCGCTTCGAACGTGCGCGTCGCGAACCGTCGCGGCCTCGCGATCACCCAGCTCGACGCACGCTGCGTCGCGATGCTCGAGCTCGGCTCGGGCCGCGGCGCGGGGATGATCCACTTCGATCACGATGTCCACGATCTCGCGATCGATCCCGATGGCCGGCGCCTCGCGGTTCGCGCGGCCGACGGATCGATCGAGGTCCACGAGCTCGCCGGCCTCCTCCGCCGGCCCGCGGTCGAGACGGATCCGGACATCGACCCCGTGCCCCGGATCGGCGCGACCGCCGCGACCGCCGCGGCCGACGATGTCGACGAGCCGGAGGTGATCACCTCCGCATGCCGCACGGACGCCGCGGCTTCGCCATCCACGGCGGCGGCGGCGCCTGCGCCGCTGGTGTGCGCTCGGCTGAGTGCGCTCGATCCGCGCGTGCGCCCGATCGCGATCGCTCCGCGCGAAGCCCGCGCGCAGCTCGATCGCGAGCTCCGCACGATCTCGCTCTGGGCGCTCGAGGCGATCGCCGCCGCATGGGATACCCGCAAGCTCGGCTACGGCAACGAAGGCAAGCATCCGTACGAGCACGAGGTCGGAGCGATCCTCGGCATGAATCGCGGCTTCGCGGCGGAGTACCGGGTCGCAGCGCGCGAACAGATCGTCGAGCACGAGCTCGCCCTGGCCTCGGATCCGACGTGGCGCGCCGTGTCGACCCCGGTCGGGGCGCTGATCGACGAGCTCGGCCTCGATCCGCTCGCGCTCGATCTCCTGCTGGTCATCGCCGCGGCAGCGCTGTGGGGCGATGTCGCGCGGCTCTACGGCATCCTCGCAAACGATGCCGGTCGCGCCACCGTCGACGAGTTGCTCGTCCAGGAGCTGCTCGTCGGGCGCCACGATCGTCACGCGATCGCCGCCGCCCTCGATCCGCTCGCGCCCCTGGTTCGCCTCGGCGTGGTCCACGTCGGCGCGAAGCGCGCGCGGCCGTTCGCCGAGCTCTCGATCGATCCGGTGATCGGCGATCGCCTGCGCGCGGTGAACCCGGCGCTCGGGTCTGCGACCACGATCCGGACGACGACTCGCGAGCTCGTGAGCCTGGATGTTCCGCGCCCGGTCCTCGAGTCCGCGATCCTCGACCTCGCGCGAGCAGGTCGGCAACACCGGATCGTCATCCGCGGCAGCATCGGCAGCGGGCGCCGGACGCTCGCGTGTGCACTCGCGCACGAGGCCGGGCGCGATGTCGCGGTGATCGATGCGACGGCGCTGCCCCGGCATCCGGACCTGTTCCTCGTCGAGCTCGCACGTTCGCTGCGCCGCGCCCAGTTGACCGGCCTCGTGCCGTGCATCGTGAACCTCGGCGAGGTCACGTTCGACGAGCGTGCGGGTCGCGAGGTCGCCGCCGAGACGCTGCGCGTGCATCCCGGCCCGATCGTGATCATCGCCGTGCCCGACGAGACGGTCCCGGTCGGCGCGGGCCACACCGCGATCAAGCTCCCGGTCCTGCCGGAGACCGAGCGCCGGGCGGTGTGGCAGCGCGCGCTCGCCGAGGTCGGGCTCTCGGTCGGCAACCTCGATGCGATCGCCGCACGCTACAAGATCGGGCCCGGGGTGGTGCGCCAGGCCGTGACGGCAGCCGTGGCGGCGGGCATCGCCCTCGACGACGATGCCGCACCCGAGATCGAGACCTACATTCGCCAGACTCGCGATCGCCGTCTCGGCCAGTATGCGACGCGCGTCGAGCGGCTCGCCACTTGGTCGAGCGTGGTGTTTCCGCCGGACATCCTCGACAGCTTGCGCGAGCTCGTCGCGCGCGTTCGTCACGGCCGCCAGGTCTACGACACCTGGGGCATGAGCCGCACGATGGCGACCTCGCGCGGGCTGACCGCGCTGTTTCAGGGTCAACCGGGGACCGGCAAGACGCTCGTGGCCGGCGTGATCGCGCGCGAGCTCGGGCTCGACCTGTACCAGGTCGATCTCTCCAAGGTGATGTCGAAGTGGATCGGAGAGACCGAGCGCAACCTGTCGACGATCTTCGACGCCGCCGAGGACGGCCAGGTCGTGCTGCTATTCGACGAGGCCGATTCGCTGTTCGCCAAGCGCACCGAGGTCCGGTCGAGCAACGATCGCTACGCCAACCTCGAGGTCAACTACCTGCTGCAACGGCTCGATGGCTTCGGCGGGATCGCGGTGCTCACCACCAACAGCGGCAACACGATCGATCAGGCATTCAAGCGCCGGCTGTCGTTCCGGCTCTCGTTCCCGTTTCCCGATGAAGAGACGCGCGAGCAGCTGTGGCGCGCCCATCTCCCGCCCGAGCTTCCGGTCACCGGCCCGCTGGCGCTCGACACGCTCGCGCGCAAGTACCAGCTCTCGGGTGGCTACATCCGCAATGCATGTCTTCGCGCAGCGTTCCTTGCCGCGCAGGACGAGACGTCGCTTCACCAGGGGCATCTCGAGCGCGCCGTCGCACTCGAGTTCGCCGAGCATGGCAAGCTGTCCAGCAGCGGCGCGATTTCTTGAAGGAGTACCGATGAACGCCGAACGTGAATTCGATCGCACGCACGCTGCCGCCAGCGCAGGCCAGCTCGACCAGGACCTCGCGCCGAATCGCGCGACCCGGAGCTCCTTGCTCGACGCGCCGAAGCATCCGGTCGCGTCGGGCCTGGCGATGCGCAAGGCCGATCACAATGGCGTGCACGACGATGCCGAAGGCAAGGTCGCCGAGGCGAGCGGCTCGACCGGCACGAGCTTGCCCGGCGAGCTACAGACTCGCTTCGAATCATCGCTGGGCGTGGACCTCGGCGGCGTGCAGATTCACACCGGCCATGCATCGGCAGCCGCGGCGAGCTCGCTCGGGGCACGGGCCTACGCGACGGGCTCCGATATCCACTTCGCGAGCGGGCAGTACGATCCATCGTCCCGGGGCGGCCAGACGTTGCTCGCGCACGAGGTCGCGCACACGGTCCAGCAAGGCACCGCGCGGAAGGTCCAGCACAAGCTCGAAGTCAGTGCCGCGCACGACGCGGCGGAGGTCGAAGCCGATCACGCGGCCGAGGCGATGGTGCGGGGTACGAGCTTCTCGGTCTCGATGGGAAGCGGGATCCAGCGCAAGATCTTCCGTGACAAGGCCAAGGGCAAGCTGACCGACGCTGACAAGGCCGAGGCGCAGAAGATCCAGACCTCGATCGACGCGGTCCGGGCTGCGACGCTGCAGGCGCGCACGACGATCAACACGGATGCAACCGCGGCGTCGAGCGCGATCGCCCAGACTCGTCAGCTCTACAAGGCGTTCGAATCGACGTACCGCGGGGCGGTCGCCAAGTTCAATACCGCTGTAGCCGAGGCACGCGCGAAGCAAGACATGTTCGACAAGGGGTTATCGATCGCCGCGGATCTCGCGTTGAAGGGGGTCGGTGCGATCGGTGGCGTCGCCGGCGAGGCGAAGCAGATGTACGACGTCATGAGCAAGGCCAAGCTCGCCCTGACCACCGCCGAGGGCCTGCTGGCGGCGCCGGGAGCCGCCGCCCCGCCGATGCCGACCTCGGCGGCCGGCAAGGGTGACTGGGAAGGACTCCTCAACACGCTGGACGAGACCTTCAGCAAGTACACGACGCTCAACACGTCGCTGACCCATATCGATGCAAAGTGCACCGAGGCTGCGTGGGTGCAGAACATCGCGAATGGCACGCTCGATCCGGTCCCGGCGGATCTGTGGGGTGTCGGGAACGGCAAGGCGGCGCGTCAGTTCGGCACCCAGGCCACGGCGGTCATCGCCCAGCTCGGTACGATCCAGGCGGGGATGCTCTCGACCAAGCCACAGGCGTTTCTGGCGAAGGTGCAAAGCTCGTTGCCCGGCCAGACCGTCGACAGCCTCGAGAAGGAGGTCGCGATGCGGTGGATCGCGAGCCTGCAGCCCGCCGATATGTCGGCGATCAACAGTGCCCGCAAGTATCTCATGAAGATCGGAGTGATCGATGGCGAGGGCAATTCCCTCGGAGTCACCACCGCCATCGGAAGCAAGTTCCGCGGGCTCCAGGAGTTCGACCAGAAGTTGATCCTCGCGCGCGCGAAGGTCGATCAACGCGCCAAGGAGCTCGTCGGGCAGGCGGTGTACTGGTCGTTCAAAGGTGGCGGCAGCATCACCGATCCGGACGATGGTGCCCGGTACTCGGCGCACGGGACGCTCGATCCAGCGGCCGGCAAGGATAGCCAGCGCGTCCTCATCACCGGTTACAAGATGAATCGCGGCAATCAGATCGGGATCTACGGCGCGGCCGATCAAGGCAAGGGCGATCCGATGGGTCAGGTCCAGTCCGAGGTCACGTTCCAGTTCGTGCCGTACAAGGCGTCGTGAGTCGTACCGGCGCTACGCGCCCGCCAGGCGGACGCAGAACACCGCGCCCGGGTTGCCATCCTCGATCCAGATCGTGCCGCCGTGGGCCTCGATCGCGAGCTTGCAGAACGCCAGGCCCAGGCCGCGGCCGGCGCGCGCCGGCGTGTCGCCCTGGACGAAGCGATCGAACACGCGCTCGCGCAGCGCGGCCGGCACGCCGGGGCCGGCATCGGCGACCCGGAGCTCGATGCCGGCGCCGCGATCGATGCTGGTGATCCGGACCACAGACTCCGGCGGCGCGTGGCGGATCGCGTTGTCGACCAGGTTCTCGAGCACGCGGCGGATCAGCTCCGGATCGGCGTGGATCGTTCGCGGCGCGACCTCGGCGGCGATCTCGACCTCGGCGGTGCGCGCCCGCGCCGCCATCCCGGCCGCGATCTCGGCGGCGAGCCCGGCGAGGTCGACCCGCTGGCGGGCGGGGACCAGCCGGCCCTCGTCGGCCTTGCTCAGGTCGAGCAGGTTCATGATCATGCGCAGCAGCGACTCGCTGTCGGACCGGATCGCCGCGGCCGCGGCCCGGGTGCGCGGCGAGGCCGTCTGATCGCGCGCGATCAGCTCACCGCTCAGGCTGATCGCGTGGACCGGGTTCTTGAGGTCGTGGACCAGGAACGCCATCAGCTGCTCGCGCTGGAGCTGCAGCCGCATGACGTCGTCGCGCTGGCGCCGGATCAGCTCGACCAACTCGCCGCGCTCGAGCGCGATCCTGCGCAGCTTCATCGCCGCCTCGATCCGGAGGATCAGCTCGCTCGGCCGGAACGGCTTGGTCAGGAAGTCGTCGCCGCCCGCCTGGCGCGCGCGGTCGAAGGTCTCGACGTCGCGCTGCGCGGTCAGGAACACGACCGGCACGTCGGCACCGCCGGGCAACTCGCGCACCCGCTGGCACACCGCGACCCCGTCCATGCCCGGCATCTGGATGTCGAGCAGCACGCAGTCCGGCGGCTGGCGCACGAACGCGGCCACGCCGGCCTCGCCCGCGGCGGCGAGCACGACCTGGTAGCCCTCGTCCTCGAGCGTGGCCTGGGCGAGCGCCCGGTTCGCGGCGTTGTCATCGATCACGAGAACCAGGTTGGGACCACGCTCCGCCATCAGCCGGCCGACCATAGCGCCGGATCGCGGGTCATCGCCAGCGCGGGATCGTGACCTCGAAGCTGGTGCCGCGCGGCCCGGTCGCGAGGTCGATCGAGCCGCCGTGCAGCGACACCAGGCTGTGCACGATCGACATCCCCAGGCCCGTGCCGCCTTCCTTGGTCGAGAAGAACGGCTCGTAGATCCGCGGCTTGACGTGCTCGGGGATCCCGGGCCCGTCGTCGGCGACCCGGATCAGGCAGCGCGCGTCGTCGACCCGGATCCCGACCGTGACGTGGCCGCCGGGCGCCACCGCCTCGCAGCCGTTGCGGACCAGGTTCTGCACCAGCTGGTGCAGCTTGGCGACGTCGACCTCCGCGAGGATCTGCTCCGGATCGGTATCGAGCGTCAGGGTCACGCCGCGCTGCTCGGCGGCGACGCGCTCGAGGTCGACCACCTGACGCGCGAGCGCCACCACGTCGTGCTCCTGGACGTGCAGCTCGGGCGGCCGGGCGAACACCAGGAACTCGTTGAGCAGCGCGTTCAGCCGCTCGATCTCCTTCTGCGCCAGCTCGGTCGGCTCGGTCAGCCGCGGATCGTCGACGGTGCGATGCAGCCGGCGCTCGAGCAGCTCGAGCTGGAGCTTGGCGGCGTTGAGCGGGTTTCTGACCTCGTGGGCCAGGCCCGCGGACATGGTCTGCATCGCCAGGATCCGGTCGGCCTGGCTCTTGCGCTCGCGGGCGATCAGCTTGTCCTCGGTGTCGAGCTCGTAGTGCTGGACCATGATCGCGAGCTCGCAGTCGAGCAGCTTGTGGACCGACCGCATCACGGCGAACGCCTCGGCCGGCGGATACATCGCGGCGATGTGGTCCTGGTAGACCAGCCGCACCACGGTCATCGCGGTGAACATGTACTGCGAGCCGAGCCCGACCGCGACGTGGCGCCGGCCGATCCGCGACCGCTTGTCGTAGAACTTCTCGTCGTGCGGACCGGCCAGGCCACTCGACATCCAGTCGATCAGCGACACGCGCAGCCGCTCGACCTGCGCCGGCCCCGACAGCACCGCGGCGGCGCCCGGCTTGGCGAACACGGCCTCGTAGAACCGGCCCGCGATCGCCTCGAACGCCGGCGCGATCCGGGGATGCAGGTCGCGCAGCCGCGCCCGGTCACCGTCGTCGAAGCCGACGAACGCGAACAGCTCCTCGAGGAAGGTCACTCGCCGCTGCTCTCGGCCGACACGACCAGCTTGCGGACGACATCGATGTCCGAGCGCGGCGCCTCGTTGTACTGGTGCAGGCGATACTGGATCGTGCGCACGCTGATCCCCAGCATCTCGGCGGCCTTCGACGTCGAGCCGCCGGTCGCCTTGAGGGTCTCGAGGATCGCGTAGCGCTCGAGCTCGCGCAGCGTCGCGCCCGGGACGATCGGCATGCCGCTCGGCGTGACCCGCGGCCGGACGTTGGGCGGCAGGTGGCGCGGCTCGATCGTCGGCCCG